>CAXTVY010000385.1:0-2003 GCA_964247665.1 uncultured Chthoniobacterales bacterium | reverse complement strand
ACTTACACACTCATCTTAATACCGTGGGTAGCCCTGTTGATGGCGCGGGTCTTGGCAGACCGGACGGTAACAACGGGCGACAGGCTTCCGCTGCCGTTCCTCTTGACGGCCGGTGGGTTCGCCGCGGCGGCCCTGCTCGGAACATGGCTGCTCCCGCCGCGCTACGAAACAAAGCTCGGCAATAACTCCAGTTTGCGCCGGGTTTGCGGTTTCCTCGCCGCCCAGGGAGCCCGCGGCGTGGACCGGGATCATAATTGCCCGAGAAGGAAAATCTTTCTTCCTTATGCCACGCTCTATTACGTGGTGCGCGACGACGCGGCCAATCGCCGTAAGGATACCGCCAAGGGCGTGGCCAAGGGGCGGGATGAACGCTACCGCGAGCGGCTTTCCGACCAGGGACTGCCGCCCAACCGCTTCAGCGAGATCACCCCCTGGCCCCGGTTGCCGTCGGATTACCCGCGCCAGCCAGATTTGGAAACGGGAGAATTGTGGTTTGTGCGCTTCGTCCGGCAGAAGGACTCACCGTTTAACGAGTTTATCTCGCGGGCACCCGGCGAGCACCCACCGGAGTTGATGCTGCGCGACGGTGATTTCCGCGTGTACCGGACCGTGCTGACGAACGGCCAACTCCCGGCCGACGCCGTTTCATCTCCCTCGACCCCATGAAAACCCCTGCCCCGCGGCTGCTTTGTGCGCTTTTTCTGTGCGTGGATTTCGCCGTTCTACCGGCAGGCGCAAAGCCTCCGGTCTCGGCGGCGAAAGATGCCGCGGGGAAACCTTCCACGTCGCCGACTCCCACGTCGTCACCGGCTCCTGACTTGCCGGTGGACATCGCGCTCGCCCGTTGGCTCGTGCAAACGCCGTCCGGTGGCGGCGCGATCCTGCTCCCTTTTACGCAGGTGGTCACTGCCGCCACAGGCAAGCGGGTACTTCCATTCGACCCCGCCAACGCGGCGGACGCCGCCACCCTGACCAAGATCGGCGCGGCCCTCGACAATCTCTTGCCAAGGATGAACCGGCCTGACAGTCCCGCCCGGGCTGCCTTCCCGACGGCGGGAAAGGAGGCGGTTTGCACGGTTTTTGACGGGGAACTTCGTGCGGCACTGCAACCTTCCCAACCCTCCGGTGCCAGCGCGACGGAGCATCTGTATCCAGCGTTCGCGCTACCGGATGCCGCCACGGGCAAGGCGTATTACCTGGCCGTGACCCTGTACCCAACCGGCGGTGATCCGGCTGCAACCGCCGTGAACTTCCAGCCCGGCGAGGCCGCGAGCCGCATCAGCGCCGATGGCTGCTGTCTGTTGGTGGGCATCGAACACAATGGCAAGGCGGGCCATGACATCGCCTTTCTCAACTGGCAGGTGCTCGATTTGGCGAAGCTGAAGGTGCGCTTTACGCCGGTGTTTCAAGCGAACGGGGCAGACGCGCTCCAACCCGGCGCGATCCTCACGGATGGCCGCAAAGGCCGGGACTAGGCGAAGTCCCGCTGGCTATCCCGCAGGCCGGAACCGGCAGGCTGGTTGGCAAATGGCGTGCGATGAGCGACCTTGCGGACACAAACCACGATGAGCATTGCCCCAAACCCATTTGACTCGATTGAAGCCGTGCTGGAGGACATGCGTGCCGGCAGACCGGTCATCGTCACCGACGACGCCAATCGCGAGAATGAGGGTGACCTGGTCCTGGCCGCCGAAAAGGCTACCCCGGAAAACCTTGCTTTCATGGTCAAGTACACCAGCGGCGTGATCTGCGTACCGATGGAAGGTGCCGAACTCGACCGGCTCGAACTTCCGCTGATGACGCCCTCCGCGGCGAACTCGGAGCGGATGCGCACTGCTTACACAATCAGTGTGGACGCCGCGGAAGGCGTCACCACGGGAATTTCTGCCGCGGACCGCGCTCACACGATCCGTCAGCTTGCCAATCCACAGACTCGTGCTGCCGACCTCGTCCGGCCCGGTCATGTTTTCCCTCTGCGTTACCGCGAGGGCGGTGTCCTGCGC
>CAXTVY010000384.1:0-2127 GCA_964247665.1 uncultured Chthoniobacterales bacterium | reverse complement strand
GCCTCATTCTGCCCTGATCTCCACCACCAGCGCCGTCGTGTTGTCGCGCCCGGAACGCTCCAGCGACTCGCGCACCAGCCGCCCCGAGGGGTCCTCCGGTTCCATGAACTCCGCCAACTGTTCGTTGAACAAACCGTCAACCAGGCCATCCGTGCACAACAGGAAGCGGTCGCCCGGCTCGTAGGCCACGGCACCCACCTGCGGGTCCACGAACTGGTGCCCCGCGCCAAGCGCCTTTTGCAGCACGTTGCGGCGCGGATGCGTGCGCGCTTCCCGCTCGTTGAGCTTGCCCTGGCGGAACAGCCAACCCACGTAAGTATCATCATGGCTCACCTGCCGGATCGGGCCGCCCTCGCCGCCATCCTTGGGCAGGTAGTAGAGGCGGCTGTCGCCGATGTGCGCGTAGTGCAGCCAGCCGTTCGTGAACCAACCCAATGTCAGGGTCGCACCCATGCCGGCAGTTTCCTCGTAGGAGCCGCCCACGAACATCAGCGCGCGATGGATCTGGTCGAATAGTTCCTCCAGCACTTCCTCGTGCCCGGCCTCCAGTCCGACCGCCGATTGCCGGAACGCGCGGGGCAGCAGCGCCGTCACTTTTTCGACCGTGATGCGGCTGGCCAGTTCCCCGGCCATGGCCCCGCCCATGCCGTCGCTGACCGCGAACACGAAATCCGTGTTCACCGTGGATGCCTCGCCGATCTTGCCGAGGTACTCGACTTCCTGCGCGCCGAAGCGTAGACACAGAAACGAGTCTTCGTTGTTGCGGCGGATCTTACCGCGGTCCGTCCGCCCGCTCCAGCGCAGGTGGTGGTGCGCGGGGGCCCGGTGGCTATGGGGATGTGGCGGGAGAGATTCCATCGGGGGTGGGTTCGTCGAGGATCGTGGCGAATTCAAAGTCGATCACGCAAAACCGGCCGTCGCGCTGCCGGTAGGTGATGTTGCGAACCTCGGCGTCGTCGTGGCGCACGCCGTAAGGCAGCAATTCGTCGAAGATCTCTTTCGCGCGCGGGGCGTCGAGGTGTTCGACGCGGCTGCCGCAACTGGTGGTCACCATGCGAAGCTGGGCCGCGTCCGCCTCCAGCAACCGCGGCACAAAACCGCAGCCGCGCGCCTCCAGGTAGCGCAGCACCTTGACCTCCGTGGCAAAGCGTTCCTCCGCTTTGGGGCCGCGAAACGTCTTGGTCACCCGGCCGTCGAAGCCGATGCGGACCGTCGCCCGGAGCGTGTCTTTGATTTCGTGAGGCATTGGGATGCGGGAAAGCGGAGGGCAGGGCCTGCGGATAAATGCGCAGCCATCTGGTCAAAGGGAGGGAAGCGGCGTTGCTACGCTGCCACTCCCTGCCGCCGCGTGCCACAAAATCTGCCGCCATCCGGGCAACGGGTATTCTGCCACCCAGGCAACGGTGTCAGTTGCCGAAGCGGCACCATTCGTGTCAAAAGACTCCCGAACGTGAGGGAGCCGTGGAAACGGGCCGCTGGCGGTCATCCGCAAGGGAGAGGGAGTAAATCACGCGCTCTGCTCACAACCCGACAGAGCAACACACATCGTACAGGTCATGGCGGAGTACAAGCCATCCACCATCTGCCGCTCCACCCGTCTCAGATCGCGTTCACACCCGTCTCGGCCGTCCGAATCCGGATCACCTGTTCGACCGACGTGACGAATAACTTGCCGTCGCCGTCCCGGCCCGTGCGCGCCGCCCGCAGGATCGCGCTGATCGCCACATCGATGAGTTCGTCCGGCAGCACGATTTCCACCTTGAACTTGGGCAGGAAATCTACCCGGTAGGTATTGTCGCGGTAGATCTCGTTGTGCGCCGTGTGGTGGCCGTAGCCCTTGACCTCGCACAACGTCATGCCCTCAATTCCCAGGTCGGCAAGCGCTTCCTTGACGGCTTCGAGTTTGAAGGGCTTGATGATCGCTTCGAGCTTCTTCATAGGATGGGTCTGGCCCGTCGCGGCAGCGGGTTGCGAATCAAAGCAAAACGTGCGCGGCGTGCCGATGGACTCGATCCCTGGTCATCTGGAAACCCTTGACCGACGTGAAAGCTTGCGGCGGGGGACGGATGCAAACCCCCGAAAACATCCGTCCCCCGCCAGCGGAAAGCTTCCGCCGTCCTCTTTAGC
>CAXTVY010000383.1:0-2192 GCA_964247665.1 uncultured Chthoniobacterales bacterium | reverse complement strand
TCACTACCCGGGCGCGACCTTCGGCTGCCACGAGAACTACCTGATGAAACGCGCGGCGCAGTTCACGCCGCAGAGCCTGGGTTCGTTGCTTTCTTTCTTGGCCACGCGCCAGATCTTCACCGGCGCGGGCCGCGTCGGGCAAGCCAACCCGCTCGCGTTCGACTTCGAACTGCCGCGCTCGGAGACACCGGTGGATTTCCAGATCAGCCAGCGCGCGGACCACATCGTCAATGACATCTACCAGTGGGTGCAGTTTAACCGTGCCATCATCAACGCACGCGACGAACCCCTGGCCGATTACCGCAAATACCGCCGCCTGCACCTGCTCATCGGCGACTCGAACATGAGCCCCTTCGCCACGGCGTTGAAGGTTGGCACGACCGCCTGCGTGCTCACCTTGCTGGAGGAAAACCTCATGCCCTACGACGTGATCCTGCACGATGCCGTCCAGGCCACCCGGGAAATCTCGCGCGACCAGTCGCAACGCTGGGTGGTCCGCCGGGAGGATGGCCAGACCTGCGACGCGCTCGACGTGCAGTACACTTTTCTCAAGCTCGCACAGCAGCATCTGGCGGGCACGGACGCGGAAACTGATTGGCTGATCGAACGCTGGGGCTTCACGCTGGACGCCATCCGCTCGCGGCCCGAGGCGCTCATCGGCGGGGTGGACTGGATCTCCAAAAAGTACCTCCTGGATGCCTTCCGGGCGGAAGAAAATCTGACCTGGCAGGACCCGTGGCTGCAAAGCCTGGACCTGGAATACCACAACATCAACCCGGCCAAAGGGTTGTTCTTTGCCTTGACCCCCGCGAAAGCCATCGGTGAGTTCAACGACGGCGTGCGCTCGGAAGCCGCCATGCGCCAGCCGCCCGCCAACACCCGGGCGCGTGGGCGGTCCGCGGCGGTGAACCACTTCCAAAAGTCGAACCACTCCTACGTCATCAACTGGGATTCGATCTCGTGTGAAAACCAGAGCCATTTTCCCATGGGCGATCCGTTCCAGGACTACGAGAAACCCGTGCAGAAATTTCTCCAGCGTCTCGATGCCGGTGCGTAGCCAAATTCTTCGATCTGCGCCAGTCAGACTGGCGGCGGGATTGGCGTTCCTGGCCTGGGGTGTCGCGGCGGGCGGCGTCTGGCGCGCGGCGGCGCACGACTATTGGTTGGAGCCGGGCTCGCCCCTGACCGCGCGCGGCGACGAGATGGTCATGCACCTGTGGATGGGGAAATGGTTGAAGCCGGAGGAGGAACGGCCGCTGCAAAAGGACTGGGTCACCTATTTTTCTCTCTTCGGCGACCGCAGCGAGCGGCGCGACCTGCTGTTGCAAGGCAAGGAGGGACAGATACCCGTGGCGAAGGTGCGGCTGGAGAGCGCCAGCGTCCTGGCCATCATGGACCGCGGGCCGCGGCTGATCTCGATGGACGCGGACCGGTTCAACAAGTACCTGGCGGAGGAAGGGGCCGAAGCCGTTATCGCCCAGCGCGCCCAACAGGGGCAGACTGACCAGCCCGGGCGCGAGAGCTACACCCGGTGCCTGAAATCGCTCATCCAGCAACGCGACCCGGCGGCGGCCACGCCCAACACGCTCTACAAGCGCCGGGTGGGACAGCGGTTGGAAATTCTGTTGGAAAACGATCCTTCGCGGTTACGGCCCGAGGGGCTGCTGACGGTCAAGATTCTCTTTGAAGGCCGACCGCTGACGGGTACGAAAGTGTTCGCGTGCCGCCGGGCGGCAGTGGAGGATCAGCCGCCGGTGGTCCTGACCGCCGCCACCGATGTCAAGGGAATGGCCACCTTCAAGCTCGATCAGCCCGGGTTGTGGCTCGTGCGGCTAGTCCACATCCGGCCCATGCCTGCGGCGGAGCGTAAGGCGGACAACCCCGCGCAGTGGGAGAGCATCTGGGCGGCGTACACCTTCGGAGCACGAACGGCACCTGCCGTTGTCCCGACGGCTGCTCCGGCGGCGAGTCCGCGGGAGCATCGGCCGTCCGACAACGATTGATGTTAGGGTAGCATCGCCGACGGCGTTTGCCCCCGTCACCATCACGGCCGCTGCTTGACGATCTCGACGTACTTCGCTTCGAGCTTGCTGTACTTTTCCTCCATGGCTTCGAGCGTGCGGCGTTCCTCGAACAACGTCAGTTCGAGTTCGCGGATGCGCTGCTGCAAACTGGCGCGGATGCCCGTGCGC
>CAXTVY010000382.1:0-2213 GCA_964247665.1 uncultured Chthoniobacterales bacterium | reverse complement strand
GTGCTGAAGGGACGCAGCAGGTCGTTAGGCGTCGGGTTGAAGAGATTGTACTGGAGCTTGGCGGCGGTTTTCTGCGCCGGGGTAAGTTCGGGCGTTGGCGACGGCGACGGGCTGCTCGTCGGCTCACCTGCCCGGACAGACGCCAGGGCCGCGAGGCTGGCAACGGCGGTGGCGAACAGGAATTTCTTGGGCTTCGTGACTGGGTTCTGCATGGTCGTATTGATGAACTGGAAAATGTTTCGGGGGCTTGGGGTTGCGCGTCGCCGCGTCAGGCTTTTTCCCCGTAGTGCAGCGGCTCCTCGCTCCGCCCGAAATTGAACAACTCGAAGATGCGCCGCATGTTCTGCTGGGCGGCAGGGTGGCTCGCGTCGAGTTTGATCGCGCGCCCGTATGACTTTTTGGCGGAGTCGTAGTCGCCCGCGATCTCGTGCAGCACGCCCTGGAGATTGTGCGCGTCCGGCGACCGCTCATCGATGCGCAACGCCTCGGCGACCATCCGCCCGGCCAGGACGAAATCCTGCAGGTTGATGAGCCGCTTGGCCTCGCGCAGGAAATCCTCCAGGCTGCCCAGCTCGATGGGTCCGCGCGCGGGCGGCTGGTGGCGGCCCACGACCTCGGCGACCATGGCGCGCAGGGCGGCGGGGGCCACGGGTTTTTCCAGGAAGTCGATGGCCCCGAGCTTCATCGCGCGCACGGCGTTGCGGATGCTGCCGTACGCGGTGATCATCAGCGTCGGCGTCCGGATACCGCGCTGGCGCATGGCCGCGAGAATGTCCAGGCCGTTGTCCTCCCCGATGCGCAGGTCGAGGATGACGAGATCGTACTTTTCGGACTGGAAGCCCATCAGGGCCTCGTCCGCCGAAGCGGCTTCCTGCACGTCGTAACCGTCCGTCTCCAGCGCGAGCCGGAACGTCAGGCGAATGGTGCGTTCGTCGTCGATGATGAAAATTTTGGCGTGGTTCATGACAGGAAGGGTGGCAGCGCCACCGGTTTTCAGGCGGCGGCAGCAGCCGGGAGCACGAAGAAGAACTCGCTGCCGCGTCCGTCCGGGGCGGCGGCCACCCCGATGCGGCCATCGTGCGCGCGCACGATCTCGCGGCAGATCGCCAGGCCCAGGCCCGCGCCCTCGCGCGGTTCGCCCGGCAGGCGGTAGAACTTTTCAAAGATGCGCTCGCGCTCCGCGGCGGGGACGCCGGGGCCGTGGTCCGTGACGCTGAAGCGCACCGCGCGGCCTTCCCCTTCCGCCCGGGCGGCCACCACGATTTCCTCGCCCGGCGGCGAGTGCTTGGCGGCGTTGGAGATCAGGTTGGAGAAAACGTGCGAAATCTGGTCCGCCGCGATGGCCACCGGCGGCAGGTGATCCTCCACGTGCGTCGCCAGGTTGAGGCCGGTGGCGGAGACGAGGTCCCGCGCTTCCTGCACGGCGTGGCGCACCAGTTCTTCCGGCGGCCGCGCGCGGCGTTCGCTCACCGCTGCCCCACTTTCCAGCTTGGCGAGATCCAGGAGGTTGTTGATGAGGTCGAGCAGCCGTTCCGCGTCGTCGCGGGAGGCGATGAGCAGTTCGGTCTGCTTGGGGTTGAGCGCGCCGATGCGCTCTTCCAGCAGGAGGTACACGGCCATGCGGATGCTCGTCAGCGGCGTCTTCAACTCGTGGCTGACCGTGGCCACAAGGTTGGTCTTTACGTCGTCCAGCAGCCGGAACCGGGTGATGTCGTGGAGGATGACCACCGCCCCCGCCCCGCCGTCGCGCAGGCCGATTACGCGCGGCAGCAGGAACTTTTCCCTGTCGTCCACGCGCACGCAGATCGACTGGTCGAAACTCTCCGGCAGGAAGTCGCCCCCGCCCTGGAGGACCTTCATCGCCAGCGGGACGACGGGCAGCGTCGTCTCCGTGCCGGCCAGCTTCTTGCGCAGCCGCTCGGAGGCGGGATTCTGGTAAACGATCTCGCCCTCCGCCGAGAAGATCACGATGGGGTCGAGCAACGCGGCGAAGACGATCTCCGTCGCCTGCCGCGCGTGGACGAGTTCCTCGCTGGTGGTCTGCCGGTACAACCGCAGTTTGCCCGCCATCTTGTTGAAGGCCTCCGCGAGGTGGCCGAGTTCGTCGTGGCTCTGCACGGGCAGCACCTGGTCGAGGTTGCCCTCGCCCAGCTCACGCGCCGACTCGGTCAGGCGCTGGATCGGCCGGAGGACCACGCCGCTCAGCCGGTAGG
>CAXTVY010000381.1:0-2404 GCA_964247665.1 uncultured Chthoniobacterales bacterium | reverse complement strand
GGCAGAACCAGCGTGAACGGCGCGACGCCCAGGATCGACACCCAGATGACGAGTGTACGCCCGAAACGGTCGCCCACAGGCCCGCCGATGAACGTGCCCGCAGCCACGGCGGCCAGGAAGATGAAGAGGTACACCTGCGCCGTCCCGACGGGCAGGTGGAACTTGTCGATGAGGTAGAACGTCAGGTAGTTGGTCATGCTGACCAGATAGAAATACTTGGAGAAGATCAGCACGACGAGCACGCCGATGGCGAAGACAACGGTGTCCCGGGGCAAGGTGCCTCCGGCGGCGGCCATGGGCGCGGGGGACGTTGCCGCGGCGCGTGGGGCGGCGAGTTGCAGGCGTCCGGCGTACCAGGTGCCCACGACCGCGAGCACGGCGGCACCCGCCAGCGCCAGGAGGCAGAACCAGGCGAGGTGCGCCTGGCCGCGCGGGATGACGACGAGCGCCGCCAGCAGCGGCCCGAGCGCGGAGCCCGCGTTGCCGCCGACCTGGAAAAGCGATTGCGCGAAGCCGTGCCGTCCGCCCGAGGCCAGCCGCGCCACGCGCGACGCCTCCGGATGGAAGATGGACGAGCCCATGCCCACGATGGCGGCGGAGGCGAGGATGGCGGGAAAGCTGCCCGCGCGCGCGAGCAGCGCCAGCCCCAGGAGCGTGATGCCCATGCCCGCCGCGAGCGAGAAGGGCTGGGGGCGACGGTCGGTGTATAACCCAACGAAGGGTTGGAGAATGGAGGCCGTCAACTGGAACGAGAGCGTGATCAGGCCGATCTGCGCGAAGGTGAGCGCGAAGTGCTCCTTGAGCAGCGGATACACCGCCGGGATGACCGCCTGGATGGTGTCATTGATGCCATGCGAGAGGCTGATGGCCAGCAGGATGCCGAGCACGGCGGGAGTAGCGGAGGCGCGGACGGGAGCGGCGGTGGAGGCGGCAGGCATGGGAAGGCGGAAGTCGGAACCAGAAAAGGCAGAAGGCAGAAGGCAGAAGGCAGAAGGCAGACAGCGAGCGACGGGAGGTGTGGGGTGTTACCTGTACGTCCCGGGCACCGTGCACGCAAATCGCGCTGCGGCTCCGCCTTTCCCGTCAGCCATGGCAAGCACCTGCCGTTTCCACCTCCGGCAACCTGCAACCTTCCGCCTTCTCTGGTCCTGCCTTCCGCCTTGCCCCCACCTCCTTCCTCCGCCATCCTGATGGCCTTATGCGCAAGGCACTGATTTTCGGCATCTCCGGTCAGGACGGCGCGTACCTCGCGCAACTGCTGCTGGCACGCGGCTACGAGGTCATCGGCACGTCGCGCGACGCGCAGGTGGCCGGGCTGGGCAACCTCGCGCGGCTGGGCATCCGCGAACGCGTGAAGATGGCGTCGGCCGTGGTGACGGATTTTCGCAGCGTGCTCCAGGTGCTCGCCAAGACCGAACCCGACGAGGTCTACAACCTCGCCGGACAAACCAGTGTGGGGCTGTCGTTCGAGCAGCCCGTCGAAACGCTCGACAGCATCGCCGTGGGCACGCTCAACATGCTGGAGGCGCTGCGCTTCCTGGGGCGGCCCAGCCGATTCTACAACGCCGCGTCGAGCGAGTGCTTTGGCGAGAGCGGCGCGCAGCCCGCCGACGAGGAATCGCCCTTCCGGCCACGCAGCCCTTACGCCGTGGCGAAAGCGACGGCGTTCTGGGAACTGGCCAACTACCGCGAGGCGTATGGCTTGTACGCGTGCTCGGGGATTTTGTTCAACCACGAGTCGCCCCTGCGGCCGGAGCGGTTCGTGACGCAGAAAATCGTGGCGGCGGCGTGCCGGATCGCGGACGCGGGCGGCCAGGGCAAGGTGACGCTGGGCAACCTGAGCGTGGAACGCGATTGGGGCTGGGCGTCGGAGTATGTCGATGCCATGTGGCGGATGCTCCAGCCCGACCAGCCCGGCGACTACGTCGTGGCCACAGGCGAGACCCGGCCACTCCAGGACTTCGTGGCGCGGGCGTTCGAGTGCGTGGGGCTGGACTGGCGCGACCACGTCGAGAGCGACAAGGCGCTGCTGCGGCCGACCGACCTGAAGAAGGGTTGGGGCAATCCGGCCAAGGCCAAGCGCGTGCTCGGCTGGGAGGCACAGCACCGGATGGATGACGTGGTGCGGATGATGGTGGAGGCGCGGCGGGGCACCGCTGGTGAGTAAACCCCGGAAGCCACCGCCCTTTCCCGTGATGCGTGGTGCCTGAACCAGGTCTCGCCGGGCAAAATTCCTCCGCCGGTCCCCCGGACGCCGTGGCGTTTATCCCACCGCCGTCCCCGCGCCCAGGAACAACTCCCAATCCGCGATGCCGTGGCTGTTGCGCAGCAGCAGCGTCACGGGTAATTCGCGCGGGGCCCTGGGGGTGCGCAGCAGGTTCAGCCCCGCCTCGGATGGCAAGCG
>CAXTVY010000380.1:694-2484 GCA_964247665.1 uncultured Chthoniobacterales bacterium | reverse complement strand
GCGGAACTCGGCTCGATGAAGGTCACCGAGCAGATCGACGCCCTGCGCGCGCTGGCGGTGTACCCGGTGGATTACCTCGTGGTGCCGCGCGCGGTGGCGATGCTGATTTCCGTGCCGTTGCTGACCGGGGAATGCGTTTTCTTCGGGATCGCGGCGAGCTACTTCGTCGGCGTGTACGTCCTGAACATCCAGGGCGCATACTACGTGGAAAATATGCTCAAATACATGCTGCCCAAGGACGTATTCATGAGCATGGTCAAGGGTCTGATCTTCAGCCTGATCATCATCTTCGTGAGTTGCTACGAGGGATTAAACGCGCGCGAGGGTGCGGTGGGTGTGGGCCGCGCGACGACGGAATCCGTGGTGATCGGTTCGCTGGCTATCCTCGTCTCGAACTTTTTCCTGACCTTGTTCCTGAACATCCTCTTTCCGGTGGGTAGCTGGTGAAGGCGGGGCGGGTTGCGGGGCACCTGCGGTGCGTTGCGGGTTGCGGGTTGCGGGTTGCGGAAGCAACGTGCGTCATTGCAGGCAGCGGACAGCGGATGATTTCTCTCCCTCTGGGAGCGCCAACAACGTCAAACGTCGCAACCCGCCAACCCGCAACGCAACCGCAGGTGCTCCCGCCCCATGGACAAACCTCCCCCCGCATTCCTGCAAATCCGCGATGTGACGAAACGCTTCGGCGGCCAGGACATCCTGCGCGGCGTGGACCTGGAAGTGCCACAGGGGCAGACGACCGTTATCATCGGCCGCAGCGGCGGGGGCAAAAGCGTGCTGCTCAAGCATCTCATCGGCCTGCTGCGCCCGGACGGCGGCGACATCCTGGTGGAAGGCCGCAGCATCGTCGCCCTGAGCGAGCGGCAGTTGGCCCCGGTGCGCCGCAAGGTGGGCATTCTGTTCCAGAACGGCGCGCTGTTCGACTCAATGACAGTCGAGGACAACGTGGCGTTCCCGTTGCGCGAGAGCGGCGAACGCGACGCAGGCCAAATTGCCCGGCGCGTGGCGGAGGCGTTGGAAGTCGTGGACCTGGATGGCCAGCAGAAGAAGATGCCCGTGGCGCTGAGCGGTGGCATGAAGAAGCGCG
This sequence comes from uncultured Chthoniobacterales bacterium, assembly GCA_964247665.1. Classification (GTDB taxonomy): domain Bacteria; phylum Verrucomicrobiota; class Verrucomicrobiia; order Chthoniobacterales; family SZAS-18; genus CAHJWO01. The sequence goes on along the minus strand of CAXTVY010000380.1, from coordinate 1,400 downwards.
TCGCGCTGGCACGAGCAGTCATCACCCGGCCGCAGTGCATCCTCTACGATGAGCCGACGAGCGGCCTGGACCCGGTGGTTAGCGACAGCATCAACCTGCTCATCCGGCGCTTGAAGGAGCGATTCGCGGTGACGAGCCTGGTGGTGACGCACGACATGAAGAGCGCCTTCGACATCGGCGACCGCATCGCCTACCTGAAACTGGGCCGCATCTATTTCCACGGCACCGCCGAGGAACTCCAGGCGTCGGACGACCCGGACATCCAGGATTTCATCGCGGGGAGGAGCCGCCCGCTGGGCGGGGCCGCGCTGGCGGAGGACGAGGGGAGCAGAGGGTAAATAGATGATGGCCACCCATCACGACCGAACATGATGGCAAGCGTAGCCGGGAATTGCGCCACCTGCCATCGGCTCCGGTTGATGGATACACTGAACCGACAGCCATTTCCGTCGGTCGGCCGCGCACCTGTGCTATAAGTATGCGCTTATGGCTTCCTCATCCGAAAGCGGCGGCGCGCTGGAATTCCGCGTCGGCCTGTTCGTCCTGATCGGGCTGGCGCTGATCGGCTACATGGTCGTGCAGTTCGGGCGCTTCGGCGTGGGGCTCAAGAAATCCTACGCGCTGGTCGTCGAACTGCCCAACGCCAGCGGCCTGCTCAACAACTCCAAGGTGCTCATGTCCGGCGCGCAGATCGGCAGCGTCACCC
>CAXTVY010000380.1:0-684 GCA_964247665.1 uncultured Chthoniobacterales bacterium | reverse complement strand
TACGTGGACATCCTGCCCGCGGCGGAGGACGAGGGCGGCTATTACCAGCCGGAGGAAATCGTTCACGGCACGCGCGCGCCCGGCGGGATGGAGGAACTCCAGGCCCAGGGGGGCAAGCTCGTCGATGACATGCGCGTCGCGGTCAACAACCTCAACGGCACGATCACGCGCATCAACCAGGACCTGCTCAAGCCCGAGATGTTCCAGAACCTCCAGGCAAGCGTGGCCAACCTCAACGCGACCACGAAGAACTTCCAGACCGCCAGCGAGAAACTCGGCGGTGTGCTCGACGACGCGCACGGGGTGGTCAACAAGGCGGGCGGCGCGGTGGACGGAGCCAAGGACACGCTCGATACTGCCAACAAGGCGGCGGAGGATGTGCGCAAGGCCGTGGGCGACGCGCGCAAGGTACTCGGCTCGGTCAACAAGGCGACGGACGAAGCCGTGCACGGCAAAGGTCTCGTGGCCACACTGATTTCTAACCCGGAGCTATCCAACGATCTCAGGTCGTTGATCTCCAACCTGCGCCGCAGCGGCGTCCTCTTTTACAAGGACCGTCCCGCCCCGACGCCCGCGCCAGTGGCAGAAGGCAGAAGGTAGAAGGCAGAAGGCAGAAGGCAGAAGGCAGAAGGTAGAAGGCGGAAGGTAGAAGGCAGAAAAATGCGAGAACCCCCCGTGCTGGCC
>CAXTVY010000379.1:0-2495 GCA_964247665.1 uncultured Chthoniobacterales bacterium | reverse complement strand
GCTTGGATGCGATGACCGCTCATGTCGTGCGTGCTGCGCAGATTGGGGTCCCACACTTTCTCCTTCTTCGTGGATTCTTTGTACGGTTCGGGGTCCCGCACCATGTACGGATAGTAGCCCCATGCGTAGGTGCCACCCCAGTACATCGGCCATCCATAGTAGCCGTAATAGTTCTCCTCGAACTGGCGGGAAACCGGTTTGTCGCTATCCAGCGAGGGGCTGGCTTCGATCTGTTTTCTGGTCAGGTCCACGGATATATCCTGCTCGGTCCGGAGCGCGCCTGCGAGGGCATACGGCGAGATGAGCACCTGTCTGCCCGCCAGCCAATTTCCGGTGTCGGCGACGAGGTAGCGAATCGTCCAATGCCGGTCATCGAAATAGAAATCCTTCACGTGGCCGATCTCCCCGTCGAGGCTGTAGAGTTTATAGCCGGTGAGTGTGTTGGCGTTGTAGAGCATGAGGATTCTTTCGTTGGTTGTGTCTGTTGCCATCCGGCGAACCGTGTGGTCAAGGAACCGGTCACCTCAATCGCCACGGACTGCCAAACGTAGGATGTGCCTCTGGCAACACGTCCGCTATAAGGTGTAACCCGCACAAGACCGGCCGCGACCAGCCGTGTCACTCGCGGTATGATCATCGCTGCCAGAGGATGCGGGCGTCTTCCAGCGGGACCGCCATGCCTTCGCAACGAGGCGTCACGCGCGCCGTGTAGTCCGTGGGCGGACGGTCGGTCGAGACGGTCGCGCGGTAGATGTAGCCGTCCTCTGCACCGGCCTCTTGCGCGATGGGCTTCATCTCCTGCCGCGCGGGCGGTGCGCCGGAAATGCCGTTGGCATAAAGTTCCACGCACACGTCCGCAGGACCGAGTTGGTCGAGGTACGCTTTCACTTCGAACTCGCACTGCTCGCCGCGGATCTCGTAGTTCACCGCGCCGAAAGAGACGGTAGACCAACAGGCATCTACCGTGTGCCGCCAAGCGACCATCTTCCTGCCCCCGGCACCCTGTTTAACCGTCCGCCGACAGTAGGCGGCAGCAGCCGGCAGATAGTATTGCTCGGTGTAGTCGCGCACGGCCCGGTCGGCGGAAAAACGGGGTGTCAACTGCGCCATGCTCTCGCGCATTCGCGCCACCCAGGCCGTGGGGATGCCGTGGGCGTCGCGGGCATAGAATTCAGGGATCACCTCGCGTTCGAGCCGCTCGTAGAGGGCGACGGCTTCCGCGGCGTCCTGGCCCGGATCATCCCCGTGTTCCCGGCCATCGCCCAATGCCCACCCGACATCCTGGGCGTATGCTTCGGCCCACCAGCCGTCCAGTTCTGAAAAATTGAGGCCGCCGTTGACCAGCACTTTCATGCCGCTCGTGCCACAGGCCTCCCAGGGCCGCTGCGGCGTGTTTAGCCAGACATCCATGCCTTGCACCATCCGCTCGGCCAACTGCATGTCGTAGTCGCTCAGGAAGACGACGTGCGGGCGCACCTCCGGCCGTCGGATAAAACGGGTCCACTGCTGAATCAAAGCCTGCCCCATCTGGTCCGCCGGGTGGGCCTTGCCGGCGAGGACGAGTTGCACCGGACGCTCGGGGTTGGTTAGCAGCCGAAGCAGCCGCTCCGGGTCGTGCAGCAAGAGGTTAGGCCGTTTGTAGGGCGCAAAGCGGCGCGCGAAACCCAGGGTCAACGCGTTGGGATCGAGGAAGTGTTTTGCTTCCTCAATGGCCGGGGCAGCCGCGCCCGCAACCGCCAGTTGCCCGGACAACCGCTCGCGCACGTAATCCACGAAAGTGGGACGGGCGGAGGCACGGAATTGCCACAGCTTGGCGTCAGAGACGCGGCGAACCCTTTCCTCCAGATTTTCCGTCGAGCCGAGCCAGCGATCCTTGCCGCACGCCTCCGTCCAGAGCGCGTCCGCCGCCGCCGAGTCCCAACTCGGCACGTGGACACCGTTGGTCACGTAACCAACCGGGACTTCGTCCTCCGGCCAGTGGGGAAAAAGCGGTTCGAAAAGGTGTCGGCTGACCTGCCCGTGCAATCGGCTCACGCCGTTGACCGCACCGCTGCCGCGGATGGCGAGGTAAGCCATGTTGAAAGGCTCCGTCGGGTCCTGCGGGTTTTGGCGGCCCAGCGCCATGAAATCGTGGAGGCTGATCCCGAGTTTTTCTTCGGCGTAAGCGGTCAGATACTGGGCGATGAGCGCCGGTTCGAAGCGGTCGAAACCGGCGGACACCGCCGTGTGGGTGGTAAAGAGATTGCCCGCGCGCGTTGCGGCCAACCCCACTGCAAAAGGCTGGCCGGTCGCTTCCACGAAACTGCGGGCACGCTCCAGCACGGCGAACGCGGCGTGCCCTTCGTTCAGGTGGCAGACTTCCGGTTGGATGCCGAGGGCAACGAGCAAGCGCCAGCCTCCGATGCCGAGCAGCATTTCCTGCTTGAGCCGCAGTTCAGGGCCGCCGCCGTAGAGTTCGCTCGTGATCCCGCGATGGGCGGGAAAGTTCGCGGCGT
>CAXTVY010000378.1:0-2500 GCA_964247665.1 uncultured Chthoniobacterales bacterium | reverse complement strand
CACGCTCCGGCTCACCGTGATGGCTGCGGGCCGAAGTGAAGAAAACCCAACGCGCAAAGAAAAAGAACTTGGTAGGTGGGCGGGTGCGGCTGGCCCGCTACAGCTTGGAACCGAAAGTTTCTCAGGACGATCTTTCCGGCCGGTTGGCTCGGCAAGGAATCACGATTGATCGCAGCGGCATCAGCAAGATCGAGAGTTTTGAGCGGTACGTGATGGACTACGAAGCGGCGGCCCTGGCAAAGGCACTGCGGGTGACGGTGGCTTGGCTCTACGGGGAGGAGGGACCTCCACGCGCCGGAGGCGCGTCGAAGCAGAAAATACCCGGTGCGAAGTCACTCAAGTAGTCGCGGCGGTCGGCTGCTCGGCAGGGCCGTGCTTCTCCAACCATTCGAGCAAAGCGAGCACTCTCTCGCCGCCTGGCTGATTCTCGCCTTTCAACAGGGAATAGACCTGCTGCTTATTCGTTTGCAGGTATTCGGCAAGCTCCACCTTTGAACCGTGTTTGCGGTCACAAACCGCGTTCACCTTGGCAATGAGCGCATCGAGGCGTGGGGTCGGTCCTTTGGACATGGCGAGTAAAACTCTTGCGGTGGGTGGACGGTCACGTCAAGTAAGTGGTGGTTGTCACAGGTTGGAAAGTCGGATCGTCTCGCCGTCCGTGCACTCGGCCTACGTCGCGCCCTGCATGAAGCCAACCGTTCCCTGCACCGTGCGCCCGTCGCGGAAGGTGATTTCCATCTGTGAACTGACCGGGAGGGCGGCGGCATCCGGGGGGATGTCGCGTTGCTGCGGCTCGTCCACCGCGTTCAAGCGGCCTCCTTCCGGCTGGTCTCCGGCGGATTTGCTACCACGTCGGCATAGCAGAAATTTCCGCTGATGATTTCTATCCAGTCGCAGACCATCAGGTAGCCGGTGACACCTTCGCGGCGCACCTGGCGCACGCGCTTCATGGTGATTTTGGCACGGGTGGCCGCGTCCCGGATGTTCACGCGGCAGAGACGCATCAAGGTGCGGGCCTCGGGGCCGCTGAGAGTGGTTTTGCCGGTGTTGATGTCAACCCGCAAGTGCTGCACCTGGGCGGTGGTCACGCGGCGGTTGTGGAGGTAGTCGGGAACCCTGGCACTCCGTGGTCCGTTCCCCAGGATCAAGCGGCCTCCTCGTCGTCGGCAGCGCTCGCCTCATCGGCGGCGGGCTGGTAGTCGCGCAAGATGTAGTCGGCGGCTTTCTGAGCGTTGGCGGCGGCGTGAACGATCAGAGTTTTGTCATCGCGAAGGGCCTGCAACCAGCTTTGCAGATAAGCGGCGGTGTTCTCCAGCGTGCGGTCCACGATCCCGCACACACCGCACAAGTAGGCGCTGCCAAGCTCGGCAACCAACTCCTCCTTGCTGTAGGTGGCCGAACCGAACCGGGCGGACTCCAGCAGGGTGGCGCGAGCGAGGCGGGCGCTGTGGCCGGTGGCGTGGGTGCCTTCGTGGAAAAGGGTGGAGTAATAGTCTTCGGCGCTCTCGAACTGCGCGCGCGGGGGCATGGTGATGGCGTCGGCCTCTCGGCGATAGACTGCCGCGTTGCCCTGGTGGGTCACGGCGGGTTTGTCTGTCCAGGCGTTCCAAAGGGCTTCGGCCTCGGCCAGCGGCTCGTGCTCGTGGGTCTTGGCCTCTGGTGTGGGCACGTCGGTCAAGCCGTCGCACTGCTCCACGTTGAAAACCGTGTAGTAGCGTAGAAGAGGAAGCATCCGGCCTGCATCTTGGGCGGGGGTGGTCGGCTGGTTGCCACCATCGTGTTTGCGTTGGAAGAGTTTCCAGAAAATTGCCACGCTGCCCTTTTCCCCCTTCCGCACGTTCCCCCCGCGCTCCTGGGCCTGCTTGTAGGTGAGCCAGTAGGGAGAAGTGAACCCGGCGCTGGAGAGAAGCCAGATATTGATTCCCCGGTACGCTTTGCCGCTGACAAGGTTGCGGGGAACGCCGGTCGTCGTCCAGCCTTTGCGCCAAGGGACAACCCCGGCAGAGAGAAGGGCGGTGATACGATCAGTCACGATCTGGTAAACGTCGGGCGCGAGGGACTTGCGAGCGGCGGAAGCGGTTCGTTTCATGCCTATAAAGTAACGAAAAATCGTTACTCTATCAAGCTAAAAGTAATGATATTTCATTACCATTTGCTTGCCTTCTGCCTGCTTTTCCGTGATTTGGATGGCCTGCTGATACCGGCCAAGACCGAGCTGTAAACTGAAACCGGACGCACGGACGCGCCCACAACGACTGCCACCGTTGAAGCAGCCTGTTTTCCCAAACAGGATTTTGCTCAAGCGAAATCTGCTCCTTACCGCTGGCGTGGCCATGAAAAGCGACGGGGCAAGAAGAATACGACCCGAGGCTGCCCGAGGGTGGAGATTGTTCTTGCGGCGGCGCGGTGGCCGCGCACCGGGGCGTTGCGGGGTGTCCCCGCTAAAGTGGGGAGTGTCGGAGACGCCTGGGGCTCCGACCGGGGGAGAAACTTCTCCCCC
>CAXTVY010000377.1:0-2510 GCA_964247665.1 uncultured Chthoniobacterales bacterium | reverse complement strand
GCGATGATGCGCTTGCTCGTACGTCGGCTTTCATGTTAACCACACAGGTTCTAAGGCGTAGTGCAATCATCGACACGGTCAAGAGCGAGCAGCGTACTAATGCCATTCGGAAGCGCCGTAAGTTGTCGCAGCATCCTGTTACCGTCACGTCTTGTGGGTGCCCAGACCCAAAATGCGGTGCTTGGCACACCATTCGCACGGAGCGCACCATCCCGACCACGGAAGAGTGTCGGACCCTGATCACTGAGAATAACCGGGCACGGAAAGCTACCAGCAAATCTTAAGCGGATGCTTGCCCTGGACCATAGTCCCGTGCACTCTGACCCGGAACTAATGGGAGGCACGCTCGTTTTCAGCGGCACCCGGGTTCCTGCTCAGACGTTGCTTGACTATCTCGACGATGGTTTCTCCCTGGGGGAGTTTTTGGAGATGTTCCCTTCGGTCAGCCGCGATGACGCCGCGAAATTTTTGCACCTCGCGCGAGACACGGCACAATGAGGATTCTACTGGACGAGAATCTGCCAAAACCGTTGACGCACATCTTTCCTGGCCATTTTGTCACGACGGTTCAAGAACAGGGTTTGTCCGGCACATGTAACGGCGCTTTGCTCGCACGTATTGAAGGTGTTTTCGACGTCTTCATCACTGCAGACAAGAACTTGAGATACCAGCAGAACCTTTCCGGCAGGACGCTTGCCATCATGGAATTGCCGACCAACCGCTTGCCGCTTCTTCGACCGATCTCCCCACGCATTGCCGCAGCAGTCGATGCAATCAATCCGGGAAATGATGTCCAGATCGATTTCTGAGTCATCCGTCGTCGACAAAGAGGTAATCAGCCAATAGTCGCTGTCTGCTAGATCTGCACCGCAACCCGCAACGTGCCCGCAGGGCACATCGCAACCCGCCACGCGCCGTAGGCGCTCCGCTCCATGCACCGCTTCTACATCCCGCCCACCGCCTGGAACCCTGACGCCCTGCGACTCGACGAAGCCGAGTCGCACCACGCGCTCAACGTCCTGCGCCTGATTCCCGGCGAGAAGGTCGTCGTCTTCAACGGTCAGGGCACCGAGGCCACCGCGCAGATCCTGCCCGAATCCACGAAACGGGAGGTACGCCTGCAAACCCTCCATCGCGTGAAGACTCCGCCCCTGCCCTGCCGCGTCACGCTGGCGCAGGCCGTCCCCAAGGGCAAGAACATGGACCTCATCGTCCAGAAGGCCACGGAACTCGGCGCGGCCGAGATCGCCCCGCTGCTCTCCGAGCGCACCGTCACCCGCGTCGAGAGCGACGAGAACGCCAGCGTCAAACAGGCCAAGTGGCAGGCCACCGTCGTCGAGGCCGCCAAGCAGTGCGGCCAGAACTGGCTGCCTACCGTCGCTCTGCCACAGACCCCGAAGGATTTCTTCGCCGCCCGCCCGCCGGGCAGCTTCGACCTCATGCTCATCGCCTCGCTCCAGAGCGATTCGCGCCACCTGCGTACGCTGCTGGAGGAATACGCCGCCGCGAAACCGGGCGGCACCGGCAAACCGGCCAGCGCGCTGATCCTCGTTGGTCCCGAAGGCGATTTCACCCCGGCGGAAATCGGTCTGGCCAAAAGCGCGGGCTGCCGCCCGATCACGCTCGGGCCCATCGTGCTGCGCACGGAAACCGCCGCGATCTACTGCTTGAGCGTGCTGTCTTACGAGTTGCAGGGCTGAACGCCGCCGGATGGCACGGCCCTCCCTCGCCAGGAGCAACCGGCGGCCGACGGAAAAAACTCCGCGCAAGGGGAGAAATTTATCGCGCGGCCAGAGTAAATTTTGCTTCCTTTGACCGAAGCCGGTGTTTACATTGTGAATTGCCAAACGTTTATGATTGAACTCGAAGTCTATGCCGCCGGGGTTCGTGACCTCGACAAGATCATGCAGCTCGACCACCTGCTGGAGACTGTCTCGGGCCTTCGCTACAAGGTCGACAGCAACCACGACATCGTTTATCTGGAGTTCGACGAACCGGCCAGCATGACCACGTCGGCCGTGCGTAATACCTTCGGCTCCATCGGTCTGCGGGCGCGGTTCGTGGGTGCGGTGTCGGCGGACTTCCGGCCCAAGAGCAAGACGCAACGCTTGCGGGTCTGAAAGCGCATCGCGCGGGTGACAACCCGGCGGATCGCGGCGATAGTCGCGCCGCCATGCAAAGATTGATCGCCGCCCTCGGGCGCACTGCCTTGGGCGTGTTGCGCTACCTGGGAGGCGTTGCGCTGCTCGCCGCCGACACGGGTAAGGCGCTTTTTGTTTCCCCGGTGCGTTGGGGCCTGGTGGCGCGCCAGATCATCGAGTTGGGCTCGCGCTCGCAGCCCGTCGTGGTCATCACGGGAGCGTTCACGGGTGCCGTGTTCGCGGCGCAGATTTTCTTCCAGTTCCACACGCTGGGCATGGAGTCGGCCACGGGCGCGCTGGTGGCCGTGGCGATGTGCCGGGAACTCGGGCCGGTGCTGACGGGCCTGATGCTCGCGGGCCGCGTGGGGG
>CAXTVY010000376.1:0-2588 GCA_964247665.1 uncultured Chthoniobacterales bacterium | reverse complement strand
CCATAAACCCGCTGGGGCGGACTCGCGTTCCTACGGGCAGGGCCACGATCAGGCGGGCGGAGGGGCACTGCCAGTGCCGATCTGGAATACATTCGTGCAGGAACTCGGTTTCGGCCCCGAGATGCTCGTGACCGCGCTGCCCGCTGCCGAACCCGCTCAGTTGACCCTCATCCCATGAAGAAACCGACCACTCCCTCCGACTTGCCCATGTCCCGCCTCGGGATGGCCGTGCTCGTGCTCGGCCAGCCGGGGCTCAAGAGCAACGATACCCGCCGCTGGCAGAAAAATCCGCACCTGCTCACGAGCATCGAATACCTGAACGACATCTTCGGCTACCTCGAAAAGCAGAACATCACGATGTACCGCATGTCGTCCGATGTCGCGCCTTATGTGACTCACCCGGATATGCCGCAATTTCACAACCAGGTGAAGGAGGCGACCACGGAGTTGCGCGCTCTCGGCCGACGCGCGCTGGACATGCGGCTGCGGCTCTCGTTCCATCCGTCACAGTACACCATCCTCAACAGCCCCGACCCGGAGTTGAACCGTAAGAGCGTGTTGGACATCGAGAGCCAAGCCACCATTCTCGATACGATGGAGGCCGGGCCGGAAGGCGTGATCATCGTCCACGTCGGTGGTGTCTACGGCGACAAGGCGAGCGCGATGGACCGTTGGGTGGCGAGCTATCAGAATCTGCCAGAAGCATCCAGGCGGAGGTTGGTGCTGGAGAACGACGACATCTCTTACCACGCGGGCGACGTGCTGCGCCTGCACGAACGCACGGGCGTGCCGTTGGTCCTCGATTCGCACCACTTTTGCTGCAATAATCCCGAGGCGCTGGACCTCGCGGAAACAGCACGCAAATTCCTGGCAAGCTGGCCTTCCGGCCGACGGCCAAAGACCCATTTTTCGTCCCCGCGCACCCAGATGCGCGAGTTGAAGCGGCGCAACAAGAAGACAAAGAAGCTGGAGACGGTTGCCGTGCCGCCGCTCTGGACGGGACACGCCGACTACTGCGACCCCTTCGCCTTCATCGACCTGATCCGCCGCCTTCCGGCGGACGCGGAGTACGACATCATGCTCGAAGCCAAGGTGAAGGACCTCGCCCTGCGCCGGTTGCGCAACGATTTGCTGCGCTACGCTCCAGACCTTGCCGGACGCTTCGGACTGGAAGCAACCGGGACAGTGCCCGCTGAAGAGGAAATCATCCTCAGTGAACCGCCTGCGGTGAAGGAAGCGGCGGACCTACCCTAAATTGTAAGGCAGACGCCCCGCCCATCGAAGGAACACGCCATGGCCCGGTAGTTGGAACATCCGCTCTACAAGGAAAGAGCCGGTCAAGTTACTGACCGGCTCCCAAGTTAAGTTCGGACATGGTCGCCCCGGGCGCTACTGCTCCGGTGAGCGGCTCAAGGAAGATTGGTTTTCGTGCGTTTTCACCTTCTGGTGCTGCCGTTCGGTGAGTTCCTTGAGCTGTCGTTCCATGTGTTTGAACGAGTCGTTGATGACTTTGCTCAACGGTTCGTGCATTTCGTGCTTGCCCGGTTTCTCGTCAACCACGAGCTCGTGGCCAGGCGGAACCGTCAAATCAATTCGCACGCGGAACGGGTTGCCCGAATGCTGCGCTTGATTGGGATGCTCGATGATCACGTCGCAACGCGTGATGTGATCGCAAAACTTGTCGAGGCGCGCCGCCTTGTCACGGACAAGTCCTTCGATTTCATCGCTCTTGGTGACACCGCGATAAGAAATTTCAACGGGGAGCTGCATAGAATTAATCTGGTCCTCTTCAAGCGTGTTGCAACGCCGAAAAATGCGTGAGGATTTTGGCGGGTTCGGAACGCAGGAGATCGGCGTGGACGACCTCACTCAGATGTTTCCTGACCTCAGACTTGAGGTGGCTTTCCACGAGTTGGTGGATCGTTGCCGGGACCGCCAGCATCCAACCTTCCGGCCTTTCACGCTCGACAAGTTCGTTGATGCGTTCGGCGACATGCTTGCACGCGCGCCGGTCATTTTCCATGTCGATGGTGGTGTGTTCCGCGGAGCCGCCCGTGGACTGGTTCGCTACGCCCGAGCCTTTGAAGCGGCCCGCCTGATCGGTAACCTTGTCCTGAAAGCGGCCATGTGCATCCTGCGCTTCAAACGAATCGATCAGATGCAGCCCGGGCGCACGGTTGGGGTTCTCCGCGACCTTGTACGCCCGCAGGCCTCCACGGTCAGCAGCGATGAGAAGTGTGTTGATCAACATTGTCTTTAAAACGAAGGGGGGTTGACCTTCATCAACTGATTCGTAGCCCAGCCACCCGGAGGGCGGTTTTCCGGTCAAAAATCAGTGTTCGTCCGCGCGCCGCAGGGAAAGTTCCGGGCAGTAGGGACCTCGCAGTTCCCGCCGCCACCACCTGCCTGTCTGGCGACGGGTGGCACGATCGGTGAAATGGTAATCGTATACCATCGCCCGGAGGTAGCGCGGTGGTGCGTTGGGAAACGGATTTTGCGCGAGCAGGCGGGTCACGGGCGCTGGGCCTTCCAGCAGGCGTGCCATGAACGGTATGAACCAGGGGTTTTCGGGGTGGGTCCGGAGGGCG
>CAXTVY010000375.1:0-2589 GCA_964247665.1 uncultured Chthoniobacterales bacterium | reverse complement strand
CTCGCCCGCGCCTTTGCCGGTGCATCGGTGGGTACGGCGAGGAAAGACTTCGGCGGAGGCCGGCCAGAAGTCGCTGCGCGTGGCGCGGCAGCGGTAGTCCGCCGGGATGCGCTCGCGCCATGCACGGGCACGGTCAGCCGAGCGATCTCCCACGAAGTAAGCGACGACTTGCTGGGTCTGACGGCAGAGCGCGATCCACACCCACCGGGCATTGGCCTTGGATCCCACGAAGCTCCACAGCTCGTCGAGTTCGAGCACGTCGCCCGCCTCGGCCGGCAAAAGCGTGTCGCTCAGCGGCGGGAGAGCCGCGGCTTTTTTTCGAGCCACTTGGCGATGGTGCCCCGCGCCACGCCGAAAACACGCTGGGCCGCCCGCAGGCTCAACCGCTCGGTGGCCACGGCGCGGAGCACTTCTGCCTTGCGTTCCGGGGCGGTCTCGCGGCTCTTGGGCGTAAGCACCCGGCTCACCCCACACGCCCGGCAGCGGAACGGTTGGTGGCCGCAAGCGTTCCGGCCGTTTTTGACGATGCGCTCGCTGCCGCACGCCGTGCAGCGCGGGGCCGCCTCGACCGCCAAAGAAGATGTTCGTGCCATCGCACAGCATCGTAGATGAAATGAACCCGTCCTTTAACTAATCGCTACTACCCAGCCCCGTCAGAATCAAACCGTAGGATTGTCGCTTCGTGAAAGTTTTTGGCAAAGACACGGAGGTGGTATTTTCCTCCTGGCAGGACGCTCAAGGCGACGCTGAGCTTCATGTTCTGCTCCCTTGAATGTCGTAAGGCTACTCCGCCTTCGGCTCGTCCGCCCGTAATCAGTGCCGACATCACAATGCTCACAGCCTTTTTCGGGCAGTGGAGAAATATCCGATAGCGGCGCGGATTCGCCCGAATCTCGGGACCAGTAATCACGTGGATCACTTTTTGATCTTCGTGCCTTCGCAAATCAAAACAAACTAATAATTGACCGCTCAAGCATAATATCCTGTCTTGGAGGTATGAATAAGTTGAGCAACGAAGATCGCGTGCGGGTGGTTGCCTATCTGGCCGAGGGCGAACTCCCTCTGGGCAACCGTCCGCATGACCGACATCCATCGGACCACGATCCTCAAGTTGCTGGTGGACCTGGGCGCGGCGTGCGCGGCGTACCAGAGAAAGATGCTGGTGAACCTGCCGTGCAAGCGCGTCCAGTGCGACGAAATCTGGTTATTCGTCGGTGCCAAGGAAAAGAACGCCAGCGAAGAAAGGAAGGCGGAGGGCCGGGGCGGCGCTTGGACGTGGGTTGCGCTGGACGCCGATACAAAGCTGGTGCCTTGTTGGTCCGCGCGACGCTGGCGTGGCGATGCATTTATCCACGATCTAAAGAACCGGCTGGCGAACCGGGTCCAGCTCACGACCGATGGCAACCGTGCCTATTTGAACGCCGTGGAAGATGCATTCGGCGCGGAAGTGGACTACGCGATGCTTGCTAAAATTTACGGCGAGGCTCACGGCGGCGAAGTCCGCTACAGCCCTTCCGAAGTGACTGGTGCGGTGAAAACGCCCGTCTGCGGATGCAGATGCGCCGGTTTACCCGGCTCACGAACGCCTTTTCAAAGAAGCTGGCGAACCACGAAGCGGCGATTGCCCTTCACTACATGCATTACAATTTCGCGCGCGTTCACCAGACTCTCCGTGTCACTCCTGCGATGGAAGCAGGCGTTTCCAGCCACGTTTGGACGATTTCGGAAATCGTTGCTCTTCTGGAAAGTTAAATGAAAGTGTACCACTACCCAGAATTCTGTCGACAACGCAGGTGAACCTAACCAATGTAAGTTTGAGCGTTGCTCCCCCCCTGGAAATATGGCAAAATTCAATTACGTCGCCCTGGATGCTCGTGGACAGGAATCCGTGGGTTTGATCGAGGCACAAAATACAAATGACGCGGTAGGTCAGTTGCGTCAGGCGGGGTACTTCCCCACGAGTGTTTACGAGGAGGGCAAGAATGGGGCAGCCCCGGCGGCCAAGGCCAAGAAGGGCGGCGCGGTGGTTGCCAAGGCCAAATCGAAAGCCCCGGCAGTCGCCAAGAAGGCGGGCAACACCGCTAACAAGTCCATCAAGCCGAAGATCCTCATGATCTTTACCCGGCAATTGGCCACGCTGATCGACGCCGGTCTGCCGTTGTTGCGCGGGCTGATGGTGTTGGAAAAGCAGGAGCGCGACCCCGTGCTCAAAGCAACCATCGCCAAACTCAGTGATGCCGTGCAGAGCGGCAGCACGTTCTCCGAGGGGTTGGCGCAGCACCCGAAGATTTTCAACAAGCTCTACATCAACATGGTCAAGGCCGGCGAAGTCGGCGGCGTGTTGGAACTGGTGCTCATCCGTCTGGCCGAGTTCCAGGAAAAGGCGCAGAAGGTCAAAAACAAGGTCGTTGCGGCCATGTTCTACCCGATCATTGTGCTCTTCATCGCCATCGTGATCATGGGTTTCCTGCTGGTGTTCATCGTGCCGAAATTCGAGGCAATTTTCCACGACATGCTCAACGGTAAGCCGCTGCCGGCGCTTACCCAATTCGTCATCGACGCGAGCCGCGCGGTAAAGGACCACTTCCT
>CAXTVY010000374.1:0-2726 GCA_964247665.1 uncultured Chthoniobacterales bacterium | reverse complement strand
CTTGTGGAGCGATCGCCACCCGACGAGGAATCAAGATTGAATATCGCGTTCGCTAAGATTAAAAGGGGGCGTTCGGCAGTTGCCAGGAAACCGGAAATTTGTTGGGCTCTTCCTAAAGCGCCGGACGATTTCGATCCTTTCCTTCCATGTTTACTGAAGACCAACTCGCGCTTGTTAATGAAATCGTGCCGCGCACGCTACGCTCGCTGTTCGTGTTGCGGATCAGCCTTTGCGGCGTGGTGGCGTTACTGGCGGGGGCGAAAATCGTGCTTACCCCGCCGCTCTCCAGTTTTTTCCTCGATATGCTTGCGGACCCGGGCCAGCGGACGGTGCTGACCGATTGGGCGTGCTGGCGTTGGTGATTGCCACGTTTTTCATCCAGGCGCGCATCCGCAGCCAAGCCGAAGAGGAACTCAACATCGATGCTCCGACCCGGGATTCCCTGCCATCATGAAAGGTCTTCGACTCATTTTCCAAACGCTTAAGGGCGAAAGTGCCGTCGCCATTTTGACGGGCCTAATCGCCTTTGGCATCCTAAAATTGCTGATGCCGCGCGCCAATCCGGTGCCCGTCGGCGCGGCGGTGGCGTTTGCGCTGGTGGCGGCGATGGTAGCCGCGGCGCTGGACACCCTTTATTTTCATCTGTTGTACCTGCTGCGGGAAGCGCCGATGCACATGGCCGAGAAGCGGCACGCTTTCGGCCTGGAAGACGCTCGAAAACGGTTGGCGGAAGGTTCCATCCGGCTCCGGGAAGCACTGATTCGGCGGTTCGAGGCGGATTACCAACGGACCCGCGCCACCGTGCGCATGGACGGACGACGCTCCCGGCGGCAACTGCGCTCCGCCCGCCAGTGGTTGTACACGCGTCTGTGGGTGATGGAATACGTCGTGCCGGGCGACCAACTCGCCGCCGCGAATGTCGAAGTGAAAAACAACCCCGAACTGCTCGACGTGTGGACGGATCGGGTGGATTCCTTGGTAGACGCGCGAATTCAGGTGCAGCGCCGGGAAGGGCTGTTCGGCGGGATCGTCAACCGGTTCCGCCCGGCCCATGCCGCCCAGCAGACGCTGGACGAGTGGCGCACGTTCGCGCAAAATTCGTAGTGACCCGCGGCAAGCCCCGGGTGTGCCGGGGTCAATGGCCGTTCGTCCCCCTCTTAGAAGTTCATGGAAGCGCAAAAATCCCTCCCTCTTGCCAATCAGGTCGCGGTCGTCACCGGCGCGGGCCGCGGCATCGGTCACGCCATCGCCCTCCGTCTCGCCCGGGATGGAGCCACGGTCGCGGTCGTCAGCCGACAAGAAGCCAACGCCAACCGCACCTCCGACGAGATCAACCAAGCCTACCCCGGCGAGAACGGCCAGCCGCGTGCCCGAGCCTATGCCGCCGACGTGAGCGACCCCGCCGCCATCAGCGCGTTGGCGAAGACGATCCAAGCGGACCACGATCACGTGGACATCCTGGTGAACAACGCCGGGGTCACCCGCGACGGCCTGAGCCTGCGGATGTCCGAAAACGATTGGGACACCGTGCTCGACACCAATTTGAAGGGGGCGTTTTTCTTCATCCAGGCATTTCAGCGCGGGATGCTGCGCCAGCGCAAGGGACGGATCATCAACATCAGCAGCGTGAGCGGCTTGACCGGCAACGCCGGTCAGTCCAACTACGCGGCCAGCAAGGCAGGGCTAATCGGCCTGACCAAGTCGCTCGCGCGAGAACTGGCAAGCCGCTCCATCACGGTCAACGCGGTTGCGCCGGGATTCATCACCACGGACATGACCGGTGCTTTGCCGGAAGAATTGAAGAAGACCGTGGTGGGCAACATCCCGCTGGCCCGGTTCGGCGAGCCGAACGATATCGCGGCGGCGGTCGCATTTCTCGCCGGTCCGGAGGCAGGCTACATCACCGGGCAGGTGTTGACAGTGGACGGCGGGATGGTAATGTAAAGTGGGAGGTTGCCGCATGTTTGCACCCCATGTCTGATCGGTCCACGCAGGCCGGGGGCGTTCCCGCCGCCATCGTGGTGCGTGATCTCGTGAAAAGCTACGACGGGCAGGAAGCGGTCCATGGGGTGAGCTTCGAGGTGAAGAAAGGGATCGTTTTTGGCCTGCTGGGACCGAACGGCGCGGGCAAGACCACCGTGCTGGAATGTTTGCTGGGCCTGCGAACGCCGGATCGTGGGGAGATTATCATCGACGGGGCGGACACCCGTGCGCTCCCCAGACAGGCGAAGGCGAAGATGGGGGCCGTGCTGCAAACGACGGATTTGCAGGATCGGATTACGCCGCGAGAAGCGGTGGGGATGTTCGGCGCGTTTTATGAGGCCGCGGTGCCCACGGACGAGTTGCTGGAGCGATTCCGGCTCACCGAAAAGGCGGACGCGCCTTTCGAGACGTTGTCCGGCGGGCAGAAACAGCGGCTGGCGCTGGCGTTGGCGTTCGTTCATGAGCCCGCAGTGCTTTGCCTAGATGAACCAACCACCGGACTCGACGCCAAATCACGGCGGGATCTCCACGGTGCGATCCTTCAATGGCGCGAGGAAGGCCGAACCGTCCTGCTCACAACCCACTACACGGCGGAGGCTCACGCGTTGTGCGATCAGGTGGCAGTGTTGCGTGAAGGCCGGATCGTGGCGAGCGGACCGCCCGGAGATTTGGTAGCCCGCAGCCGGGTTTTCCCTCGATTGCTGCTCAGCACCTTGGAACCCGTGGATGCAGCGGCCTTGCTC
>CAXTVY010000373.1:0-2728 GCA_964247665.1 uncultured Chthoniobacterales bacterium | reverse complement strand
ACGCAGGGCTTGCCCCGCAGCAGACGGCGCGAAAAAATAGCGATCACTCCGGCCTCCCCTTCCGCGTTCTGCCGGGGCCCATACACGTTGGCGTAGCGGAGAACGACGGGAATGGTCCCGTGGACCTGTCGCCAGATGTGCAGGTAAGATTCAAAGGTCCACTTGGTCAAGCCATAGGGCGACAAAGGCCGCGCGGGAGTTTCCTCGTCGGCGGGCAGCCGTTCGGTGTCCCCGTAAATGGCCCCGCCTGACGACGCGAAAATAAACCGCCGCACGCCGCCACGCGCCGCTTGGAGCAGGACATTGAGACCACCGAGAATATTCGTGGCGGCATCGTGGGCAGGATCTTCCAACGAATGCCGCACGTCGAGTTGTGCGGCGTGATGGGAAACTACCTCCGGTTGAAATTGCTGGAAAGCTGCCGCCACGTCCGCCGCTTGACTAATGTCCCCCGCGAACAGCGTCGCAGCAGTGGGCAGGTTGCGCTTGGAACCCGTGCGGAAATTGTCCAGCACGGCCACCTCGTGCCCTTCACGCACGTAAGCGGTGGCGATGTGCGAGCCGATGAAGCCGGCTCCGCCCGTGATCAGGATTCTCATGGAGCAACGGCGTGAGCGTCAGACAGAAAGGAGGGCATGTCAGAAATACGCCGGTTGTTGCCTGTGGGTTGCACCTGGGAAACGCTGGTTCGACAGGATTGCACAGCGTCCCGCGCCACTTTCTGCGTCCTTCGCTCTCCGTCCGACGTATCGCTTTCGTTTTAATCCTCATGCAAACGATCTCTGGCGACGTTCACGTTAATTTCCGTTACGACGTTCACTTCACAACCGACCTTTTTTCCCCGGTGAACCCCACTTTCCGCGAGGTGGTCCTTGCCGGAAGCCGCACGGCGCGCCGTCCCGTGCGCGTGCTTTTCGTGGTGGATCAGGACGTGGAAAACAGTCGTCCGATCTGCCCCATGATCGAAGGATACTTCAAACGGCACGCCGACGCTCTGGCGCTGGCAGGTCCCCCGCTTGTGCTGTCCGGGGGCGAAGGCGTCAAAAACGACCCGGCCCATGTGGACACCATCCGCCGTGCGGTCAGTGACACCGGGTTGGACCGCCATTCCTATCTGGCGGTGATCGGCGGGGGCGCGTTGCTCGACGTGGGCGGTTTTGCGGCTGCTACGGCCCACCGGGGCATCCGTCTGCTGCGCATCCCGACCACCACGCTTTCACAGAACGATTCTGGCGTCGGCGTCAAGAACGGCATCAACAGCTTCGGTAAGAAAAATTTCACCGGCACGTTCGCCCCGGCCTGGGCAGTACTCAATGACCTGCGTTTCCTGGAAACCTTGCCCGACCGTGAATGGCGCGCAGGCATCGCCGAGGCGGTCAAGGTTGCGCTAATCAAGGACGCCGCATTTTTCGAGCAAATCGAAGACAGCGTGCCCGCCCTCGCCGCGCGCGATCTTGCTGCCATGGGTCGCATGAACCACCGTTGCGCCGAACTCCATGTGCAGCACATTTGCCAGGGGGGAGATCCATTCGAGATGGGCAGCAGCCGCCCGCTGGACTTCGGCCACTGGTCAGCGCACAAGCTCGAACAGCTGACGAATTACCGGTTGCGCCACGGCGAGGCGGTCGCCATCGGGCTCGCGCTGGACGTAACCTATTCTCATCTGCAAGGTTGGTTGAGTGCAGAGGATGTCTGCCGCGTCCGTGACGTGCTCACCGGAGTAGGTTTCACACTTTACGATCCTGCTTTGGAGTCGCCGAAGATTTTCAACGGTTTGCGCGAGTTCCGCGAACACCTTGGCGGCGAACTGACCATCCAGATGCTGCGCTGCATTGGCGAGGGCTTCAACGTCCACGAAATTGACGAAGACCTCATGCGCCGTAGCGTGGCGCAACTCAGCGCGGCGGTGCAAGCGGAGGCCGAAAATCCTGATGTGATTGCCAGTACGCAAGAGGCCTTAGCGGCGGCCTGATTGGGCGCAACGGATGAACGGTACTGGTCGCGGGCAACGGACGGAAGGAGTCGAGCACCTGAACGGTTTGCTGCCGTTGTTCCGGGAGTTAAATGGTCTCAAACGGGTCCGCGTGGCAGGAAAAGACGGTTCATGGGCCGAACGTTTATTTGTCCGGGCCTGGGCGCGGCTCATCGCGGAAGAAGACGCTGGTCGGGTCGCCCGTGAGGAGACTGCTTGGGCGGTCGTGGCAACCTTGCTGGCAGGAATCGATGCGGAGGTGTTGGCTGACGGAGGGGTTCCAGCAGGAGCGCGCTTGGAAATCTTTCACCGAGCTTTTGATACGGCTGGCCATTCGCTTTCCCCGGCAATGGCCAGTTCTCTGCGCGCTACTTTGACGGCTGAGCCAACCTGTAAGCCAATGGCAGCCGTGCCTGCCTTCGTGCCGCTCCTAGCCGCGCAACCCCGCGCCGGGGCTACCCGGCCCGGGTATCCGCGTGTCATACTGGAACCAGCAGAAAACCATGCCGAGCACTGCGCGGTTGTCGCCATCAACGGAGTCCTGGCGGCAGACGCTTTCGGCGCGGACCCCACCGGACCGTTTCTGACCGGCTTGGCTCACCACCTGCACAATGCTTATCTGCCCGACGCCGGGGATGCCGGGGACTCGCTGCTGGGCGAGAGTTTATGTTCAATGATGGAAAATTTACGCGCCCAGGCTTTGCAAAAACTCCCGGCGTTTTTGCATGAACCCATCCGCCATTGCCTGACGGCGGT
>CAXTVY010000372.1:0-2788 GCA_964247665.1 uncultured Chthoniobacterales bacterium | reverse complement strand
CTGCTGGCTCTCGGAATGCGTGGGGTTGCCGGATTCCGGGTTTTTCATGGACGGGCATTACCACGCGATCCTCACCTTGCGCCAGTGGCCCAAGGGCACGTTCCCAGGTCTGATCCGTCGCCTGACTGCCCAGCGCATCCTGGACTACTCCATCACGGTCAACGTGACCCCGCTGCCGGTGCGGGATGAAATCCTCAAGGAAGAAAAAGCCCACGACAGGGTCGCGGGCGACTATGCCGCCGAAAAGCGCGTGTCGTTTTTGTCCGTGCTGGCCAAGAAGGAGCGCAAGATCAAGGCGCTCATGGACGGGGTGACGCTGCCTTTCAACGCGCTCTTTGTCGTGCGCATCTGGGACCGGACCCGCGAGGGCCTGGCTGCCAGCACTGCGGCGATCAAGAGCGCCATCAATTCCATGAACGGCGCGCAGTATTTCGAGGCCAACGTCGCCACCACGACCAAGAAACTCTTTTACATGAGCTGGCCGGGATGGGCCTGGGGCAAATACACCGCGCACGGCCTCTACGCCGAGAGCCATTACCTGCCCGACCTGCTGCCGTTTTCCAGCACGTTCACCGGGCACCTCGCCACGGCGGAGGCGCTCTACGACGGCGACGAGCAGAACATCGTGGGCATCAAGACGTTCTCGGGCGAGGCGGGCAACGTCAGTCCCCAGCACGCGGTGGTCCTCGGCATGTCGGGTGCCGGCAAGTCAGTCAACATGTGCGATCTGCTGACCCAGACCGAGCCGTACTACCATTACACGGTGCTCATCGAAGAAGGGCTTTCCTACGGCATCTACACCCAGACGGTGGACTCCACCGCGCAGCCGATCATCCTCCAGCCGGATGGCACGCTGACCCTCAATTATCTCGACACCCAGGGGCTGCCACTTTCTTCGTTGCAACTGGCCACCTGCACGGCGCTGGTCTGCCGGATGATCGGCGAGGCGGCCGACGCGGACCGGCAGGCGTTGCGCCAGGCGCAGGTCGGCAAATACCTCCACCAGCTCTACGAGGACGCCTTCCAGGATTGGAGCAACGCGCACCCGCTCCAGATCCAGGAGGTCGCCCGCGAGGCGCTGGCCATCAACCGCTATCGCCGCGAGCGGATGCAGCAGGGGGCCACTTTACTCGATGCCTTCGCGGAACTGCGCGACCTGCGCGCCAGCGCCGAGCGGGCGGACGAAGCGGAGGCGTTTTTGCGCTCGTTCGAGGAAGGCGAGGTCGTCCGCTTTTTAAAGGAGCCGTCCACCCAGAAGGAAGTGATGCGCGTGGCGTTCGCGCGCTTTGCCCCCGAGCAATACCCGACCCATTCCATGCTCCAGGAGAGCATCCAGCTTGGCAGCTACTCGGAAACCAACCGGGAAGCCGTCAGCCAGATGGCCGACATGCTCCTGCCGTGGTGCCGCCACGGAGCCTATGGCGCGCTCTTTGACGGAATTTCCAACGTCTCGTTGACCGGCCGCATCGCGCACTTCGAACTCGGCTACATCCCCGACGCCGCGCGGGATCTCAAAACCGCCGCGGGCTTCCTGATCGCCAATTACACCCGTCAGCACATCGTGACCCTGCCGCGTGCGCTACGAAAGCGCATCGTCTACGAGGAGGTGGCTCGCTTCATGGACATTCCCGGTGGGCAGGAAATCGTCAGTGAGAGCTATGCGCAGTTGCGCAAGTTCAACGTCTGGAACGTGTCCATCGTCCAGCAGTACGCCCGGTTCAAGAACTCGGGCATCCGGCCGGTCGTCTTCGGCAACTCCAAACAGTTGTTGCTCATGAAGCAGAACGACCGCGCGGACCTGGACGACATCGGCCGCGACAGCGCGCTGCCCCAGATCGTGCGCCGACGCATCATGGGTTCTTCCTTGCCCGAGCAGCAACCCGCCAGCGCGCAAAAGTACGCCGCGTTTACCACGCTGCACCTCGACGCCACCCGGCCCGTGTGCGGCACGGTCAACAACGTGGTTTCCAAGGAAATGCTCTACTGCTCCAGCAGCAGCGGCGAGCACTTCGACGCCCGCGCCAAAGCCCTGCGTGCCTACGATGACCCGGTCCAGGGCATCGTCACCGAAGCCGCTCGCTAAAAGCATCTTTTCTTCTCCTGCCATTTCTCTTTTGCCAATGCGCTCCAAACCACTTGCACTCACCTCGTCCGCCGTGCTGTTGGCGGCGATCTCTCTGACCGGATGCACCGCCCCCCAACTCCGCACCGGCGGCGACGTGGTGGGAGCCGCCGGGGGCGGCATCATCGCCAACAAACTTAGCCACGGCAATCCGTGGATCACCGCGGCGGGTGCCGGTGGCGGCGCGTTGATTGCCGACGTGGCGGGCAGCCAGATCGAACACGCGCAGGACTCCGCAGAAAAAACCGGTTACCAGCGCGGCCAGAGCGACGCCACCAAGCAGCTCTACTGGGCGCAACAGGCCCTCCAGAAGCGCCAGGATGGCGAGGACCAGGGCCAGGTGTCGCTCTACGACATCCCTCTGCCAGAAACCAACGAGCAGGGAGCCATCCTCGCACCCCGCACCCGCACGTTGCGCATCGAAGAGTAACGCTCTTTCTACTCCCTCCCCTCCTTACCGGACCCATTCACCCATGAAAACACGCCTCTTGCATCCCGTCACCCTCCTCGCCGCCGGCGGTCTCCTCACCGCAACGGTGCCCCGTGCCCACGCGCAGTACATCGTCTACGATCCGACTTCGAACATCACCCAAACCCTCAATCACGTCGAGGACCTGGCCAAGTACGTGGACATGGTCAACAACCAGGTCCAGCAGATCGACAAAG
>CAXTVY010000371.1:0-2829 GCA_964247665.1 uncultured Chthoniobacterales bacterium | reverse complement strand
CGTGGCGTGGCCGCGCCGCCGGCGAACACCGGCGTCACGACGGTGACATCCGGCAGGTGGCTGCCGCCGCGAAACGGATCGTTCGTGACGTAAACCTCGCCGGGTTGCATCACCGGCACATCCTCCCGCAGGCAGCGCACGCACTCCTGCATCGCGCCGAGATGCACGGGAATGTGGGCGGCGTTGGCGATCAGCCTGCCCTCCTGATCGAACAGCGCGCAGGAGAAATCGAGCCGTTCCTTCACGTTTGTAGACAGGGCGGTGCGTTGCAGGACGGCACCCATCTGCTCCGCGAGCGAACTCAGGCGGTTGTGGAATAGTTCCAGTTCGATGGGGTCCGCTGCCGCGGCTGGCGTGGCGGATGCCGCCACTGCCGGGAAGGGAATCAGGTCGCGCAGGAGCAAATCGCCGTGCGGCGTCGCTTCGGCGGCCCAACCCGGTTCCACCACGACCGTCGCCACGGATTCCAGGATGATCGCGGGTCCCTTGATCCGTGCGCCGGGCAGTAAGTCGGTCCGTTCAAACACGGCGGTAGGCACCGCTGTCCGCATCTCACCGTGGAAAGCCTCCAGGTGGAAAAGGGGCGACGGGCTCCGCTCGGAAGACGGCGTCTCCTCGGCGGGAAACCCCTCCGGGTGCGAGGACAACTCAACGCGCGCCGCGTAGGCTTCGATGGGCCGTCCGGGAAATGAGAAATGGAACAACCGCTGATGTTCCCGCACGAACCCGGCCGCGAAATCGCCGTCCACCGGTTGCGGCACGATGAGACGCGCTTCCTGCCCCCGGTAGCGCATTTCCAGCAGGCGGCGGGCTGGGGCGAGAGCGCGGGCCGGGACGCCGTCCGCTGCCATGCGCGCGTGCAGGTCAGCTTCCAGTTCCGAGAAGACTTCGGACCACGCATCGTTGGAGGTGTCGCCTGCCGGAAGCGCCCGTTCGGCGAACTTCGTCACTGCCGCCAGGCCGATGCCCAGCGCGCTCAGGACACCGGCGTAGGGGCTGCACAGCACACGCCGCATCCCGAGTTCCCGGGCGACGGCACAGCCATGCTGGCCGCCCGCGCCGCCGAACGCCACCAGCGTGTGTGCGCGGGGGTCGTCGCCGCCGGCTGCCGCGAGTTTCTTGATCGGCGCAACCATGTTCGCATTGGCCACCCGCAGGAAGCCCGCCGCGAGTTCCGCCCGTCCGTACTGCCTGCCGTTGGCCTGCCGGATCGTGTCGATCATTTCGTCCAACCGGCGCTCCACGGCTGGCAGGTCGAGCGGGAAGGGGAATCGCGGTACGCGGCCCAGAAACACGTTGAGGTCCGTGACGCTCAGTGGTCCACCGCGTCCGTAGCAGGCCGGGCCGGGGTCCGCCCCGGCGGACTGCGGGCCCACCCTCGTCTTCTGGCCGTCGAACCAGCACACCGAGCCGCCGCCCGCCGCCACGGTTTCAATCTCGAGCATCGAAGATTGCAAGCGCAGCCGCCGGGTCTTGCCCGGTTCCGCGCCGCCACCCAGCTCCATCTCGTAGCGGCGGCCGAACGCACGGCCGTCCCAGCGGCTGACATCCGTGCTCGTGCCGCCCATGTCGAACGCGAACGCGGGCGCGAGCCCGGCGCGGTCGGTCACCCGCGCCGCGCCCACAGCCCCACCGGCGGGTCCGCTCAGGATGGCATCCTTGCCGCTGAACGCTTCCCCCGCGACGAGGCTGCCCGCGCTGGTCATGTAGTGGATGTCCGCCTGCGGCATCTGCGCGGCCAGACGGCGGCAGTAATCATGCAGGATCGGTGTCAGGTAGGCATCCAGCACGGTCGTATCGCCCCGGTGCACGAATTTCGGCAGGGGACTCACGCGGCAAGAAAGCGACACGTGCCGGAACCCGGCTTCCACCGCCAGCACGCCCACCCTTTCCTCGTGGGCCGGGTTGCGATGGCTGTGCAGCAGGCAAACCGCCAGGGATTCAATTCCCGCCGCGTGCACCGCCGCGAGTCGGTCCCGGGCGTGCCCTTCGTCGAGTGCGCGCAGGATACGTCCGTCGGCATCCAGCCGTTCGGCGAGTTCGACGCTGGCCTCGTAGAGTTCCGCCGGCTGGTCAATCCGCAACTCGAACAGGGCGGGCCGGTCCTGGTAGCCGATGCGCAGGGCGTCGGCAAAACCCTGCGTGGTCACCAGGGCGGTGCGCGCACCCCGGCGTTCGAGCAGGGCATTCGTGGCGCGCGTGGTTCCCAGACGCACCCGCACGGGGCCGAGCGGTTCATCCAGCCGCCGTCCCAGCAGCCAGCGGATGCCTGCCACGGGAGCTTCCTCGCCGCCAGCGAGTTCGCCGCGCGTCCCCGGTGCGGGCGGGCCGGGCAGGGGGGCGTCGAAACGTAGGGTGCCGCTTCGCGCATCGAAGCGCAGGACGCGCCGCTCAACGCGGTTTCCGTCGGGCCAGAGGCAGGAAAACCGCCAGCCCGCAAAGTATTCCGCTGGAGCGAGGCGCAAACCGGCGTCCTGCCATCCTCCGGCAGTCGTGGTTCCGGTCGAGAAAGTCGGCGTTCTGCCCGTGCTCAACAATTTGTGCGTGACCAGGCGGCCATCGGGACGGCGCGCCACGCAATCGGTGAACGTCCCGCCCACGTCGATCCAGAACTGCCAAGCTTCCGCGTCGTTGCTCATGCAATGGGTCCCTGCTGGGCAGGAACTCTGGTTTTCGCGGCCAAAAAGAACGCCCGCAACCTTTCGGCTGCGGGCGGCTCGGATGCCAGAAATCGTTTAGCGAGCGTTCTCTACAGCGGACGACGCCCCGTGATGAGCTGGATCAGGATCACGATGCCCGCGACCACCAGGAGAATGTGCACGTAAGCAC
>CAXTVY010000370.1:0-2867 GCA_964247665.1 uncultured Chthoniobacterales bacterium | reverse complement strand
CAACAAGGCACTGAGCTTTCTCTCGCTGAACAATACGTCGGTCGGACCCAACCTGATTGAAAAGGGCGTGATCGGATTCTACCCCGAAGATCAAGGCGACACGGTCAGCTATCTGGTCGAGAAGCTGCACCCGAAATAACCGCTTCCAGCGATGAAAACTTTCCTGCTTATTATCTGCGGATGTTTGTCGGGCTTGTCGTTCTGCCAAGCCCAGCAGGCCACGGGTGAAGCTGCGCCGTTCTTGTTTGTTTATGTCTCGGATCAAAGCGAGGCACCGGCTGGACCTCGCATCGCCCTGGGCCTGGAGCACCCGCTCTTGCGGATAAGTGGGTTTGCAAAGTGCGCGCGGATCGCGGGCGTCGATTCAGTAGAAGGGCTCGCGGTACAATTACGACCAGCGGATGCCAAGGTGCTTGCCGATGCATTGAAGCCGCAAAATTCCTCCAGCACCAAGAAAATCATCTGGCTGGCGATACCCGACAATGCGCTGATTGGCACGCTTCTGAGCGACAACGTTGAGGGCAACATCGACTACGCTGGCGTCATCGGTTTTTATACCGGGAGCGATCCGGCAATTGTCAAATATCTGCTGATGAAAGCGCATCCAGAATAGTTGGATCATGCATTTTACCTCTTCCAAAATCGGGCTTGCGACCCGGCAAGTCATTGTTGTCCTGGCAACGTTGTGTCTGATGGCTGCGGCACAGGCGGCTGCCCCCGGTCTGAAGTACACGGGCCGGGTGGTGTACCGCGGCAGCAAGGCCGCCGCGCCCGGGGTGCTGGTGGAAGTCGTCGAAGCGAAGGACGACGGCCGACCGACGGACGAGGTCCTCGGCAGCGCGCGCGCCGAGGCGGACGGACGCTTCACGGTGACGCTGGTCAATCCGACGAACGAGAAGTTGGCGCTGGTCGTTTCCGCCGTGCGGACCTCGGCAGACAGCGGCGGCGACCGGCGCGGCGAAGGCTACGAGATCAAGTCCCACCGGACGGTGCTCGGGTTCCTGCCGTTTCCCAGCGCGACCAAGCCGAACACGATTTTTATCGAGCGCCGCAAGGTCGGCGATCCGTCCGGCGGCGGTGAGTAACGCCAACCTTTCTTGCAACCTGATCCATCATGGGACTCGCCTCCGCCAAAATCACGTTGTCCAACCCCCGGCTCGATTCGCTCCAGCCGGTGGAAGTGGAAGCCTTGGCGGACAGCGGTGCGGTATTCCTTTGCATCCCGGACCACATCGCCAATCAACTCCAACTGGAACTGGATTCCGAACGGGAAGTCACCACGGCGGACGGCCATCGACGCATGTGCCGCTATGTCGGCCCGGTCCGCATCCGTTTTGAAAACCGTTCCTGTTATGTCGGTGCCATCGTCATCGGCGACGAGGTGCTGCTCGGCGCGATCCCGATGGAGGACATGGACCTCGTCGTCCTGCCGAAGGAACGCCGGATCGCCGTCAATCCGCTCAATCCCAATTTTGCCGCCGGGCTCGCGAAATAGCTTGGTTGTTCAGTTCTCATCCTCCCACTCCCTCTATGTCCGTTCTCGTCGATAAAAACACCCGCCTGCTCGTGCAGGGCATCACTGGCAAATCCGGCGCGTTCCACGCCCGGCTCTGCCGCGACTATGGCACCCAGGTCGTCTCCGGCGTCACCCCGGGCCGCGGCGGCGAGAAATTCGACGACACGATCCCCGTGTTCGACACGGTCGCCGAGGCGCGCAAGGAAACCGGCTGCAACGCCACCATGATCTTCGTGCCCCCGCCGGGTGCGGCCGACGGCATCCTCGAAGCCGCCGACGCGGGCGTGGAGTTGATCGTCTGCATCACCGAGGGCATCCCGGTCATGGACATGATGCGCGTCAAGGAAGCGCTCAAGGAGTACCCCGGCACGCGGCTCATCGGGCCGAACTGCCCGGGCATCATCACGCCCGAGCAGTGCAAGATCGGCATCATGCCCGGCTACATCCACAAGGCGGGCAGCATCGGCGTGATCTCGCGCTCGGGCACGTTGACCTACGAGGCCGTCTGGCAGCTCACCAGCCGGGGCTACGGGCAGAGCACCTGCATCGGCATCGGCGGCGACCCCATCAACGGCACGAGCCACCTGGACGCCGCCAAGCTGCTGGCGGCGGACGAGGGCACGGAAGCCTTCATCCTCATCGGCGAGATCGGCGGCACGGCCGAGGAGGAGGCCGCCGCGTGGCTGGCCGACCACTGCCGCAAGCCCGTCGCGGCGTTCATCGCCGGGGCAACCGCGCCCCCCGGCCGCCGGATGGGCCACGCCGGAGCCATCGTCAGCGGCGGCCAGGGCACGGCGGAGGGTAAGATCAAGGCGCTGGAGGCGGCGGGCATCGCGGTGGCCAAATCGCCGGCCACCATGGCGGACACGCTCATCGCGCAGATGAAGGGCGGGGCGTAGGCCGTTGCCCCATGGCACAGAGGGTGCTTGGCAGCAAAGGCTAACATGAACGAGGGAACCCCGCGAAAGATCGTCCAGGCCACGCCGTTCCAGCGGTTCACGATCCGGCTGATCAACGGGAAGTTCGTGCGCGTGCCCAAAGCCGACCTGCCTTCGACCGAACCGGCGCGCCAGACGAGCGCGAACAACCAGACGGAACTGCACGAGTTGTTCCGGCTGGTCAACGGCCGGTTTACCCGGGTGCTGAACCTGGACCCGAGCGATGATGCGTGCATCGGCAAGACGCTGCCGGAGGCGGCCCGGCCCGGCCCCATGCCCATTGCCAAGAAGAAGGATTGAGATAAAATACAGGAAGTGGTTTAAGGGAGAGAACCACTTCACTGGTATGACGATCAACTCCTTGCGGGACGTGCTATACGCCGTGCCTTTTAAGCGTTTCAAAATCGAATGGG
>CAXTVY010000369.1:0-2896 GCA_964247665.1 uncultured Chthoniobacterales bacterium | reverse complement strand
TCGCCTCAATGGCGGCGCGGGCCACTTGCACGTCATCAAACGGGATCGTTTCGCGAGCAAATTGTTGGTAGGTTTCGTGGCCCTTGCCTGCGATCACGACGATATCGCGTGACTCGGCCAAGGCGACGGCGCGCGTGATCGCCTCACGCCGATCTAAAAGAACCTCGTAGCTGCGCTTTTGAAATCCTTTTTCGATGTCATGAACGATGACCGCAGGTTCCTCACCCCTCGGGTTATCCGAGGTGACGATCACGTAGTCGGCCCACTGCTCGGCCGCTTGCGCCATCAGCGGGCGCTTGGCGCGATCCCGGTTGCCGCCGCAGCCGAAGACCACGATCAGGCGGTGCGGGTTCAAGTCCCGGAGCGTACGCAGCACGTTGTGCAACGCGTCGTCGGTGTGCGCGTAATCGACGTAGACCTGGTAGTTTCGCTTGGCCGTGACCAACTCCAGCCTGCCCGGAACTGGCGGCGCGGTTGCCAGGGCGAGCACCGCGCTCCGGAGTTGCACGCCCAACGCGGTCGCCGCCGCGAGCGCCGCCAGAGAGTTGTAGATGTTGAACTTGCCGATGAGAGGCAGGCGAACCAGAAAGCTGCGATCTTGGGCATCCAACTGAAACGATGTTCCCGCGAGTTCGGTCTTGAAGTTACTGGCCCGGAAATCCGCCCGAGAGCCCACGCCATAGGTGAGGACGGGCACGCTCTTCGGCAATCGCGCTAGGAGTTCCTGGCCATAACGGTCGTCGATGTTGATGACCGCCGTGCCGCGCTTCTTGGCCTGACCCGGCAGGTGCTCGGTAAACAGCGCGGCCTTCGTATTGAAGTAACTCTGAATGTCGGCGTGAAAATCGAGGTGGTCCTGGGTGAGGTTGGTGAAAACCGCCGCGTCGAACTCGACGCCGCTCACCCGCTGCTGGGCGAGCGCATGCGAGGAAACTTCCATGACCGCCGCTTTACAAGCGGCGTCGCGCATCCTGGACAAGAGTGACTGGAGATCAAGCGATTCCGGCGTCGTGTGCGGGCTGGGCAGGAAATCGTCGCCAATTTCGTAGCGGACCGTGCCCACCAGCCCGCAACGCAGCATCGCGCGCTCGCAAACGTGCTTGAGTAGAAACGTGGTGGTCGTCTTGCCGTTTGTCCCCGTGACGCCCGCGATCTTGAGCTTGAGGGACGGTTGGCGAAAGAACGCCGCCGCCGCTTCGGCCAACGCCACACGGGTGTTCCTGACCTGCACGCATCCCACGGACGCCGGCAGGTTTGGCGGTATGGTTTCCACCACGATCGTGACCGCGCCCCGTTCGATGGCCTGGGCGACGTGGTCGTGACCGTCGTTTTTCGCACCGCGCAGGGCGATAAACAGCGAGCCCGGCTGCGCTTCGCGGGAGTCGTAACAGATCGCTTCGATCTCCACGTCATCCGCCCCTTGGAAGTGGAGCGCCGTCACCTTCGAAAGTATGCGGTTTAATTGCATCGGAAGGTGCCCGTCAACTCAGTCGCGGTCGTTGTCAACGGGAAGCATGGTCTCCGCGCCGTGCGCCGCCGGGAGCGGTTCGGTCGGCTCGATGCCAAGATACTTCATTGCCTTTTCTGCGATGGACGCAAAAACAGGGGCTGCGACCAGGCCGCCGAAGTTCTCGCCCTGCCGCGTGGTGGCGTTATCGAGCATCACCATCCCGACCAACTCAGGATCTTCAGCGGGCAGAAATCCGGCGAAGGATACGACGTACTTTCCCGACATGTAACCGCCTTGCGGGGAGACTTTTTGTGCCGTGCCGGTCTTACCCGCCACCTTGTAGCCCGGCACCGCCGCTCCCTTGGCGGTGCCACGCGGGCTGACCACGTCTTCCAGCGCCGAAACCAGCGATTTGACTGTTTCCGGATTGATCGCCTGGCGGACGATCACCGGCGGAAACTCCGCCATGGGGATGTCGTGCTGGTCCGTGATCGAGTGGACGATCTGGGGCAACATCAGCTTTCCCTGGTTGGCAATGGCGCCCATTGCCGCCACGACCTGGATCGGCGTTACGCCCACACCTTGACCCATCGGGATCCGCGTGATGGAAATCTTGCTCCACTGGTTTGTGGGATGCACCACCCCGCTGATCTCCCCCGGAAGGTCGATCCCCGTGCGATCACCGAATCCGAACAACTTGATGTAACGGTAAAGCCGGTTTTCCCCGAGTTGCATGGCGAGCTTCGCCGCGCCAATGTTGCTCGAATGGACGAGGACGTCATGCACGGTGCATGTGCCGATGGCGTGGGCATCGTGGAGCAGCTTTCCGCCGTATTCCCAGCGTCCGTTTTCGCAGAAGACAGTGGTGTCCGGGCTGACCAATTTTTCGTTGAGCACCCCGGAAAGGGTGACGATCTTGAACGTCGAACCCGGTTCGATCATGTCGATGATGGCCCGGTTCTTCATCTGTTCGGGCGCGGCGGTCGAGCGCGCGTTGATGTCGAAGTAAGGGCGGCTCGCCATGGCCACGATTTCCCCCGTTTTGGGACGCATCAGAACAACCGTCGCCGTTTCCGGCGCGTATTTCTTCACGGCAGCATCCAGTTCTTTCTCGACGATGCTCTGCAATCCCAGATCAATTGTCAGGTTGACGTTGTTGCCATCGGTTGCCGCTTGTTCTACGCCGCGGTTCTGAACCAGCTCACTGCCCGCGCGATCCCGCGTGATGTAGCGGTAGCCGGAGTGACCCTCCAGATACTGGTTCATGCTCTTTTCAATCCCTTGGATGCCGTGGCCCTCATAGTCAACGAACCCGACGACGTGGCAGAGCAGCGAACCGTTCGGATAGATGCGCGCCGAATCCGGCTCGAAATACACGCCCTTGAGCTTTTGCTCCTCCAAAGCGACTCGCAACGCCTCGGCCGTCTGCTCGGGAACTCGCCGCTG
>CAXTVY010000368.1:0-2940 GCA_964247665.1 uncultured Chthoniobacterales bacterium | reverse complement strand
TGCCATTGGCGTCGTCGAACTGCAGCGTGCGAGATATCCCCTCGGACAGCTAGGACACACCGTCCAGGCCCATATTCACACCCTGGGGTACCTTGAAGATAACCCCCTCTCGCTCACCAAGGCCGAACGTCATATCGCTAGCAGTTCGACGCTGACCAATTGGCTGGGTGCCAAGGTCGTGGTGTTCGTGCCAATCAAGGATCTCGTCGATTTGGCGTTTTGGTGTCGATACACATTCAAGGCTCCGCTCCACGAAAGCTGGCTGGGAAACGACGCATCGGTGCGTAGTGGCAAAACCACCAAATCGTGGGGAAAAGTTGGTCCGTGGGGCGCACTTCGCCTAACAGAAATCCTCGCGCGTATGACCCTCAGCAACGCCACGCTGGGTCGCGGCAACCTTCGCCCGGTCAAGAATGATTGGATACGCGCGGTGTCTGCCTGGACCAAAGCGCGCCCTGCACGACGTGAAGAACCTGACTACGCGAGATCGTTCGAACGTGTATGGGCCAAAAGCCCCATCCGCAGCGAAAGGGTGTCACCAATTATACGCGTCAACGGCAGGGAACCGGTCGATGGCCGGTGGCGCGAAGCCATGCAGCCTTATTTCGCTGAAGTGGCCGGCAACCAGGAACGATATGACGTTCGGCAATCAGATCGTCGAAATTCGTGAAAACCGATGTTGGGCAATACAGCGGACCAGTGACGAAAAATTCGCGTCGGCATTGTCGGCGCAGCGTCAAAAAATCCCGGTTACCATCGTGAATAACGTTGAGATCGATCTCCCAGTAGGTTCGCGGCGCTCGCATGCAATTCATAACTGGCGCCAGTTTCTCAGCGTTCTGTCCGCCAAAAGAGATTGACGGAAAATTCCAGCGGTAAAAAAGCGGTTTGGCGTTTCGTTATGATTTTGATTGCAATCGAACCACGTGCCGACTTCCGTTCGGCGGAGCTAACGGGAAACCTCGACGCTTAAAGGGATTTCATCAGCTTTCAGCAATTCGGACTCGTTACCTTTCTCACAGACGTTCATATGTCGGATTCATTGCGGCGGCGGGTGAACAGTCCCATAAGCGGTCGTCAGACCGCCGCTTGCCCCTCCCAACTTTGCACACTGGTTCATGTAATCTACAGAGCGGCTGTGCGCGCGCCTCAGTCACATCGTCGCAGCCGAAGGCAATTGGTTGCGACAGCCGCTAACCATCCGGAAGATGTAGCCGTACGGAAGCAGCTTGCCCTTATGGCGGGGGTGCCCATTTGAGCGGAACGGTTTTTTGCTTGGAGATTACCTGATGGCCTATTCTGACACTCAGCTGTTCATCGATGGCGAGTGGCGGGATGCGGATGATGGGCAGTCGCTAGCAATACAAAACCCGGCGACCGGGCTGGAGATTGGCCGGGTCGCTCACGCCGGCCGACGCGATCTCGACCTCGCGCTTAGCGCCGCACAACGGGGGTTCGAGACTTGGCGCGATTTCATGCCGGCCCAACGCAGCAAGATCATGCGGACGGCCGCGGCGCTGCTGCGCGAGCGTGCAGACCATATCGCAACCTTGCTCACGCAAGAACAAGGTAAGCCGCTCGCCGAGGCGAGGGGCGAGACGCTTGCCGCTGCCGACATCATCGAGTGGTTCGCCGAGGAAGGCTTCCGCGTCTACGGCCGCCTTGTTCCCCATCGCAGTAATCCGGCGATCCGGCAGATGGTAGTTAAGGATCCGGTGGGGCCGGTCGCCGCCTTCACGCCGTGGAACTTCCCGATCAACCAGATCGTCCGCAAGATAGGCGCTGGTTTAGCCGCTGGATGCTCGATGGTCGTCAAGGCGCCCGAGGAGACGCCTGGCAGCCCGGCGGCGCTGATCCGGGCGTTTCAGGATGCCGGCTTGCCCGAAGGGGTGCTCGGGCTCGTGTTCGGCGACCCTGCCGAGATTTCTGAATATCTGATCGCAAGCCCGATTATCCGTAAGATAACCTTCACCGGATCCACGCCTGTGGGCAAACTGCTGGCGAGCATGGCCGGCCAGCACATGAAGCGAGTTTCGATGGAGTTGGGCGGTCATGCGCCTGTGATCGTCTGCGCGGATGCGGATGTCGCGCTCGCGGTCAAAAGTGCCGGCGCGGCCAAGTTCCGCAATGCCGGGCAGGTCTGCATCTCGCCGACACGTTTTCTGGTGCACAATAGCGTCAAGCAAGAGTTTGCCGCTGCTCTTGCTGACCTCGCTCGCGGGCTCAAGGTGGGCGACGGTCTCGCTGAGGGTACGCAGATGGGACCACTCGCCAACCCGCGGCGGCTCGCCGCAATGGCTGAGTTTCAGCAGAATGCCGTCGAGCGCGGCGCCACGGTGTTGGCCGGTGGTGATCGGATCGGCGAGGCGGGAAATTTCTGGGCGCCGACCGTGCTGACCGATGTGCCGCTCGACACCCGACTTTTCAACGAGGAGCCGTTTGGCCCCGTGGCTGGCATCCGCGGCTTCGACCGGCTGGAGGAGGCGATCGAGGAAGCCAATCGTTTGTCCTACGGGCTTGCCGCCTACGCGTTTACCAACTCCCTGGTGAATGCCGATCTGCTGGCCCGCCGGGTCGAGACAGGCATGCTTTGGGTGAACACGCCAGCAGCGGGTACGGCGGAACTGCCGTTCGGAGGTCTGAAGGATTCGGGTTATGGGACCGAAGGTGGACCGGAGGCGCTCGAAGCTTATTTGAACACTCGCGCGGTGGTGATTGCAAACAGCTAATGAAACGGGCGGTTTAGAACACGGCGGCCCCCCTGCGAGAGATGACCTAGCGGCGGCAACGACCCACTTTCGGTCATCAGGCTGAGTTCGACTGCCGCCCATAACCGGCCATCCGTTCATGCTCGCTCAGGCGGACGGGAATCGGCGTCGAAGAGTTTCACCGCCGTCGGGTAGAGTTCTGACAGCAGCTTGGTCGCGCAGTCGTTCAGCA
>CAXTVY010000367.1:0-3026 GCA_964247665.1 uncultured Chthoniobacterales bacterium | reverse complement strand
GACCTGTCCCGGCGGGCGCTGGATTGGGGCCGCGAAAACTTCCGGCTCAACGGACTCGACGACACGGCGCACGAGTTCCACGCCGGGGACGTGTTCGAGCACCTGCGGCGTTACGGGCGGCAGGGGCGGCGGTTCCGGGGCGTGGTGCTCGACCCGCCGACGTTCTCGCGCGACCGCCAGGGCAAGGTGTTCCGGGTAGAGGACGATTTTAGCGAATTGGTCCGGCTGGCCGTGCCGCTATTGGAGCCAGGCGGGTTTCTGCTGTGTTCGACGAATTCACAGGGGCTGACGGAGGAGGCGTTCCGCCGGATGATTGTCGGCGCTTTGCCCCAGGGAAAAGGGCAATGGGGCATCGAGATACCGCCGCTGCCTGCGGATTTCACCTGGGTTCATGCGCTCCAATCCCTGTGGTGCCACGCGACTCCGCACTGAGGACGCGGAGCTATTTCCCGAAGGTCGCCGGGCGGGGCAAGCCCACGACCTGCGCCTGTATGATGGGCTCCACCGCCGACGATCTTGCCAGGTTCCAGATCACCAGCCCGAAGCCGATCTTGTTGACCGCATCGCCGAAGTTATAGATTGCTGGGAAGGGCAGCACGCTGGACCACCGGGAAAGCAGATTGCCCGGCATGGTCATGTAACCCAACGGGTAGATCGCCCAGCCGATGAAGATGAAGCGGAAAAGCAGGTCGTAGGTGTTTTTGACCCGCGCGTTCTCTTCCAGGACGCTCAGTTGGCTGGCCTCGCCCAGCGACATCTCGAAGAGGGTCGCCGCGTAGCCGATGGACGAAACCCCGCCCCAGAGCAGCGTCTGCGTCGGATCGACCATCTGGCCGACGTAGCCGAAGGCCAGCATCCACACCGACGCGCCCACCAGCCGCCAGAGCATTCCTCGGCCCGGCCGCGCCCCGGCGGATTCCAGCAACAGGTAGAATTGCAGGCAAATCAGCGGCACGGTCAGAAACCAGTCGAGGTAGCGCAACTCGATGGCCGGGGTGTGCGTGGTGATCCATACAGTGCTCATGAACACGTAGTTCGTCCCGGCGATAAGCGTCACCAAGGCCGCGACGAGCAGCGACGTGCGCCACTGGGGAGCCACCTGGGAGCGCTCGAAAAGGAAGAAAACGGACGCCGCGAGCATGGCCAACGTGGTCAGCAGAAAGGTGAAACCGATGAAATCACCTCGCTCGAGGAAAACGGCGAGAAGAGAAAACATCGGGGTATCCATAGTAGTAAAAAATTACGAAACGATAATTGGAACGGAATTTGGGGGAAGGTTCGTTTTACTGGCGATGGATGGTCGTATGCAGTTTGCGCCCACTGTGATAATACTGGTATTTTTTCAGCAATATCTAATATCGGGTGCGGCTTTGAAGCGTGCGCGGGCTTCCATGCTGCCTCGTTCCCAAGGCAACTTGGGAATGAAAGAGCAAGCCTATCCTGACGGTCCCTCAGTCCACTAAAACAAACCCGCCGCCTGCCAGCGTCGAGAGACGCAGCGGGCGGCGGGTTGAAATCCGGGGAGCGGAGAGTTTCGTACGTGGACCAACTAACCCTTCGCGGCGAGGTAGTTGTCGTTGATCGTGTTCCAGTTCACCTTGTTCCACCACGCCTTGAGGTACTCCGGGCGGCGGTTCTGGTAGTGGAGGTAGTAAGCGTGTTCCCACACGTCAACCCCGAGCACCGGTTTGTGGCCTTCCATGATCGGGCTGTCCTGGTTGGCCGTGGACATGACTTCGAGCTTGCCGTCCTTGCTCAGGACCAGCCACGCCCAGCCGCTGCCGAAACGCGCCGCACCCGCCGCGCCCATCTTTTCCTTGAGGCCATCGAAACCGCCGAACGCTTCCGTGATCGCCTCGGCCAACTCGCCGTTCGGCTCGCCGCCACCATCGCTGGAAAACTGCTGCCAGAAAAACGAGTGGTTCGCGTGGCCGCCACCGTTGTTGCGCACGGCCGTGCGAACGTTCTCGGGCACCGCGTTCAGGTCGGCGATGAGTTCTTCCACCGGTTTGTCGGCCAACTCGGGGCTGCCTTCCAGCGCCTTGTTCAGGTTCGTGATGTACGCCTGATGATGTTTGTCATGGTGGATTTCCATGGTCGCCGCATCGATGTCGGGTTCGAGCGCATTGGGCGGATAAGGTAGCGGAGGCAGTTCGTAGGGCATAATGGATAGAAAAAATAGCTGGGTTTACCGAGGCGCGAAGAGAGCGAAGACCTGAAACGAAGAAAGCAGGGACATTTCTGCCTTCTCACTTCCGACTTTGAGCTAGCTGCCCTGCGCCATGCCGTTGAAAACGCTCACCAGTTGGGGCGCGAGCTTCTTGAGCTTCGGGTAGTAACCAATTCGGTCCGAGGGCTTCAACTGCATGTGCGTCGGACGAAGAATTCCCTCGCGCATGTTCTGGTAAGTCGCCATCGCAAGCAGCGGGAAGTTGTTCCGGTACATGTCGTACTTGAGGTAGAACACCTTCGGGAAACCCGTGCCGGTGATCTCGTCCTCGGTCCACGAACCGTCGTTGTTCTGGGTGTCGATCAGGTACTGCAAGCCACGCTGGATGCTTGCGCTGTCCAGGTCGCCGCAGGCGCACAGGCCCATCAACGCCCAGCTTGTCTGGCTGGCCGTACTCTTGCCCTTGCCCTTGAGCATCGGGTCATCATAGGTGTTGCAGCTCTCGCCCCAGCCGCCATCCTCGTTCTGGCAGGAGGCGAGCCAGTCCCGGCCGCGGCGCACCCAGTTCTCGTTCATGTCGTGGTTGATGGCCTTCAACCCACGCAACACCTGCCAGGTGCCGTAGATGTAGTTGACGCCCCAGCGGCCGTACCACGAGCCGTCATCGCACTGGGTCTTCTTGAGGTGGGTCAGGGCGCGGTCGATGGGCCGTTCCCACTCCGGCGGACGGCCCAGGTAGCCAATCAACTCCAATGTGCGCGCCGTCAGGTCCGAGCAGGAGGGGTCGAGCACGGCGTTGTGGTCCGCGAAAGGCACGTCTTCGAGCCAGCCCTTCATCACGTCCTTGTCGAACGCC
>CAXTVY010000366.1:0-3040 GCA_964247665.1 uncultured Chthoniobacterales bacterium | reverse complement strand
CCACCTATCAGAGCACCGCGGGCGGCGAGGCCCCCGGGGTTACCTCGGCCGTGCCCGAGCCGGGTTCGGTCGTTGGCCTGCTCCTGGGCCTCGGTGGCCTCGGCTTCTACGCCCGCCGGTTGAAGGCGTTCCGCCGCTCGGTCGCGGCATGAGTTGAGCCGGCCGCCGGCAAAAATCTCCGTGGGGCCGCCTTGTTTGGCGGTCCCACGGAATGTTTTTTTCGTTCCTTGTTCTTCCCCCTCAACGAAAACTTTCCGTCCCGCCCTGGAACCAAAGACACCGGGGCAATCCAACCCTGATCCCACAAAGTGAAAACCTTCCTGCGATATCTCCTGCTCCTCGTCGGCACCGTCATGACGGCCGCCGCGCTTTCCGCCCAGACCCGGGACACCGGCTGCCTGCAAACCAACCTCGTTGCCAACAAGGCGGAATACCATCCGCAGATCGTCGATGAAAAGATGATCAACGGCTGGGGCATCGCCCTGCGGCCGCCGGGCGCGGGCGGCCACATCTGGGTCTCCAACGCCGGAACCGGCGGCTCGTCCGAGTACATCGGCGACCTGCCCGGTAACCCGCTGCATCAGGACGGCCTGAAGCTCGTCACGCTGGAGACCCCCGCGTTCACGGACCACGGCTATGCCTTCGTGACCGGACAAGCTTACAACTCCGCCAGCGACCTGCCCGGACAGCCGGAAGAGTTCCATGTGGCCGGCCCCGCCGACAACCACAAGAAGACGCCCTGGGAGCCGATCAAGGACGGCTTTACGGGTGCGGCGAAATTCGTCTTCGTAACCGAGGACGGCTGCATCAATGCCTGGAGTGCCGACACGGCGGTGGCGATGGGCACGGCACCCGTGGTCGTCGACTATTCCAAGCGGGCCACGCACTACCCGTATGCGACCAACTGCGTGTTCACCGGTGTAGCGCTGACGAACAACGCCGCGGGTTCGGACGCCTTCAAACAGGCACACGGCAACCATCTTTTTGCCACGGACATTCGCAACAACGCCATCCAGGTTTTTGACAACCAATGGCAGGACGTGACCGCCGCTTACCACTTCCAGACCCCGGCGAGTGTCCAGAACCTGCATCCGTTCAACATCGCTGCCCTGGGCGGTCATCTTTTCGTGGCCTACGCGGCGTTCGATCCCGAGAGCGACGAGGGCCAGGAACAGTTCCACGGCGCGGGGCTGGGCCACGTCGTCGAGTACGGCGAGGACGGCGCGCTGGTGAAGGATTTCCATACCCATGGCGTGCTCAACGCTCCATGGGGCATGGCAATCGCACCCGCGACGTTCGGCGTGTTTGCCAACGACCTCCTGGTAGCGAACTTCGGTGACGGCACGATCTCGGCGTTCGATCTCGGCACGGGGGATTTTGAGGGCTACCTGCGCGATCCCGACACGAAAATCATCTGCATCGAAGGCATCTGGGGACTCACCTTCGGCAACGGCGTTAGCCTGGGCGATGCCAACGCCCTCTACTTCACCGCTGGACCGAATAACGAGGAAGACGGCGTGTTCGGGCGTCTGAACATCCGCACCCCGGGCCTCGCGGGCGGCGAAAGCCCCGCCGCCACTTCGCCCGTCGCGGCGCGGCAGCCCTCCGCGCCGTGATGCGGCGACCAGGCAGCGGCGCGCGACCCGCCGCGCTTGCTGCTCAGCATCGGCCGCTCTGTGGCGGCCTCTGGACGGCGCGTGCACACCGGTAGCCGCCTTGGCTACCGGCGCCGCTGTCAGCACCCACTCCGTCCACAGCACGGGCGGGTGGCGCTGCCCTGGCCTGCGAGGCGGCTCCGATCCAGACCCGGGTTTATCCGGCCAGAGCCTGGTTTTGCAACGAGTGCTCCTTCGTGCCCGGGCACCTCGACTCCCCCGGCCTTCTTCTGTCCGGTTGACGGCCCCCAAGGGCACTTGTATCCTGAAAGCCCTGTTTGGACCGGTCAGCCACTTCATGAGTTCACCCACCCTCGAAACTTCTCCCTCCAACGCCGAAGCAGTTGAAATGGAGGACGAGGACGTTGTTCTAGCGGTCCATCAGGTCAGCAAACACTACAAGCTCTGGTCCTCGCCCTCGGTACGGCTGCGCTATTCGCTGCTCAGCCAAGCACACCGCACCTTGCGCCAGGTGCTGCCTAAGGATTCCGCGCCACTGCGCCTCCTGCAACGGCGTCGGCAAGCGCTCTACCGGGACTTCACCGCCCTGCACGAGCTATCCTTCGAGGTGCGGCGCGGCGAGAGCATCGGCATCATCGGGCGCAACGGGTCGGGCAAGAGCACGCTGCTACAGATCATCGCCGGCACGCTGCGGCCCAGCAGCGGGCACGTCAATGTGTATGGACGTGTGGCTGCCTTGCTGGAGCTGGGCAGCGGCTTCAACCCGGAGTTTACGGGGCGCGAGAACATCTATCTCAACGCTTCGATCCTGGGCCTGACGCAGCAGGAAACCGACGCCCGGTTCGATGCTATCGTCGCGTTCGCGGACATCGGTCAGTTTCTGGAGCAGCCCGTCAAAACGTATTCGAGCGGCATGATGCTGCGGCTGGCCTTTGCGGTGTCCATCAACGTGGAGCCCGATATCCTCATCATCGACGAGGCGCTGGCGGTCGGTGACGTGTTCTTTACCCAGAAATGTTTCCAGCGCCTGCGCGAGATCATCGACGGTGGCACGACGCTGCTCTTCGTCTCCCACAGCATGTCGGCGGTGCAGAACCTTTGTGAGCGTGCTGTGTTGCTCAAGGAAGGACGCACGATTTTCGAGGGACCGCCCGAAGAGGCCGCCAGCCGCTACTATGCTGTCTGCGCGGGTAGTACCCGGGACGCCGCGTCGGCCGGAAGCATCAATCGCTTTGCCGAAACCACCGAGAATGACACGTCCGCCGCCGAATTGCTCAAGCGAGAGGTGCTCGCCAATGATATTCTGCCGACGGCTCGTTTGCGGCATGGTACGGGCGAGACACGCGAGATGGAACTGGTCGCGGCGGCATTCGTCAATGAGCGGGGGCAGTATGTTCCGGTGGTGACCATGCTGGGTACTTGCC
>CAXTVY010000365.1:0-3100 GCA_964247665.1 uncultured Chthoniobacterales bacterium | reverse complement strand
CCCTGCTTCAGGGATTGTAGATACTTGCTCCTGTGGTGCTGCGGCGTGCACATTGCGATCCCAACGGCAGGTAGGCTGAGTGAAGCCTCCAAGCCCAATGTCCCTGGCAGCAGCCCGGACATGGACATTCTGACTGCCTCGGGTCTGGGGTGCGCAGGGCACGGGAGGGTGCTTCACCCGTGAGCGCGTAGAAGGTGGCCGCGCCGGCGGACGGCTGCGGGAGGCCCAGCGCGCACGGCGGCCGCGCGCAGGTCGCGCTCGCGTTCACCACCCGCGCCGCCAATTCCTGGCAGGCCGCCCAGTCTGGCCTGCGCATCCGTGTCATTGCTGGACGCGTCGTGACGGGTACACCCAGAAAGTTTCCCGCACGTCCAATGATTGAGAGCCGAGCAAACGTTTCCTAAAGTTCTAGCGGTTATTTGGTCCCGGTGCATCGTGATAGATGTCCAGGGCGAGCGCGAGAGTGGCGAGTCACGGTCGGGGGTTCCAGCTTCGGCCACTGCGGGCGGCGGCGTGGCCCATTAAGAGCTGCGCCTCGCGGAGCTGCTCGCCGCTCACGCGCAGCGCTTCCTGGGCGCTTTTGCGCTCCATGATCTCGGCCAGCAGGCTCTCCCGCTGCCCGAAGAACGCGCCGATCAGCTCGGCCACGCCGCCGAACTCGCTGCCGTCGCCGCGCAACTTCTGCACCGGGCCCAGTTGCTCGGTCTTGAGCGTCTGCGCGATGAGCCGCAACGGGCGGCTGACCCACCATTCCAACAGGGCGGCCAGCACGGCCAGCAGCACCACGGCGAAGACCACCAGCAACAGCAAGAGACGCTGGCTGGAGGCGTTGAGGTCGCGGATCGTCTCGGAGTCGTTGCGCACCACCAGCCGGGCCACGGGTCGGCCGTCCCACCCGAGCAGCGGCCGGGTGAAGATCACCAGCCCCTGCGTGGCGTCGCTGACGAGGTCCGCGCCCGCGGCGGTTTCCAGTGATTGCAGGTGCACGTCGTTGTCCGAATCGCGCGAGAAGTCGCGCACGGCGTCCTTGCTCCAGCGCCGCCCGGCGAAGAAAAAGCCGTGCGAGGGCGTCTGCCGATAGCTGTCGCTGGAGGGATGGATCGTGGCGGCGCGGATCTCGAAGACACCCTGCGGGGAGTTGGTGTCCACGAAAAAGTGCATGAGGTGCTGCTTCTCCAGGGCGTCGAAGGCGGCGGGGGGCAACGCGAGGTC
Organism: uncultured Chthoniobacterales bacterium; assembly: GCA_964247665.1. Lineage (GTDB taxonomy): Bacteria > Verrucomicrobiota > Verrucomicrobiia > Chthoniobacterales > SZAS-18 > CAHJWO01. The sequence goes on along the minus strand of CAXTVY010000365.1, from coordinate 1,888 downwards.
GTGCAGGTCGGCGTCGGCCTCCAGGCGGTTGGCGGCGAAGAGGCAGGTGTGGTCCGGCCGGTACACCCACAGCGCGTCGGCGTCGGAGGTCTGCCAGGTGCCCTGGTTATTCAGGTTGCCGTTGAGCCAGCCGCCGTCGCCGCCGTCCACGGCGCTGACCATGGCGTCCCAATAGGTGTAATCTTTGGCGAGCATCTCCAGCGGCTCGCCCTGCCGGGCCAGGAAGCCGTCGAAGAAATGTTCCCGATCCCGGGCGCGATCCTCGGCGATGCGCAGGAAGCGCGCGTGTTCACGGGCACGGATGAGAAGGATGCCGCCGACGAAAACCGCCACGACGGCCAGGAGCAGGAGCAGGATTTTCGTCTGGACTTTCATCGGGCAGCTGAATGGCCGGGCACAGGGGCGAAGGGGCATAATCCATGCCCATCCACGAGCGAAAAGCTATTCTCGCACCCGCTGCTCCTTGATGGAGACGATCCGCAACTCCAACGGCAGCGTGCCCGTCAGCGTCCAGGTGTTGTCCGTTTTGCCCTGGACGAGGTATCTAGCCCCTTTATTCGAGAATTGTAGACGGAAGGACACCACGGTCTTGTCCGGATCTCCGTCGGGGGAAAGCGAGACGGTAAACGGTTCCAGGATGGTGAAGTGGCGCTCGGGCCAGCGGTGGTCGTAGCGGTTGATGTCGTGCTCGATGTAGCGGCGGTCGCGCAGGCCGTCGCCGAAATACTCGACACGGTCGCCGAAAAAAGCGAGTTCCGTGGGCGGATCGTTCGTCTGCCCCGCCACGAGATAGCGGGCCACGAAGGCACGCACGTCGTCGTTGGTCAACCGCTGCCGGGTGGCGGCGGCGGGCGTGTGGGGCGGGCGGCTGGGCCCAGGGGGGTTGCCGTGGTTGTCGTCCTCGGGGGCGGCATCCTGCGGGCGGCCCTCGTCGCTGCGCAGAACGGTGATGTCGGGCCAGGGGTGGGTGCCGCCAGCGAGTCCGGCGAGCGGGCCGCCACCGGGCAGGCCGGGCGTCGCGGGCGGGGAATTGGCGGCAGCGGCCGTGAGGGTGGAGGGCACCAGGATCATCAGGGAGTGCAGGGTGACGGCGTCGGGCTCGCCGGTGGAGGGGAAGCCCTTGCGTTGCTGGTAGCGGCGCAGGGCGGCGGTGGTCGGGGTGCTGAGCGTGCCGTCCACGTCGCCGAAGTAGAGGTTGCGTTTGCGCAATTCTTCCTGGACCTGGCGTACCAGGTCGTCCGCGCGCACGGGCCGGACCGTCCCCGCCGTCCCGAACACCAGCAGCAGCGCCAGCAGGCGGCGCAGGGAGAAGGAACGGGATGGCTTCTTCATTGGTCGAGGTAGCTTAATCGTGCGAAAGCCCGTAAGCGATTGGAAATGCACGTCGAACCTGTTGGAACCTCGGAGCTGGAACTCCACCGGGAGAACCCGGAGAATACGGCGACCGAATGAGGTTGGAAGAAACGGTGGATCATGCGGAAAGGGCGCTGCCGAGTCTTTTTCGCTTTCCACAGCATCACCTTGCAGATGATTTCTCGCGGACCCGGAATCCGCCCACCACCTGCACCCGGCATCCTGCATCCTGCATCTTTCCGCCTTTTGCCTTTTGCCTTTTGCCTTTCCTCCTCCCATGGGTTCCAGTGCCAGACCTATGCTGATGCCCCGTCTCTCCCTGCGGTTGGCCGCCGCCCTTTCCCTGCTCGCGCTTTCCTCCGCGCGGGCGTCGCGCATCGAGTTCACCGAGTACGACCTGCCCAACGGCCTGCACGTCATCCTGGCTCCCGAGCATTCCGCGCCCGTGTTCGCTTCCTACGTGCTCTACCACGTCGGCAGCAAGAACGAGCGGCCCGACCGCACCGGATTCGCGCACTTCTTCGAGCACCTGATG
>CAXTVY010000364.1:0-3165 GCA_964247665.1 uncultured Chthoniobacterales bacterium | reverse complement strand
CACGGAAACACCGCTAACCGGAAGCTTTCTGATCTTCTATCCTGGGAAAGAGCGGCACCGGGACATTAAGCACATGTCCGTTGGGAAGCACGCCCCACCGGGCGTCAGCTAACCGGAAGCGGTTTGCACTAGCGGCAGGTTCGGTGCTCCAGTTCAATTGATCCAAGATTTTACCGGCTGCCAGCGGCAGGACAGGAGAAATAAAAATAGCGATCATCCGAATGGATTCGGCGAGGTAATAGAGGCAGGCGTCGAGCAGGTCGGCCTTGGCAGGGTCCTTGTATAAAGCCCACGGAGCCTGCGCCTCGATCTGCTGGTTGCACCGGCTGGCGAGTTCGCGCACGAGTTCCGTGAACCGGCCGTCGGGAGGCAAGTCCGCGTAACGTTTGGCGAGGCTGGCGAAATGATCGCCGAGGCTGTCCGTACCATCAGAGACGAACTGATGATCGTGCGCCGTGGTCAACGCATCATGCCGCAAACGCCCTGCACGGTATCTCTGTGCCATGCTCAGGGTGCGGTTCAACAGGTTGCCGAGGTTATTGGCGAGGTCGGTGTTGTACACCTGTACCAGCCGCTCCTGCGTATAATCCGCATCCCGGCCGGTGGTCGCCTCGCTCATCAGAAAATAGCGCAAGGTTTCAGCACCGAAACGATCTGCCGGATCGTTCGGATCGATGTTGTTGCCTACGCTCTTGCTCATCTTCCCGCCGTCCACGGTCCACCACCCGTGCACCAACAAGGTTGGCATTTGCTCGTCGCTGAAGCCCAGCGCGCGCAGCATGAGCGGCCAGTACACGCCGTGGGCGGGAATGAGGATGTCCTTGCCGATGACGTGCCAGGCTGGCCACCAACGCTTGAACTCCCTCTCGTCAGCCGCCGGGGCGGGACGATAGCCGGGCGCAAAGCTGAGGTAGTTCACCAGGGCGTCGAACCAGACGTAAGTCACAAACTCCGGGTCGAACGGCAGTTCGATGCCCCAGGAAAGCCGCGCTTTGGGACGCGAGATACACAGGTCGCCAGTGAGCTTTTCCACGGCGTTGCGCAGCTCGGCAACGCGAAAATCTGGCACGACGAAGGGCCGGCCGGCACGACTGCGCTCATCGATCAATCGCAGCAACCACTCCCGGTGGGGCTCCAGCCGGAAGTAATAGTTCTCCTCCTCGCGATGTTCGACCTGTCCCCACTCCGGTCCGAATGTTCCGTCGGCTGTCATTTCCTTCTCGGTCAGAAATTGTTCCTGCCGGATGCTGTAGTACCCGGCGCGGCTCGCCTTGTAGAGCCAGCGGCTTTGGCCGGTGGCAGGATCGAGATCGTCCCACAAGCGCTGGAGAATCGCACGTACGCACGCGACATGCGCCGGGTCGGTCGTGGCGGCCCAAGCGGTGTACTCCACGCCCAGTTTCGCCCACGTCGCGCGGAACCGTGCGGTGAGTTCATCCACGAACTCCTGTGGCGTGACTCCCTCGCGTTCTGCCGACTGCTGCACCTTCTGGCCGTGTTGATCGACCCCGGTCAGGAAGAAAACTTCCTCGCCCCGGAGCCGCCGGTGACGCGCAATCACGTCGCCCAACACCTTCTCGTAGGCGTGCCCGAGGTGCGGCGGCCCGTTCGTGTAATCAATCGCCGTCGTGATTAAAAAACGTTCGTTCATCGCTTACAGAAATCGGCGTCAGGATTTGATGAGCCCGTCCAGTGGCCGGCTGCCGTCGTCCTTCACGACCTTCCCACCCCAGGAAAGGATGCGCGCCTTCGCTCCGGCTGCCTCTGCTTCCTTGATCCGGTTGTTGCGGACGTAGAACAGGGAAAGGCTCGACCAGCCCAGTTGGTCGTTCGGCCGCAGTTCCACCGCGCGCTCGCCCGCCGCGATGGCTTCCTCGTAGTGACCGAGCTTCATTGCGGTCATGCCGAGAGCATGCCAGCCGTCAAAGAAGTCCGGGTCCATCTCCACGCATCGCCGGTAAAATGACGCTGCTTCAGCCAATTCGCCGAGCGCCAGATGCGAGTGCCCCTCTTCGAACGTATCCTCCAGATTCATAGGCGGCCGCTCAACCCTGGTTGCGCAGGTTGAAGCGCGGGTTAGCGTTCTCGCGGCTGTTCCGCAGCCACTCAAAAAAGTAAACTTGGCTCTTTTGCGTCTGGAGTTGTGCTGTGAAAGAGCCTTTGGCTGCCTCGTATTTCGCGTCGTCCGGGGCGACCCGGTTGCGCACGTAAACGAACATCCCGTCGTCGCCGCTCGGAACAAACTTGCCGAGTTCACCCGTGGCCAAGCCTTGGGCCACGCCCGCAATCTCCTGCGCGTCGGGTGCCTTCTGATCCGGCTCTGCGAGGGAAAACGGCGGCACGTCCTCGGCCGTCTGGCCCGCGTCCTTCGCCGCGTCGGCGAAACTGCGGCCCGCCTTCATGCTCTCGGCGATCTTAGTGCGGATTTCTTCCGCCCTGGCCGCCAGGGCCACTTTGGTGCGCTCCACTTTGATGGCCGTCACGATTTTCGGCCGGGCCTCATCGAGCGTCAGCGGGCGCTCGGGGATCACGCTGCTCAGGTGGAGATCATAAAATGCGTCGTTCGTTTGCAGTGGCACGTCGCTGTCCGGATTTTCCTTGTTGAGCCGGAACACGGCCTGCGTGAACCCGGGGATCGTACTTTCCTCGAAGCCGGTTGCCTGATCTTCCTCGAACTCCGGCGTCTCCTTGACGGCGAGCTGGTCCTCCGCGGCGGTCGCGCTGAAATCTTCCTTGCCTTTCTCGTCCAGCAGTTTCTCGAGCAGTTGGACCGCGCGGTCCGCCAGCGGCTTCAACGCCTCGACACGCCCTTTACCTTGCAACTTCGTCTGCGCATCGTCCAAACCGAACTTCACGTATTGCACCTTGCGGCGTTCCGGCTGTTTGAACTGGTCTTTCTGATCGCCATAATATTTTTTGATCTCGTCTTCCGTCGGGTCGGGTGCCGCCACGGCGGAGGCTTTGAGCCGGATGACGCTCGCTTCCGTCTTTGCGTTGTACTCGTCGTACCTCGTGCGGGCCTCGGCCGGGCTAACGACGACCGGCGCGGTCACGATGGATCGTAGTTTGGCCGTCACCAGATTCATCCGCACGATTTCATCGATCTGATTTGGCCCCAGACCAGCCGGAAAGATTTCCTGGTTGACGAATTCATCGTGCTTGGCC
>CAXTVY010000363.1:0-3166 GCA_964247665.1 uncultured Chthoniobacterales bacterium | reverse complement strand
GGCATATACCCTGCATTTGCAGTGGTTGAGCAAGGCCGAATCGTTCGACATGACGGCGCTCGGCAAAATGGAGAGCGCCAGCACCATCTTCGACTGCAAGGGCGCGACCTTCGGTTACATCTACGAGCAGAAACGGGAGCCGGTCGGGCTCTCAGAAATGGCGGTAGACCTCCAGCGCGCAGTGGTTTCCGCAGAGGACAATCGTTTTTACACGCACAACGGCAGTGACTTCCGTGGCATTTTACGCGCGGCGTTGAAGAACTTGCGCTCGAACCGGGTCCGACAAGGCGCGAGCACAATCACGCAGCAACTGGCCCGCAACACCTTTCCGCTGAAGGGACGCACCTTCTCGCGTAAGATCCTGGAAATTTACGTGGCGCGCCGCATCGAGACGACGCTCACGAAAGATCAGATCATGGAGTACTACCTCAACCGGATCTATCTTGGCAGCGGTTTGTACGGGGTGGAAGCCGCGGCCAAAGGATATTTCGGCAAACATGCGCGTGACCTTTCGGTAGGCGAGGCGGCTACGTTGGCGGGACTGATCAAGAGCCCGAATAACCTGTCCCCTTGGCACGACAAGCGCGCGGCGCAAAGCGCCCGCGACTTCGTGTTGGGCCGCATGGTGGATGAGCATTACATCGACCGAGACCAGTACCATGCGGCAGCGGATGAGGAACTCACGGTCAAGCCGCGCATCTTGGCCAGCAGCGACAGCTACGCGTTGGAAGCCATCCGCCAGCAGGTGATCGCGCAGGTGGGACTTGACCGCGCAATCAGCCAGGGGCTCAAAATTTACACCACGATCGATGCCCGGCTCCAGAAAACTGCTGAGGACGCCTTGCATGACCAGTTGAACGAGGTCGAACGGAACCCCTCCTTCCAAAACCACGCGACCTACGAACAATACTCGGCCCGGTACCGCGACGAGGAGAAAAAGGCGAGTCAGGCGGTCGCACCCGACGCCACTGCCCCGCCTTCCAATTTGCACAACGTCCTCCCCACGCCGGATTACTTGCAAGGGGCGCTCTTGGCAGTGAATAATGCCGACGGCGCGATTTTGGCCGTTGTGGGAGGCCGGGATTTCAAGCACAGCGAGTATAACCGCGCCATGCACCCGCAGGCGCGCCGTCCGGCCGGGACGGCTTTCACTCCGTTCGTGTTCGCTGCCGCTTACCAGAACGGTATCTTCCCGGGTCGGTTGTTCCTGGATCAGGTGCTCGACAACCGGCAGGTGATGGTCGGTGGACAGACGGGCATCCTCGGCGAATGGGGTGTGGAGCGGGCGGGCAACCATTACGAGGGGCCAATTCCCGCTGCTTTGGCACTCATCGACGGCAAGAACTCTGCGACGGTACGGGTGGGCAACGAGGTGGGACTCGACAAGGTGCTGGCGTTAGCCAAACGGGCTGGCATCGCTTCACCAATGCGGGAGTTTCCAGCCACGTTCCTCGGAAGCAGTGAAATCACGCTTTCAGAATTGGCGCTGGCCTACACCGGCTTTCCAAACGGCGGCTGGCGGCCGGCCGCGCCCTATTTGCTCTCGAAGATCGAAGACGCTGATGGAGAGGTTCTGTTTCAATCCAAGCGTGGTCCGAAGGTCCGAATCATTGATGAGGCACCTGCTTACCAGGTCCACAGCGCACTCGTGCAGGAGATGAAAACCGGGGTGGCTTCGGCGGCAACTTCGCGCTACGGCATGCGGCCGATGGTGGCTGGCGGCAAACCCGGAACTGCTTACAATTTCACTGATGCTCTCTTCGCCGGATACAACAGCGAGGTGACCTGCACGGTTTGGATGGGCTTCGATAAACCTTCGCCGATCTACCGTGGTGCATTCGGTAGTCAGCTCGCGCTGCCCGTGTGGGTAAAGGTGATGAACTCCGCTGCCCAGTTTTATCCGACGAAGGATGTTCCGATGCCCCGCAGTCTCGCCAAGGTGGAAATCTGCGAGAAGTCTGGCGAGTTGGCCACCGAGCGCTGTTTTGAAACCGTCGCTGGCGAGAAGCATAAGACTACGTTCACCACTTACGCGACGGCAGCAGAGAAGCCATCCCAATATTGCCAGGTCCACAGCGCGGGCCGGTCGTCCATCGGTGCGCTCGCGGCGGCACGGTTGGGAGCGCAGGCCGCTGGCGTGAAGAGCGCGGACAGCATCGGGGGAAAAACGGTGCGCCCGGCGCTAGGAGTCGTTGATTTGAGCACGGTGAAACCGATCCAGGTTCGAAGCCAGACGGTCGTCGAGGTGGGTGCGCATGATCCCTATGATCTTATCCAACCAGCGGTGACGGCATCCTCAACCGGCGAACTCTTGGCAGCGGGCGGGACGGGCGATCAGCAGAACCAAGCACCCGAGAATGGAACTAACAGAACGGGTGCCGCCGCTCCGATGAAAGTGATGCCCGCGATTCCGGTTGCCCCGGCGGAACAGCAGGAAACACCAGCGATTCCGGTGAAAGTGGACCCCCCCGAGCCGCTGGACTTCAACTGAGCTTGGGCTGACACGCCAAGCGTCAGCCCTCGATGGTATTAATTTCAACCGGCTCCACTTTGACGCCGATTCTTTCCAGCCATTCGATGGCCTGATCGATGACCTCGCGTTCGCCTTCCAGTTCAATGGACACTAGGCCGATTTCCTCGTTGACGCTTGCTTGCCGGATGTTTGTCACCACTTCAAACTTCCGTCCGAGATCGTAGACCACCGGCTGCGTGACGAGGCGGGGTTGGAACATCAGCCAGAGACGGGTTTTCATCGAAGGTCAAGTCGAGATAAACTTGGCTGCGCGACGCTCATTCCACGTCGGCAGTTGCTTTATCTTCCTTGTAATGGATCGTCACCTTGGAAATTTCCAGGAGGTCGAGCTTCTCAAAAACGATGCCCTTGCCAGCTTTGTCCACGACCTTGAGGTCCCATTCCTTTGTCTTGTCGCCACGCTCGAACTTGATTTCGATTGACTGACCTTCCACGAGGATTCCTTTACCCATCACGTCGCTCTCCCAGTCGTCGCTGCTGTGCGGCGAGACGTAGACCTCGTGGATGTCAAAACCGGTTCTGTTGACCAACGTAAAATCTTGCTTGCCAGCCAGCGAGGTCGCCACGGTGGCAAACAGCACGGCTAGGGCAAACAAAAAGGAGCGATTCATGGGAGCAGAATCGCAACACGCT
>CAXTVY010000362.1:0-3203 GCA_964247665.1 uncultured Chthoniobacterales bacterium | reverse complement strand
TTAGTAACATTTTGCCGGTAAATCGGCGCTCGAACCACCCCCGGCAGCGGCTTTCGTCATCGGCCGTTTTTAAGGCGGGGGGACTCGGTTCGTCGGCGGCAATCCCAACCCAAATTCCATGAAGACCATTAAAAAGAATAAATTGGCCCGGATGATCCAGGGCTTCACCCCGACCGTGCTGCTGTTTGCTTCGAGCAAAGCGGGCGCGGCCACCTTGCAAATGGCGCTGACGCTGCCCCTGGCGGCAACCAGCTTCAACACCTCCATGTCGAGCGCGCTCGGCATCATCAACGCGATCACGGCGGTCCTTGCCTTCGGCGGGCTGACGGCCGCCACCATCATGTACATGATGGGCCGCACCGAGTTCATGAAACAGGCACTCGTCGGCGCGGCGGTCGCGGGCCTGGGCTGGGTCATTATCCAGACCTTCTTCTCGGCGGGTGGTCAGAACGTGGATCAAATCACCGTCACGGCTCCGAACTGATCGAGAACCGGCGAACCATCGAGCCGGAAGGGGCCGGGGATTCTCCCCGGAACACCCGGCCTTTTTTCAGGCGGTTCCAAACGGTAAACAAGCTTTATCAGATGGCTCTGACTTCCCATCCGAACGACAACACGCGCGACACCAAACCGATGGTCTGGATCTTCGAGGGTTCGAACGTCTATGTCTTCGTGGGCGGGTTCGCGGCAAGCGTCGTCACGTTCCGCCTCTGTTTCGACAAAGGGATGAGCGTAATGGAGAGCGCCATCACCGCCGCCGTGCCGATCACGGCGGCGGTTTGCTACGTGGTCTTTCTCAAAGCGGGCAAGCCCAAGAGCTACGACGGCGACATGCTGGTGAGCCTCAACTACCGGGCGGCGTGCTTTTTCCAGCGTCAAGGCTGGCTGCGGACCCGCAGCCACCTGCACATGAAACCGGCCAAGCCGCCGGCGCATCCTTACCGCGGGGAATAGCGACTTTATGAGCATCATTGCCACCGACGGATACTGCCTGGACGATCTGATCGTTTACCGGGGCCTGGACAAAGGCGGGGTCATCGGGCGCGGATACGAAGTGACCATGCCGGACCTGGAAAACGCGGACCCGGATTTTCTCGAAACGCTGGAAGAGGACATGCGGATCATCCTCGCGTCCCTCAAAGAGACGGAGCGCCTGCAAATCCAATACTATGTTGGCAACGACTACCGCAAACCACTCAAGCGCTTCATGGGCGAGACGGAGCGCCTGCCGAAAAACGAGTGGTCGCTGCGTCGGCGCAACGAGCGGTTCCTGCGGTACGTCAACCGGATGAAGGACGGCAAACTCCTTCAAACCAACCTGCGCTTCTATTTTTCTTCCAAGCTCAACCTGTCCAACGTGCCCAAGGGCAAGGGGCGGCGGAAAGCCTACGAGTACCTGGTGGAAACTTACCGCAAAGAGCTGGATCAGAAGGAACAGCTTTGCGACGCGATTTTCGGTGGGATCAGCGGCGGGGTGCGTGGTCTGAGCGACCACGAGCACCACATGGAATTCATGCGTTATCTCAGCCCCACCGCAGCGGAGATGGCGACGGACGACACGGTGTTCGACCCGATGCAAAGCTATCTGACGAACACGCTGCACGGCGAGCCTGCACCACAGGAAAAGCCGGACTACGGGTTTTATCAAGACGGGCGGTTCTTCGGCGTCCTGGCGGCGAAGGCGATGCCGAAAACGACCATCATGGGCATGGTCAGCGTGCTGACGACTCTGCCGATGCCGGACTACCGGGTGGTCTTGAACATCACGCCGCTCAACGTGGAGAACGAGATCAAAACGGCGGAGAAGGAGTACGAGGCGCTGCAAAGCTCGATGACCGCCAATCCGAAGCTGCGGATGCTCCAGGGCATGGCCACGAAGATGGACCGGACGGCCCGGCTCATGTCGAACAAGACCAGTCCCTTCCGGGTGCAGATGATCGTCTTTGCCCACGACCGCACGAAGGAGGGGCTGCGGGCCAAGATCGCCGCGCTCAAGAGCAGCATGAACAAGCTGGGCGGGATGCAGTATTACGAACCGGCCTGGGAAGCGGCGGCTTTGTCCTATTGGAACGCGGGCCTGCCCGGCTGGGCGTGGGACCGGTACGACGATTTCAGCCACAAGATCGACGACGTGAACCTGGCGAACATCTTGCCGGTTTCCTCCACGCCAAAAGCCGACCTGGAAGAAGCTGAATGGCTCCACGACGGCGACCGGGGCAATTTGATCGGTGGTCGTCTGTTCGAGGGCGCGCCGGGCAACGAGAGTCCGGCGCACGCGATGGTTTTCGGCTCGTCCGGGGCCGGCAAAAGCGTGCTCCTCCAGGACATCCTCACCCAGACGGAACCCTACTGCGGTTACACGGCGCTCATCGACAACGGGCTTTCCTACAAATTCTACTCGAAGACGCTTTCTCCAGACGCGCGCCCCGTGGTCATCCGCGCCAACGGCACGAACACGATCAATTACCTGGACACCCGTGGGCTGCCGTTGTCGTCGGATCAGCTCGTCAACGCCACGGGCCTGACGCAGCTCCTGACGGGTCGGCACGCGGACGAGGATCGCAATCGCTACCGGCAAGCCCTGCTCACCTCTGGGTTACAACTCATCTACCAGGATTACTATGCGAAGTGGGCGCGCAAGCATCCGGCACAGATGGAGACGGTTGGGCGGCACGCGATGGTGCTGGACACCTGGCTGCGTGAGCGCATGACGCTCGAAGACACCTTCCTGGATGCCTACATCGAACACCGGGATTGGGCCAAGCTGCACCCGGACGAAGCTCACGCGATGCTGGCGGCGCTGGACGAGGGCGCGGTGGCGAACTACCTGCGCCAACCGGAGAGCCAGGGCAACGTGCGCAACCTGACGTTCTCGTACTTGAGGCCGGAGGAGTATCCGCAGCACGGCGATTTTCAGGACGAGATTTCTTCCCTCGGCCACGGCACGAACAATGACGCCAAGGAATACAGTCTCCTGGCAAAACTTTTGGAACCGTGGTTGGCCGGTGGGTTGTACGGACCGATTGTCGATGGCGTCAACAACGTCGATCTGAGCGGCAACGTCGCGCATTTCGAGCTGAGCTTCATCAAGGCGAGCCAGACCGACCTGCTCAACGTCGCGGGCTTCCTCATCGCAAACGACGTGATGAATTACATCATGACCCTGCCGCGTGGCATGCTCAAGCGCGCGGTCATCGAGGAGC
>CAXTVY010000361.1:0-3209 GCA_964247665.1 uncultured Chthoniobacterales bacterium | reverse complement strand
CCCAGCCAGTGGACCGCCGACGGCGGCGAGAGTTGCGCGGGCGTGGGGTATTGGTAGCGGTCCGGCAGGCAGAGCGGCCCGGCCACCGCCGCGAGGCCCACCGCCGCCAGCAGCACGACGGCCACGCGCACGCCCGGGTTGGCCCAGAAGCGCGCCAGTGGCGGGCGGCGGGCGCGCACGGCCGCCATCGGCGCGACGGGTGCACCGGCGGGCGGCGCGGACGGCGCGCTGCCGCCAATGGGCGGCGTTTCCGCGGCAGGCGCGGCGGCGGGATGAGGGTCCTCCGGGAGCATCAGAGGAGTTGCACGCGCGGGTCGAGGACCTTGAGGGCCACATCCGTCACGAAGTTGAGCACGACCAGCAGCAGGCAATACACGATCACCACGCCGCCGAGCAGGAACGCGTCACGGTTGAGCACGGCGTTGACGAAAAAACCGCCCATGCCCGGGATGTTGAACAGGCTTTCCACCACCAGTGAACCCGTCAGGAGATTCGCCGCCAGCGGCCCGACGTAGCTGACCACCGGCAGGATCGCCACCTTCAGCGCGTGCCGGTACACGACGGCGCTCTCGGACAGCCCCTTGGCGCGGGCGGTGCGGATGAAGTCCTGCCCCAGCACCTCCAGCATACTGGAGCGCATCAGCCGCGCGATGTACGCGACGTACGGCGCGGCGAGTACCAGCGCGGGCAGGACCACGCTCGCCGCCGTGCCCCAACCGCCCACGGGCAGCACGCCCCATTCGAGCGCGAACACGAGGATGCACAGCGGCCCGGTCACGAACGTCGGCACGCTGATCGCCAGCAGCGCCGCGAACATCGCCCCGGCGTCGAACGGGCCGTTGTGGCGCACGGCCGCGAACGTTCCCAGCCACACCCCGGCCGTGCAAGCCACCAGGAATGCCAGCGAGCCGAGCACGAGCGACACCGGCAGCGTCTGGGCGAGGATTTCTTTGACCGACCGTCCGAGGTACTTGCTGGATTGGCGCAGATCGCCGTGGAGCAAATCCCACAGGTAACGGCCGTATTGCTGGAGCAGCGAGCCCGCGCCGCCGAACGCCTCCTGCGCGCCGCCTCCCAGCCCCAAGCGCACCGCCAACGCGCGGCCGGCGGCGCGGCCCTCAGGACCATCGAGCTTGTATTTGAGGAGTTGCGCCCGCTCGATACTCGACGACACCTTGCGCTCGCGGTCAAACGGTCCGCCGGGAGCGAGCCGGATCATGAAAAACGCCACTGTGACCACCGCAAAGAGCACCAGCGCGAGCGACACGAAACGTCGGAGGAGAAAAGCAGCCATGCGGGAAAGCAGCAGGATGCAGGATGCAGGATGCAGGATGCAAGGTCCAACGCACCCCGCTGACAACGTGCGTCCCACATCCTTGCGCCTTCCGCCTTTTGCCTTTACTCCCCTCCTCTCACCGGTATGTTGGCGGCCTTTCTTATGGCTAACCCTCAGGAACCTTCCCACAATCCCAACGAAAATCAGGCGCAGGCCCCGGCCATCATTTTTGATGAAGTGCCGATCACCTACGCCAACTTCTGCCGCGGCACGCTCTCGCCCGAAGAAGTTATCCTCGACCTGGGGTTCAACCCGAATGCTTTCGGCGTCAAGGTGTTGGCCGAAGACGTGGAGATCAAGAACCGCATTATCCTGACTCCGGCGGCTGCCAAACGCCTCCTGTTGCTGCTCAACAACATGGTGCAAAATCACGAGGCGAATTTTGGCGAGATCGAAGTCGATTTCCGCCGCCGATTGAAGAACCAGTCCGAGAATGCCCCGCAGGGCGGTACGCCGGTGCAGTAGGCAAAAGCACCAGTCCTTTCAGTTTCAAGCCTCCGACGCCCGCCAGCGTCACGAGGACACAAAAAAGGCGCGGTCCACACGGACCGCGCCTTTTTTCATTCTTTCGCTGTCAATCACGCCGAAAGCAGTCTTCGCATCCGACGGTCAACGATCCAACAGGATCGCGGCTCTCACGAACGGGTGCCTGTGCCCGAGTCGTTACGACTGCCAGCGGGCGTGTCGCTGCGGTTGCGCGTCGCGCGGTGGCCGTGGTGATGATGGTGACGGCGGTGGTGGTGATGCCGATGATGGTGCGTTGCGGCCTCGGTCTCCGGAGCAGCGGGCGTAGTGGGAGCAGCCGTAGGGGTGGCCGTAGTGGGAGCGGCCGTGTCAGCGGCGGCAGGGGCAACCGGGTCGGCGGCCAAGGCAGCAGGCGTGGTGAGCGCACACAAGCTCAGGAGCGGCAGGGCAATCAGGCACTTCTTGGCTGCTTGTCGGAAGGAATGGATAGAGGCAGGAGTTTTCATGGGATTTATGAGGGATGGATTGATCCGTTACTTACGTTATCATCGCGCCGCCCCATCCCGCCGACCTTCCGGCAAAGCAAGAATTTACCGGCAAATTTCATGCTGCTAACGCCCGCGCAGTGACTTCCGCCGTCTTCGCCATGTCGGCGGGCGTGTGGGCCGTGGAGATGAACCCGGCCTCGAACTGTGACGGGGCGAAGTAGACCCCTTGATCCAGGCACGAGTGGAAAAATCGCGCGAACGCCTGCCGGTCGCTGGTCTGCGCGGACACCAGGTCGAACACGGGGCCAGCCGTGAAAAACAGGCAGAACATCGAGCCGATGCGATGAAACGTGTACATTCTCCCTGCTTGCTTGAGCGCCCCCTTGACTGCCGCCTCAAACTCCGCGCCGATTTCTTCCAACTTCGCCCAGGCGTTCGTGCGCTCCAACTCGCGCAACTGCGCCAGCCCCGCCGCCATGGCGAGCGGATTACCCGAGAGTGTCCCGGCCTGGTACACGGGGCCATCCGGGGAGAGCTGGTCCATGATGTCCGCCCGGCCCCCGAAGGCACCCACGGGCAGGCCGCCGCCGATGACTTTGCCCAGCGCGGTCAGGTCCGGCGTGATGCCGTAGATTTCCTGGGCCCCGCCCTTCGCCACGCGGAAGCCGGTCATCACCTCGTCGAAGATCAACAACGCGCCGTGGCGCGTGCAGAGTTCGCGCAGCAACGCGAGAAAACCCTCGCGTGCGAAAAACAGCCCGGCGTTGGCCGGGATGGGCTCCAGGATCACGGCGGCGATCTCGCCCCCGGCGCGCTCGAACGCCGCGCGCACGGCCGCGTCGACGACGGCGGGCGCGTGCCTGGGGATGGCCGGGCACCTGTCTCGTATACCCATCCGACCTTGCCGCCGGTGTGCCGTG
>CAXTVY010000360.1:0-3238 GCA_964247665.1 uncultured Chthoniobacterales bacterium | reverse complement strand
ACGCGGAACTCTTCGACCAGGTGATCGGCGAGGCGGTGCATCAGCTTGCGCCGGAGCAGCCTTACCAGGTATCCAGCGGCGGTGCCGGAGCGCCGGACGCACACGACTGGGGACTCGGCCACGGCCGCGAGCCGTTCTCCCATTATACCGGAAGTCACGGGTTCATCGCGGAATTTGGCATCCAATCCTACCTCGAACCTGCTTCGACGCGGAGCTTTGCCACGGAAGCCGACCTGGCCACCGGAGTGGACTCACCGATCCTCCAGTACCACGAACTTTCTGCGCAAAAGGAGATCCTGAGCCAGGTGATCCGTTACTTCGGAAAAGTTCCGGCAAACATCGACGATGTGTTCTGGCTGAGCCAGATCGTCCAGGCGTACGGACTCCGCTTCGGCGTCGAGCATTGGCGGCGGGACCGGCCGCATTCCACCGCGGCGCTGGTCTGGCAGTACAACGATTCGTGGCCAGGGCAAAGCTGGTCGATGATCGACTACTATCATCGGTGGAAAGCGTCGCAGTATCACGCGAGGCACATGTTTGCGCCGGTGCTGGTTTCCGGGGAGGCGGACCCGGCGCGGGGGCAGGTGGATATCCACGTCATCAATGACCGGCTCAAGGGTGGGAAGGCGACGCTGACCTGGCGGCTGGCGACGACGGACGGGAAGGTGTTGCGGCACAACGAAACGGCCATCCAACTCCCCGCCAACGGCACGATGCTCGCGGAGTCGGTCGTTCTGAGTGACGCGGAAAAAGCCGCGGGGCTTGCGACCCTGCTGGTGTGGATGACGGTAACCCCCGAGGGCGGGTCGGCGGAAACCAACATTGCGTTCTTCGCCTTGCCGGGGCAGCTCACTCTGCCGACGCCGTCGATTCAGGCGAAAGTGGCCGGCGCGGGAAAGCAATTCAGCGTGACGCTCGAAAGCGCGCAACCTGCCCTCTGGACCTGGATCAACCTCACGAGAGACCCGGATGCGCGGTACTCGGATAACTTTGTGCATCTCGAACCCGGGACGCCAATTACGATTGGAGTGGATTGCGGACGGGAGCATTCCGCCGCGGATTTCCAGGCCCAGCTAAAGGTGCGGAGCGTGCGAGAGTTCATCACGCCGGGCATCGCGCTGCCGGTGATCCAGCCGACGCCGACGCCCAAGCCCGCGCCGGTAACGCCGGCAGGCGCAGGCCAGTGAAATGATGCGATGAGGATCAGGCTATCAAACAGGCGTGTGTCAGGCTCCAGCTAGGATAGCTGTTCGCAGAAGAAAAAATGCCATTTGGTGCCACGCAATACTGCATGGTGAAACACCCGCGAGGCAGGGGCGTATGACACATCGCCGACGCCTCGTGTTTTTTAATCCGCCAGGAGTCGGCTGATGACGGCTTGCAACCCCAGCATATCGACGGGTTTGGTCAGGTGTTCCCCGAAACCGGCGTCACGGCTACGGCTCACGTCATCTTCCATGCCGTAGCCGCTGAGCGCGATGCCGGGCAGCTTCTTGCCGTGCCGCAGGTGCAATTCTCGCATCAGGTCCATCCCGCTACCATCCGGCAGGCCCACGTCGGAGATGAGCAGATCAAACGAGTCAGTCGCCGCGGCTTGCAGCGCGGCGGCCACGCTGGAAGCGGTACAAACCTGGTAGCCTCGCAACCGGAGCAGCCGATCCATTGAGCGGAGGGTATCCGCGTGGTCATCGACCAGTAACACGCGCGGCCCAGCGCACGGTTTGGCGGGGTTTCCTCCGGGGTTCAATTCACGGCCAGCGGTGCGGGAACTTGCCGGCACCGCTGCTGGCTCCGGTGCGGCCACGGTGTCGAGTTCCGTCACAAAGCTCGCGCCCAAACCCGCGCCCGCGCTCTCTGCCATGATGATGCCGCCGTGCAGATCGATCACCGCCTTGGTGATGGCCAACCCGAGACCGAGGCCGCCCAGAGCCGCACGGCTGCCTTGCTCGAACGCCTCGAATACCCTCGGCAGGTTTTCGGACGCGATGCCCATGCCGGTGTCGGTCACCTCGAACCGGACGCGGCCCGGACCCGGGTTACCCGAACGCACGGTGATGCTTCCGCCAACCGGGGTGAACTTGACGGCGTTCTTGAGCAGATTCCAGAAAACCTGGTGCAGGCGGGCGGCGTCGGCACGCAGGTGATGTTCGGCCGCGTGCAGCTCGGTGGCTACCGTCAGGTTCTTCGCGCGGATGTCGTCCCCGCAGATATCCAGCGCGGTGCCGATCAGCGCGTGTGCATCCACCGTTTCGAGCCGCAGCTGGACCTTGCCTTTGGAGATACGCGTCAGGTCGAGCAGGTCATCGATGAGCCGGGCTTCCAACTCGACGTTGCGGCGAATCATCTCGATGGCCCCGCGCAGGTCGCCGGGCAGGTCGCCGCCGTCTTCGAGCGCCTGGACGGTATTGAGCACCGGAGTCAAAGGCGTCCTGAGTTCATGCGAAAGCATGGCGAGGAATCGATCCTTCGCGTGGTTGGCGGCCTCGGCCGCTTCGCGGGCCTTCCTCGCCTCGGCGTAGAGCAGGGCGTTATCCACCGCGAGGGCTGCGCGTCCCGCAATCTCCTCGGCCAAGGCCACGTCGGCCGGTCCGTAGGTGCGGCCCGAGCCTGCCATGAACAGCGAGATGGCCCCGAGGGTGCGTCCTCGCGCGACGAGCGGCACGACCGCGTAAGCACCGATGGCATGCTCGCGCAGAATCACGCGGTGTGCCGGTTCCCAGCCCGCACGGTCAAGGGCCGCGTCGGATAAATCCGTCATCACTTCCAGCTTGCCCGTCTGCAACACCTTGGGGATGAAATAAGGCGTGCCCGCAGGGAGGGACGGGTGCCGATGGACGGTCGCCCCGTGCTGCACGGCATCGAAGTCCGCCTGAATCGTGACGGGACGGATGACGCCATCATGGTCCAGGGCATCCACGATGCACAGGTCCGCGAGCGCGGGCACCGCCAGAGTGGCGATGCTGCGAAACGTTTCCGAGTAGTCCAGCGAAGCTGCCAGCGCCTGGCTGGCCTCCGCGAGGAAGGCCGCGCGTTTGCCCGCCAGCTCCGCCTGGGTGCGGGCCGCCTGCTCGCGGATAAATTCGGCCCGGTCTTCCGCCTGCCGTTTGACCTGCACGGTCTTCTTGAACAAATCAACGAAGAATCCCACCTTGGCGCGCAGGATCTCCGGCACCACGGGTGCCAGCATGTAGTCCACCGCTCCGAGCGAGTAGCCCCGCGAGAGATGGTTTTCCGTGTC
>CAXTVY010000359.1:0-3295 GCA_964247665.1 uncultured Chthoniobacterales bacterium | reverse complement strand
CACCGGCTACAACCTGCAAATCATACGGCGTGCAACAACGATCTAATCACCACCCAGCACCTGCTCGGAGCAATCACTTGGCTGAGGGGGCTATCAGATCACCGGTGGTCGGATCGAACCGAAAGGTCTGCTTGCCGAGCGTGACAAGTTCAAAGACGCCGCTCTGCCAGCGTGGATTCGATTCGGTCAAATATTGGGCTTCGAAGTTGGCTTCCGGAGTGCCCAGCGGTCACTCCCAATGCCATCCCTGATACGCCGCTCGCGGCGTGAACCAATGCGTGTGCGAAACGCTGTGCTCTAACTTGGCTAAGTCGATGTGAAGGTCCTGCAAAGAGTAGCTCTTGAGCAGGCGGCCGTGCGCATAAAACGCGAGGATCGTCGCCGTCGGGTTCACCGGATCACGGCCGCCAGATACGCTGCTTGAGGTAATGACCAGATGCTCGCCATCGTCGGCGGGAAACACGTCGGTCGCATACGCTAGCGTACCGTCCAGTCGCCAGATTTCCCGGCCGGACTCCGTTTCAAATACCTGCAACCGGCCAAACGGCCGCACATCCGCCGCGTGATCCCAGGCGCGGACGGTCTGGACCACGTGAACTTTGTCCGAGGGCGAGGGGACGACAAAAAAGTGAAACGGTGGTTCATCCGATTCGTCGGCGCGTACCACGGACACCGCCAACAGGAAGAGCAGGAGCGCGGTTCTCATCCGGAAGCGGTCCGGCTTACTTCGGCGGACCGGAAAGCCGCACGAGCTGTTTCTTGGTCAGCTCGATGCCGGTTTTCCGGTAGTGGGCGTCCTCCTCGATCATCGCCGCATACGGCTGCAAAAGCTCCTGGAACTCCTTGAACGCCGTGCTCTGCCGGAAGCCGATCAGGTGGCCGTCGGGCGAGTCCCAGTACACGCTCATCAGGTAGCGGCTGCGCTCCCGGGTGGCGCGCGTCAGGGTGAACCCCAGGCAATGGCCCGACGCTTCCAGCAGTGCCGCCGCCTTGCGGTAGGCGTCCTCGAAAGCCGATTCTTCTCCCTCGATGATGGCGTAGCGAATGACTTCGATGACCAAAATAGGTGCTCCTGTAAGGGGAAATTCGCTCGCGTTCGCGCGCTTGGGTGGAATGGGGTGGGTAGCTTCAGACCGCCGCGCCCACGGCCTTCAGGGACGTGGACACGACCGGCTGCCGCCACGTGCGGCGACGCAGGAAGATGTCTAGTGGCAGCAAGAACAGGGCGGCGGCAAGGAAATAATTCGTAATATCCTCCCGGCGCACCGAAAAACGGCCCGGCGAAGCAAAAATCCGCTCCGAACCCGGGGCGTACACGCCGCCGCCTGCCACCGCGATGCCGCGCAACATTGCCTCGTCGGTGCCGGTGTGCAGGAACTCGCGTGGATACGGGCGCGTGTGCCCGAACACGTAGATCGACCCGGGCAGATCGGCCGAGTTGACCGAGAACATCGTCGTCGCCGGGGCGTCGCCGCCGCCCTCCCCCGCCGGGGTGGGCGCGGGCAGGTCGAACTCGGCGCGGTAGCTGCCCGGGGCCGTCTGCGCGGCACGCAGGGTGCGGGTCTGGCCGGTGGCGGTGTCGAGGGCGGTCACGTCGATGGGCAGACGGTCACGGAAGGCGCCTTCGGGGGTCAGCGCGTCGATGTCCAGCCGCAGGCGACCCCCGTCGCCCAGCTCGGCCGCCCGCACCTGGAACGTCGCCTGGTCGGACCGGCGCAGCAGTCCACGCACGACCTGCGCCCAGAACTTGCCGTAGCCGTCCCAGCCCAGCCACTCGCCCGCCCAGCGGCTCGTGGCGTCGCTGGTGAACGCCGCCGCCTGCCCCAGCCCGTAGCGCCAACTGGCCAGCAAGGGTTCGCCCAACTCCGTCGCCAGCGCGATCTGCGCCGTGGGTTTGGCCTTCGTCGAGTTGTAGCCCAGCAGCGGTGGGCACGCCTGCCAGTCTATCCCGGCCACCAGTGGCGACGGTCCGGCGGGCACCGGGTTGAACGGCTCCTCCACGAGGCTGGACTGCGCGACCTTCATCGTCTCGGCGCTGAAAATCTGCGGCAGCGTCGTCGCATCGTCCGTCAGGTAAAATCTGCCGTTGCCGCGCTCGGCCAGCCCGCGCAGAAACGCCACGTCCTTGTCGCGCGCGTTGCCCAGGCCGACGACGCTCGTGGTCACCCGCGCCGCCAGCAGCGCGTTGACGAGGTCCACCGAGGTCGGCCCCGCACCCCCGCCCGCCGGGGTGCCGTCGGGCATCTCGCCCGCCACCTTTTCCTCGGCGTCGTCGGCGTCGGAGAACAGGATGACGTGCTTGATCTTGGCCGGGGCGTCGCGCAGGACCCGGAGCGCGTCGGCCAGCCCCGTGTAGATGTAGATGCCGCCGCCCCCGGCCGTGATGGCGAGGATCTTCCGCTCGTTGGCGCTCCGGGCCTCCAGGCGGCCCAGGGGGACGACCGGGTTGACCTGCGTGTCCACGGCGCTCAGGCCGAAGAAGTCGCGGTTCCCGAGCACGTTCATGGCCAGCACGGAGCCCTGGTCGGCGAGGCCGATCTTGGTCGTCCCGCCCACGGCCGCCGTCATGGAGCCCGAGCGGTCCAGCACGACGTAGAGCGCCACGCCGGGCGTTTCCTGCCGGTCGTCCTGTTCCATGCGCACGGGCAACATCGTCTCCAGGGGGGTGCGGAAGTACCCGCCCACGCCGAAGGAATTCTCGCCGCCGAGCATGATGAACCCGCCGCCGAACTGCTGGACCCAGGTGCGGTAAAGCTCCATCTGGTCGCGGGTCATCTGGAGGGCCGACACGTCGCCGAGCATGAACAGGTCGAAGCGTTGCAGTTCGGCGAGCGAGTTGGGCAGGCCGCGGGGCCCGCGGACCTCCACGTCGATTTGCGCCTCCCCGAGCGCCCCGGCCAGGGGCGCGGCGCGGGCCTCATCGCCCGCCACGAGCAGCACGCGGGGCTTGCCGCCCAGCGACACGGTGGCCCCGGCGCGGTTGTTCTCCAGCCGGGTGTCGGCGGCGGGCAGGATCTCCACCTCGTAGGCGGTGAAGCCGTCCCCGGCGTGCAGGTTGGGGAAACGCACGCCGTTGCGGCCGGGTTTGACGGCGAGTTCCAGGCTCCCGGCGAGGAACTGGTTCGCGTACAGGTTCACCCGGGCTGTCGTGGCGACGTTGCTCTCCACCTCGGCGCGCAGGTCGAAGGGCTCGCCGCTCCGCAGCCCGCGCGGCACGTCCACACTGGCGACGAGGACCTCCGGCGCGTCCGGGTGGTGGAGGGGGCCGGTGTCCACCTCGACCCCGGCGGCGGCG
>CAXTVY010000358.1:0-3299 GCA_964247665.1 uncultured Chthoniobacterales bacterium | reverse complement strand
GATGTAGCCCTTCTGCGCGAGGATCGTGTTGAGCAGATCGACGGCTTCCTCGGCGTTCATGCTCTGCTGGCTGACGACGTTGACCGTGCCGGTGAGGGGCACCTCCTGCGTGATGATGAACCCGGCGGCGGCGCTCAGGTAGTTGAGCACGTCGTTGAGCGGTGCGTTCTGGAAGTTGAGCCGGATGCTGCCGGGCGTGGCAGGCACGCTGGGGGCGGCGGCCACGCTGGGGACAGGCGGCGAGGACGGCACGCCAGCGGCGTTCGGCGTGGTGGCGGCGTTCGGCGTGGTGGCGGCGACGGCGCGGGCGGCGGCCCGCGAGGCGGGCGTGCGGTTCGGCGCGGGGGTGCGCTGGCCGAGCGGCAGTGGGGTGGCGAGATCGAGCTGCGCGAGGTCCATCGCGTGCGGCACGTCGGCCACGGGCAAATCGTCGTCGTAGCGCACGGGCCCCTGCGCGGGCGCGGTCCGCGGCGGCAACAGGGAGGCTGCCAGCAGCGGCAGGGCGAAGAGGAGGTGGCGCTTTTTCATTTTTGTTCCTGGCGGTGGCGTTCTTCCATGCGGCGGCGAATTTCGTCCTGTTTACTCGAAGCAGGGGCCCCGGGGGAAGCCGGGAGCGCACCGGCGGCGGCGGGCGCGGCGGAGCCCGTGCCGGGAGCGAGACCAGCGGCGGGGGCCGGGGCGGACGGTCCGGCGGCGGGGGCCGGGACACCAGCGGGCGCGGTGTCCGGCGCGGCGGGCAGCGGCGCGGCGGTGGGCGCGGAACCGTCAAAGGGCACCGTCTGGCCGACGGCCACGGTAACGGGCTTGCCGTTGCGCACGACCTCCACGTTCGCCCCGGTGATCTGGTTGATCGTCGCCCCGGCGATCTGGTCGCGCACGCCCAGGATCTTGTTGTACTCCGGCCGCGTACCCGAGAAGAACGCGAGCGGCTTCTTCTCGCCGTCGAAGAACGTGCCCGTCAGCGCGACGTAGTCCGCGCGCGCGGGCGGCGGCGTCGCGGCGGGCGCGGGGCCCGTGTGGACCGGGCGGCGGTCGGGGTCGAACACGTTGCGCGTGTGGATGAGCTTGAATTTGTCGTAACCCGAGCTTGTGTTCGTCGGGTTTGTCGTGCCCGCGACCGGACGGAACGCCGGACGCCCGGAACCGGGCGCGTTCGTCCCCCCGCGGGACAGCAGCGCTACCGCGACGATGACGGCGCAGGCCGCCAGCAGGAGCAGGGTGCGGCGGTTCCTCATCGGGTGCTCCTCCCGCCGCCGGTGCCACCGCCGCTGCGGGCCGAAGTGGCCGAGGCATTGTTCGACGTGCTGCCCGCGTCGGGCCCGAGGTGGATGAACGAGAAGCGCGCGTTCATCGTGAGCAGTTGCCCGTGAGCGTCGCGCGTGGCGATCTCGCATTCTTCCAGGTTGACCGGGGCGGCATCGACCTCCAGCTCATAGATGAAGCGGCCCAGGTGGACGAGGCTGCCCGAGACGGACGCGCGGCAGTCGTAGGTGTCGTAGTCGCCCGCGTCGTGCGTCTGCCACTGCGGATCGAAGCTGGCCAGGCTGACTTCGCTGGTACTCGTCCAGCGGCCGAGGTCGCCCAGGGCGCTGCCGCTGGCGGCGGAAAGGTCGGCGGGCAGGTTGGCGCGCTGCATGTCGGCCCAGCGTCCGCGAATCGTGTCGGCGCGTTCCAGCAGGGCATCGCCGCGCGTCACCTTCTTTTGCAGGGCCTCGATACGCTCGCTCTGTTCGCTCCAGGCGTGGATGGCGGGCTCGACTACGACGACATCGAGCAGCCACAGTCCACCGAGGCCGAAAGCGGCGAGTTTGAGCAGTTGCTGGCGTTGCGTGGGCTTCATCGGGAAGGCAAAAGGCAGAAGGCAGAAGGCAGAAGGACGAAGGCGGAAGGTGGAAGACAGAGCAATGGGAGACATTTTTGACCCCAAGGAGGCAGTGTAAGAACAGGAACAAGACACACGGCCTGGGAAAGCGTTCCTTTTCCGCCCTCTGCCTTCAGCCTTCTGCCTTCTGCCTTCTGCCTTCTCATCTCGGCCCCCAGTTGTATTTGACGGTGAACTGAATGGGGTTGTCGCCGCGAATCTGCTGCGTCTGCACCCCGGTAACACCCGGGAGGGTCCGCAGGCGCTCGGCGAGCGCGAGGATCGCCGGGCGGTTTTTGGCGGAACCCGTGCATACCACCGTGCCTGTTTTGATCTGGATCGTCCTCGCCCACACGTCGCCTTGCTCCGGGAACGCCGCGAACAACGTTTCGAGCACCTGGAGACTTTGCGGCGCGGGCTCGAACCACGGGCGGAACTTGCGCACGGCCCCCTGGAGCGCGTCCAGGTCCGCCACCTCGCCGCTCATGGCAGCCCAGCGTGCTTCCAGGTGGCTCTCCTGCTGCGAGCGCACGAAGACCCCGAGCACGAGCAGGAACAGCAGCGCGGCCCCGGCCCCGGCGATCCAGCGGTAGCGCCGCGTGTTGTAGCGCACGAACGCCGCCTCCCACTTGCGCGGCAAAGGCACGACGAACTCGAACGGCACCGCGCCCCGCCGCAGCGCGAGCACGGCGGCCCGCTCGGCCGTGTCGTTGGCCGTGCGCTCGGCGTCGAAGAAGTCCGCGTTCTCGGCCACGGCGATGCCCATGCGCGCGAGCGTGTCCTGCGTCGCCTCGCGCAGCCGCGTGGCGGACACGCGGCCGCCGCCGAACCGCGCCTGCCGCACCTGCTGGCCCACGGCCTGCGGCAGGCGGCCCAGCGTGATGCGCAGCTCCCGCGCGAACCCGGCCGGATCGAACGCCCCCGGTTCCTCACCCAGGCCCGGCGCGAGCGCGGCGACCGTGTCGGGCGCGACCTCCGGGGCGACGGGTCCCGGCAGCGAGCGCAACGCCGCCACGCCGCCGTCCCGCGCCGTGATGACGACCTCCGTCTGCCCGGGCGCGGCCAGGAAATGCAGCATCGGCGCGGGCTGCGAGAGCGTGTCGCCCAGCGCGAGCGACACCGACAAGGGGCGGCGGTTGGCGGCGGCGAGCATCTTTTCCACGGCCTCGAACCGGCGCGCGGGCAGCGCGGCCAGGACGGCGCGCGTCTTGCCGTCGGGCAGCGTGTAGGGGCCGTGGGCCAGCCGCAACTCGCTGAGCGCGACGGGAAACTCCCGCTCCGCCTGCAACTCCAGGTAGCCGCGCAGATCCTCCGTGCTGACCGGCGGCAGGTCGGCAGATGCCGTCAGCGCCCAGGCAGGCGGCACGCACACGGCGCAACGCTTTTCGCGCAATCCGGCCGCGTCCAGTGCCGCCGCGAGCACGGCCCCGGCCCACTC
>CAXTVY010000357.1:0-3357 GCA_964247665.1 uncultured Chthoniobacterales bacterium | reverse complement strand
CACCACTGGCCGGTAGCTTAGCCTAGTGGCGCAACTGCGGGTCCCGCTTCGGCGCGTACTCCATGCCAGCACGGGGGAAGCCCTCGTAGTGCCCATCGTCAACATCTTTGAGAAAATGTGCGATGACCGGCGCGGGCAACACATCCACGGCCTGCGTGCGGGGATCGTAGCGCATGAGGATGCCGACGAGCTTGCCGTCCTTGATGACCGGCGCGGTGAAGCTGCCCTCCTTGTACTGCAACGGCAGGCTCAGCCGATAGATCAGAAAGGAGGTATTTTCCAATTGGTAGCGGGAAACCTCCACGGTCGTGATCGGTCCCGGGGTAGCTATCAGGGCGTCGTTGCTTTCGAGTTGCAGCACGTTCACGCGGTCACCTACCGCGGCGTCGAGCGAGAGTTCCGCCGCCTTGAGCCCGGCCAAAAAATTGTCCGAGGCAGGTTGCAGCAGCGCCAGATTCGCCTCGTAGTCGACGCAGATTACCTTGGCCGAAATTTTTTCGCCGCTCTCCGCCCGTTCGAGTTCCACGTAGTTGTGGTTGGCGACCAACTGCGCTGTAACCAGCACGCGATTGCCCGAAAGCACAGCACCGAGACCATGGAACGCGCGGGGACTCTTTTTCGCCCAAGGGCGGAAGAAATCGAACTCCTGATTCGTGGAATTTACCCGGACCACGCCGAAATCCGCCTTCTGGAACGGCTTCACCCCGGGGGCTGCCTGCACCAGGGTATTCGTCGCCAGGAGCAAGCTTAAGCTGACCAACAATGCAATTCTGATCATATACGCGCAGGAAAAAGGGAAGCGAGCGTGGTGTTTCGGGCCACGAGTAATCCGGCAATGGTCACCGGGCTACGGTTTCTGCCGACCCACTCACCGGCTGAGATTGCGTGATCTGAACCTCGTCCGCTCCGACCGGGGGAGTCGCTGGTGTCGGGGTGAGGTTTTGCTCGCTGCTAACGCTGTAGACGGTCTTGATCCGCTGACGGGCTGCCTCGACTTTTGCCCTTTCCAGCACGATGGGACGGCCCTCGCCGACGCAACGGATCACGTAGTAATCGGACGGTTCCGCGAAAGCCGCCGCCAGATCCTCCAACCGTTTGATCGAATGACCGTTGACCTCGTTGACGATGGCGTTCTTGAACGACTCGACGTAGGTGTTAAGCGGGTCCGGCAATATCTGGCTGAGGATGATGACTTCCGGATGCTGCAGGAAGATGTTCCGCTCCACGTAGGAATCGTAGAAGTACCGGACCCGGAGGTCATCGATCCCGTAGGCTTCCAGGAAATCCCGGCTCAGCGGTTGAAACAGCAAGCCACCAAACAGCACAAAGCGCGGGCGGGCGTCGTACTGGTTGGACTGGATCAGGAAGGGCCATGCCGGCTTGAGCCTTGCGGTGACATCCAGTTGCTGATGGTCGCGCAGGATGTGCATTTTGAGCGGATCGTTCTTGAACTTGCGCTCAACTGCCTCGGCCATCTCCACCCGTTCGCCGTCGATCTCGATGAAGCCGTCACTGGCAACCGGAAGGTCGTCCATCGCGAGCACTACGTCGCCGACCTGGAGCACACCATCGCAGGAACCCCCCGGCACTACGGAACCGACCAGGATGCCGTGGTCGTCGTCAGGCAGGCCCAGCGCCCGGCGTTCGTCAGCGTTCTGGAGGTGGAAGGGTGTGATGGCCATGTCCACGTATTTATCGTAGTGGCCATCAGAAATATCCTGGAGGAAGTGTTGGACGACCGGGGTAGCGATCATGTAGCCGACGTTCTGAGCCACGTCGCCGCTGTACCCCTGGAAGGCAACGCCCACGACCTTGCCACCCTGCAAAACCGGCCCGCCGCTGTTGCCGGGATTGATCGCCGCGTCGATCTGGCAGGCCAGATGGCTATCAACGGCCGAGTGAGAATACGTTTGGAAATCGATGCGCGACACCACGCCCTGAGTGACCGAAAGCCTTTCGCCGCCAATGGGGTAGCCATAAACGGACACGCTGGATTCCAACTTTGGAATGCCACCAATTTGCAGCGCCCGGAGCCCCTGGTAGAAATCAGTGTCCTTGACCTCCAGCACGGCGAGATCGCAGTCGTGTCCGACGAACTGGACCCGTGCGGGATATTTCTTCGGGTCGTTCTCCCGTTCAACCGTCACGAACCGCGAGTTGCTGATTACGTGCGCGTTCGTAATGATGCGCGAACCACCGATGAAGAAGCCAGCCCCGACGCCACGGGTGATGTTCCCGGGATTCCACGGCACTTTATAATCGGGGTCCTGCGAGGTCGTCGTGATGCGGACAACGCTTTTGCGCACGTCGGCAATCTGGGCGTGAGCGGAAACTAGGGGTAGGAACAGCGTGCTGCCGATCACGGCGTACGCCAGCGGAAGGAAACGGGTCATAGGGAGACGCAGGCGAAGAACAGGAGGCCGGAAGCCGCGGAGCAGAATAATGGTCGAGACTGACAAGGGTGTAAAATGGTTTGTCCGGATGCCCCGCGCCAGGAGCAGCCATAGACGTGCCGACCAGCTCAAACGTTGAAACGAAATTCGACCACGTCGCCGTCGTGGACGACGTATTCCTTGCCCTCAATGCGCAACTTGCCCGCTTCGCGCGCTTTGGCAAAGCTGCCCAGCCGGAGCAATTCCTCGTAATGAACGATCTCGGCCGCGATGAATCCACGCTCGAAATCTGAATGGATCACCCCGGCAGCGGCCGGAGCCTTGTCGCCAGCGTGGATCGTCCAGGCACGCGTTTCTTTCTCGCCTGTGGTCAGGTACGTCCGCAGGCCGAGCAGATGATAAACGGCGCGGATGAGCGTAGCCACGCCACTGCCGTCCGAACTGACGCCCAGGCCGGAAAGATACTCGGCGGCTTCCTCGTCGGAAAGGTCCACCAGTTCGCTTTCGATCTGGGCGCTGATGACGACGGCCTCGGTGTCAAGGTGGGTCTTCACGTAGTCGCGCACGGCCTGGACATGATGGAGAGCGGTCGTGGATGAGGAGTGCAGTTCCTTCTCCGCCACGCCGGTCGTCAGAGCAGCGAGATCGCTTTCCGCGACGTTGCAGGCAAAGATCGTCGGTTTGCCCGAAAGGAGGAAAAAGCCGCGCAAAAGCGCTTTTTCGGTGTCGGAAACCTCCAGCGTAAGCGCCGGGCGACCGCCGTCGAGGTGGGGGATCAGCCGGGCCAGCAGCCCGTTCTCCGCCTGCGCCGTTTTGTCACCGGCCCGGGCAGATTTGGTGTTGCGATCCTGACGCTTCTGGGCGCTGGCGAGATCAGCAAGGATCAACTCGGTGTTGATCACTTCGATGTCGCGCACGGGGTCTACCGTCCCGCTCACATGGTGAATGTCCGCGTCCTCAAAGC
>CAXTVY010000356.1:0-3372 GCA_964247665.1 uncultured Chthoniobacterales bacterium | reverse complement strand
CAACGGTTGGTCCGTTGTGTCGAGTTCCTCCGGTTCCTCGACGGGGATCACCAAGCCCTCGATTTCCTTGACCAACACCGTCGTGCCGTCCCGCGCGTTGATGAGCGTCGTGTCTGCGTTGATCTCGCTCAGGTTGAGAAACTCCTGGATCGCTCCCAGCGTCGTGGGCCCATAGAGCTGCTCGGAGGTCAGCTCGATCAGCCAATCCATCTGCAACTCCGGCATCATCGGTGCCTTGTACCAGAGTTCCTTGTCGCTGGACACTTTGTCCAGCGGCGAAATTTGCGCGGCCGTGGCCCAGGAGTTGAGCTGCTGGAAATCCACGGGGCCAAAAATCTCGCTGCTTTCAGCCTTGAGCAGATACAGGGTGGAAGAGTTGGGATCGACCATGGGGGAGGGAAAGTGATGGGGAGGGTTACGGGGGCCGCCCGGCCAGTCTACCGGCGTCACAGAGAGGAAAGCAACTCTTTTGTCGCCCGTGGCACGAGGGCCGCGGACGCCGCGTGGCAGCGGCGGGCCGGGGACGAAAGTCTTGCTTTTCGGCCGGGGAAAACCTAAACTGACGGCATCTATGCCAGAGCGCACCCAAAAACCAACGAGCCCGGCTCCGTGGGAGCCCAAGCAAGGCGAAGGCGACGGCCCCAAGGCACCGGATGTATCGAAGCCTGACACGAGTGACCTCCTCAAGCGGATGAAAAAGGTGGACCCCAACCAGTCCAAGCGCTACCGCCAGCGCACCGGACAATAAATGAAGCCCGCATTCATGGACCCGGCGGCCCTCGGACACGAACCGGCGGCCCGCGACGCGGGCGATTTTTCCGCGCTGCTGCAAACGCGCGGCCTCTACCGGCAAGCTGACTCCTTCCAGGGTTCGTCACACCCCGCCGGGTCGGCCTCGCTGCCCGCGCAAACGCAGGCCACGACGATCCTGGCATTCAAGTTTGCCGAGGGTGTGCTGGTGGCTGGGGACCGGCGCGCGACGGCGGGCAACACCGTCGTTTACGACCGGGCCGACAAGGTGCTTGAAATCGACCGCCACTCGGTGATGGCCATTGCGGGCGTCCCGGCGACGGCCTGGGAAATGGCGCGCGTACTGGAGCATTCCTTCCAGTATTACCGGCGCACGCAGTTGCAGGAAATGTCGGTGGGCGGCAAGGTGCGCGCGTTGTCCAAGTTGTTGCGAGACAATTTCGGGTTGGTCATGCAGGGCGTCGGCGTGGTGGTGCCACTATTTGCCACCTACGACAGCGGACCGAACGCCGAGGGCAAGCTGTACTTCTACGACGTGATGGGAGCCAATTTCGAGGTGGCCGAGTACGCCTCCACGGGCTCCGGTTCGCCCGCCGTGCGCGGCGTGCTCTATTACGAAAACACCTGGGGTGCGAAACCGCTGAACGAGTACACCCGCGAGGAGGCGTTGCGGCTGACGTTGCGCGCCCTGGACACCGCCGCCGAAGCTGATACTGCCACGGGTGGGGTGGATCGCCACGGACGGATTTTTCCGGTCATCAAGATCATCAACGCGCAGGGGATCACAACCATCGAGGACGACACGTTGCGTGGCCTGTTCAACGCGGGTCGGCTCAACGGGCCGCAGCCGCTTTCGGCGGGTGTGCCGGTAGGATAAAAATCGGAAGGCGGAAGGCGGAAGTTAATGCGGCTGCCATGCCTCCCTTCCTCAACCGACCGCTGACTGTTGCCGACCTCGCTGCTTTGTTCTCCTTCCGACTTTCGACTTTCCGATGATTGAAGAACCTTTCCGCTTCGTCGAAGCCATCGCCAACCGGCGCGAGTACATCGAGACGCAGATCGCCTCGGGCAGCCCCATCGTCGCGCTCAACTACGGCGGGGGGATCCTGCTGTGCACGCTCGGGCGCGAGCGGCAGAAGATTTTCGAGGTCTATGACCGCATCGCGCTGGGGGCCATCGGGCACCCGGGTGACATCGAGCGGCTGCGGATGACGGCCATCGAACTCGCCAGCACGGAGGGGTTCACGCGCTCGGCGGGCGACGTGTCGCTGCGGCGGATGGCGAACTATTCGATCAGCCCGGCGCTCAAGGCGGCGTTCGAGCAGATCTACGGCGCGCCGTACCTCGCACGGGTGCTGTTCGTCGAACTGGGGCAGGAGCCCGCGCAGAACACGTTTTTGCGCGTGGACTACGACGGTTCCATCCAGACCAACGGCACGCCGTTCACCAAGAGCCGCACAGAATACGCCGTGCTCAGCGGCACGCGTTCATCGGCGGAAATGATGGAAAAATTCCTCAAGGACAAACACCAGGGCGGGGCGTCGCTGCGGGACGCGCTCGACGCGGCGCTCGACGCCTGGACGGTGGGCTACCTCGCACTGGACGCCAACGAGGATGAGCCGGACGAATTACCTGCTGACGACAAGATCCGCGAGACGCGCAAGGAGCAGCTCGCGCACGCGACGGTCGAGGCTGCGGTGCTGGAGCACGGCGGGGCCTCGCACATCACGTTCCGGTCTGTGACCGACGAGGAGCTGCGGCCCTTGCTGGGCGAAAATGCCTGAAGCCGGTCAGCCGCCGGGTGGTGAAACCACGGTGCCGCCTCCGCCCCCGGGCGGTTCTGCCGTGCCGCCGGGGTTGGCGGGCGGCAAGGTGTTCTTCGCGGTGAGGGACGGCAAGGTGGAGCTGCCCCCGGCACCGGCGGCACCCGCTCCGAAAAGGGTTTTCGTCCCGAAGCAACCGAGCCTGCGCCGTCGCCTGCCGCCGCGCTGGTGGCTGCGGCAACTGCTGCCCGCGGGCGGGCTGGCGTTGATGGTGGGCTGCCTCTACGGATTGCTCGGTGAGTTCCCGCTGGCGGGTTGGAGGCCGGGCGGCGGGCTGGGAACGGCCACGGGCACGCCCGGCGGCAGCGGGGCGGTGGCCGTGGTGCTCGACCCGGGGCACGGGGGCGTCGATTCGGGTGCCATCGCGTTGGGGTTGCAGGAAAAATGGCTCAACCTCGACGTGGGCCAGCGGGTGGCGGCGGTGCTCGAACGGGCGGGGGTGCACGTGCGGATGACGCGCACGACGGATCAGGCGGTGTCGCTGGAGGAGCGGGTGCGCATCGCCAACGCCACGCCGGGAGCGATCTTCGTCAGCATCCATTTCAACGATGCGCTGTCGTCCGAGCACGGCCAGTCCTACCACGCGAGCGGGGTGGAAACGTATTATTCCGAGCACAAGGAAGCCGGGCTGCTGGGCGGCGGCTGGATGTGGACCTCGCTCTTCGGCGGACGGACGGCTGGCGCGGCGAACGGGCGCGACGCGCTCGCCTGGTCCCAGCGGGAAGGCGCGACGCTGGCGGACGCCATCCAGGGCTCGCTCGTGCTGGCGACCGCGGCGGCGGACCGCGGCATCAAGGAG
>CAXTVY010000355.1:0-3397 GCA_964247665.1 uncultured Chthoniobacterales bacterium | reverse complement strand
ACCACCGCCTCCGTGTACTTGCCTTCCTGGAGCAGCGGGCGCATCACGCCGCCCACGATGCCCTGCCAATACTCGTCGCCGCCGACTTTTCCGTGGATGCCCTGGTCGCCGACCAGCGCGAACTTGCGCGCCTCGGGCGCGAAATAGATGAGCACGCCGTGGCGGTCCGCCGTCTTGTCCATGCCGAGCTTGACGAAGCGCTCCTGCGCCCGCTGGGCCGCGTCCACCACGTCCGTGCGGTGGCTGACGAACACGCGAATTTGCCCACTGGTCGTGCGCTCGGCCTCACCGATGGCGGCGACGATCTTCGGGTGGTCGAGCGCCTCGAAAAATTGTTTCGCTTTCATCGTGTCAAGAAGGGGGCTGCCACGTCCACTACCAGTCGCCGCTCGCGCCCCCGCCGCCGAAATCGCCGCCACCGGAAGAAAAGGAACCGCTGTCCGACGAGCCACCACCACCGCCGCCACCAAATCCACCACCGCCCCCGCTGCCAAATCCGCCGCCGCTGAGCCCGCCGCCAAAGATGATCGGGCCTGCCATGCCGCCGCCGAATCCCGAACCGCCCCCACGCCGCCGGAAAGCGGAAACGACGATGAAGAAGAGAACGATCAGGAAAAAGATCGTCCCGATGCTCAGTCCGCCGCCGCTCGCGCTGCCCTGGTGCGTTCGCTGGTAATCCGTCTGGCCATCGCCCTTGTACTCACCCTTCGTCGCCTTGATGATTGCGTCCACCCCGGCGCTCAGGCCGCCGTCGTAGTCATTGGCTTTGAAGCGCGGTTTGACCTCGTTGGCGAGAATCTGCTGGCAGGTAGCGTCCGGCAGCACGCCTTCCAGACCATAGCCGACCTCGATCCGCGTTTTGTGGTCTTGCAGGAAGACAAAGAGGATCGCCCCGTTGCGCTTGCCGGTCTGCCCGACGCCCCAAGAGCGGGCGGTGCGCTGACAATAATCCGCGATGTCGGATTCGGTCTGCATCTTCGGGTAGATGCAGACGAGGATTTGGTTGGAAGACTCCTTTTCGTAGTCCACCAGCTTCTGGTTGAGCTGGTCGGCCGTGTCTTGCCGGACGGTCAGCGCGTAATCGTTGAAATACCGCGTCGGCTTGGAGGGAATGACCTCCGCCGCGTGCCCCCCCGCTGCCATGGCGAACGCGCACAGCACGAGCAACGTTGGCAACAGCCAGCGCCGCAGAAACGGGGTCGGGAGGTTCATCCCTGCAAGATGCTTACGGACGGCGGCCAAAGCAAGCGGCCAGCTTCAGGTCCCGGATGCCCGGTCAGTGCGCCGTTGCGGCGGGCGAGGCGTTGGGGCTGAAGGCGTCGAAGTTCACCTTCGGAGCGCTCTGTGCGGACTCGTCCGCCTTGAAGAAAGGCTTGTCCTGAAAGCCGACCGCACTGGCGTAAAGCACCGTCGGGAACGCGCGCCGGGCGGTGTTGTACCCCTGGGTCGCCGAGTTGAAATCGTTGCGCGCCACGTTGATCCGGTTTTCCGTGCCTTCGATCTGCGCCTGGAGCTGTTGGAAGGCCGAGGTCGTCTTGATGTCGGGATAGCGTTCCACGGACACGAGCAGCCGTGAAAGCGAGCCGCCGAGTTGCTGCTGGGCCTGCTGGTAGGCGGCCAACTGGTTGGGATCGGTCGGCGCGTGGCTGGGATCGACCGTCACGCTGGTGGCCTTGGCGCGGGCGCTGATCACG
Source organism: uncultured Chthoniobacterales bacterium (assembly GCA_964247665.1). Classification (GTDB taxonomy): domain Bacteria; phylum Verrucomicrobiota; class Verrucomicrobiia; order Chthoniobacterales; family SZAS-18; genus CAHJWO01. The sequence goes on along the minus strand of CAXTVY010000355.1, from coordinate 1,703 downwards.
TCGGTGAGCGTGGACTTCTCGAAGTTCGCCGAGCCTTGCACCGTCTGGACGAGGTTGGGGATGAGGTCGGAACGGCGTTGGTACGCGCTCTGCACGTCGGCCCACTTGGCGTCCACGGTGTTGGAGCTGACGTTCAGCCGGTTGTACCCCCCCACGCCCACGGCAAACACGATGATCCCGAGCAGGACCACCAGACCCAAACAACCGAGTGCAGCCACTTTGTTCATGCGCCCACCCTTGGTGGCAGACGGCCTGCTTTGCAAGTTTTTTGTCACCAGCGCCTCGTTGGCATTTTGCCCGCGGGGTGCGATGCTGTCTGGCTCCCTTCTTACCTTCATGGATACCACTACTCCACCGGATGCCCCGGCTGTCCCCGTCTCCATGGTGGCCGAAGCGCAGGCAGGCAACCGGGGCCTGCTGCTCATCGCCATCTTCGAGTTGTTCAAGGCCGTGCTTTTCGTCATCGCTGCGGTGAGTATTTTTCACATGGTCAATCGCAACACGCAGGTGGAGTTGCTCAAGCTCTTACACGCCTTCCGCGTCAGCGGCGACCGTGTGTTCATCAAGGACTTGTTGCTTCGGGCGAACGTCATCACCGATCCGGCCAAGCGCATCCTCAGTGGTATACTGCTGCTCTACGCCGTGCTGCACGCCACGGAGGGCATTGGCCTGCTCCTACGCAAACGCTGGGCGGAATATTTCACCGTCATCATGACAGCGCTGCCGCTGCCCTTCGAGCTTTACTGGCTGATCCACCACACCACGCATTCCAAGGTGGCGTCACTTACGCCCGTGGACCAGCACATCCCCGGTTTGTTCAGCCAACACATCATCGTGCTAAAGATCGTCGTGCTCCTGAGCAATGTGGCCATCGTGTGGTTCCTGATCCACCATTTGCGGCGCAGCCAGTCGCTACACATGGCGTTGCGTGGAGAAACGCGGAACGCGGAAGGATGAAGGCAGAAGGCGGCAAGCTGCGGGATACGGGAGCGTGACTACTCGCAACCGGTGACCGGCGCACGATTTTCCTCCTTCCGCCTTCCGCCTTTTTCTTGAGGCTTGCCCCGCTTTCCGAAGACCTCTAACCTCCGGCAGCGTGAGCAGTTCCCTGGAGTCGGCCCCGTGCAAGGAGCACCTGCCGGACGTGTACCGGTTTGCCTTTCTGATGACCGGCAGCGGCGACGCGGCGGCGGAAGTGCTGCGCCGTACCGTGGAACGCGCTGCGCGCGGTGGCGTCGATAACTTGCGCGACCCGCGCCGCGCCAAACGCTGGCTGTTCGCCGAGGCGCGCCACCACTGCGGCGGCCCGCTCTCCCCCGGCCCCCTGCCGCCCGTGCCCACCGATGCCAACGGCCACGGCAGCCAGGTGCCGGATGCTGCCGGACGCCTCCCGCCTGCCGGACTCACGCCCCCCGCCCGGGGGGTGGCGGACCCCTCGGCGGGCACTCTGGCGGGGGCGTTCCACGCACTGCCCGAGCGCGAGCGCAGTGCCCTGATCCTCTTCTACCTCTACCTGTTCGACCCGGCAGATCTCGCCGAGACGCTCGAACTCTCGCCGGACACCCTCGGCCCCATCCTGGTCCGTGCCCGCGTGCTGTTGACCCGTGAACTGGACAAGCCGCCGCTCGTGGCGGCCCAATGACCAGACGACTAAGAACCTGTGTGGTTAACATGAAAGCCGACGTACGAGCAAGCGCATCATC
>CAXTVY010000354.1:0-3509 GCA_964247665.1 uncultured Chthoniobacterales bacterium | reverse complement strand
CCTTTTTCCACCGCAGGAAGCGTTGATTTAACACCATAGAAGTTTGCCCGCGCCGGGCAGGTCCGCGTGTGCACGCGGGCGAACGGCGGGAGCGAGCCAGCCAGCAAACCAGGAGACTCACCCATGAAAGAAAACCTCTTAACTTCCGGCACTCCGGCCGAAGTCCGCGAATACATGCTCGGGAAGTACGCCGATTGGAAGAAGTGGCAGCTTTCCTCTCGCCGTACCAGCAAGGCCGCCCAGTACTACGTGACTGCCTCGCCGACCAACCAGCGCATCATCAAGTCATTGTACGGCGATTTCTTCCACGAGCCCTGGCCGGCAAAGGAGGTCGCCGAGGCCGAACAGAAGAGCAAGACCACCCCCAAGATCAGCCGGGACGACAAGATCGAAGACCTGGTGCAACAGAAAACCAAGCTCAAGCAGGCCGCGAGCCAAATCGGCATCTGGGAGAGGAGCCAGGATTGGCAGGAAGGCACCGACTTCTACGAGAGGCTGAAAACGCTGGTGGAGCCGCTGCTGAAGGGCACCTTCAGCCAGACGAGCTACCAGGCCGAGCACGAGGTGCGGCGGGTGAGCGAGGTCAACGGTTCGCAAGTGGACGGCACCCTGGATTTCATGCTCGGGATCCAGCAGAACTCCGAGATCGTGTTCACGTTCGACGGCAGCTACGTGAACGGAGTTACCAAGCTGGAGCAGGATTTCAAGGCCGGGCTCTGGGGGAAGCTCGAAGCGACCAAGTCTGCTACCCGCACGGATGTCGCGGCCAGGGTCGCCGTGGCCGTTGCACTCGGCGCCAAGTTTAGCGCGAAGGCCACCACCACCTGGGGCATGGACGGCCCGGCGATGCAGCTCGCCGGGGAGGTAAAGGGGTTCGTGGGGGCCCAGGCCTCCGCCAAGGCCGGTTTTGCCGCTGGCCTTTCGGGGGTAGAAGCCTACGTGCACGCCGGGGCTTTTGCCGGGGCGAAATTCAGCGCCAGCGGCACGTGTGCCCTTCTCTACGAAGGGGAAGAGGTGGCTTCCGTGCAGGGATCGGTGGGGATCACCTTCGGGGCGGGGGCGTCATTCGACATGGGCATCGCGGCCAGCCTGTTCGGTCCGACCCAGATCACGCTGGGGGGAAATCTCACGGTCGGTCTGGGGATCGACTTCGACAAGCAACTCAGCATCAACTTCAACCAGGCGTACCTCGCGGCGGACGATGCGTTCAAAAAGGCGATCTACGTGAAGACAATCGCGCAGGGGTGGAACACGTCGCTGCAAAAGCAGGACCACAAGAACAAGCACTACCTCAAGAAGTCGATTGTGTGCCTCAATGACGCAATCAAGGAAATCGACGACCGGATCAAGTCGATGAACAGCCGTCCCGTGGAGGAGCGCTCCCTGCTCGTGAGCAGGTAGCGGCCAGCCGGGGCCGGGTTGGTGGGCAGGGGGGGAGCGCGAATCCTCCCGGGGGAGCGTTGCGGGGTTGTCCCGGCGCGCTCCCTGCACGATGTTACGGGCCCATCCGACCCATGAGCAAGCCCGCCAAATCCGCCCCGTCCGCCGCCGCCGGTATCTGTTATCTCGTCGGCGCGGGCCCGGGCGACCTGGGCCTCGTGACCCTGCGGGCCAAGGAGGTCATCGAAACAGCCGAAGTCGTCGTGTACGACTACCTGTGCAACCCGGAGATGCTTGGCTGGGCTCCGGCAGACGCCGAGATCATCTACGCGGGCAAGAAGGCCGGGGCGCACACCCTGCGCCAAGAGGAAATCAACGCCCTGCTGCTCGGGAAAACGCAGGCGGGCAAGCACGTCGTGCGGCTCAAGGGCGGCGACCCGTTCGTGTTCGGACGGGGCGGTGAGGAGGCGCTGGCGCTGGCGCGGGCGGGCGCGCGGTTCGAGGTCGTGCCGGGCGTGAGTTCCACCGTCGCCGGACCGGCCTACGCGGGCATTCCTGTGACGCAGCGCGGACACGTCTCCCAACTGACGATCTTCACCGGCCATGAAGACCCCGAAAAGGGCGGCAGCGCCGTGGATTTTGCGCAACTTGCCCAAGCCCCCGGCACCAAAGTGATGCTCATGGGCGTGGAGCGGCTGGAATCCATCAGCCGCCAACTGCTCGACGGCGGGGCCGACCCCGGGCTGCCCGTGGCGCTGGTGCGCTGGGCCACCACGCCGCGCCAGCAAACGCTGGTCGGCACGCTGGCCGATATCGCGGCCAAGGCTGCGGCGGCGAACTTCGAGGCCCCGGCCGTGGCGGTGTTCGGCCACGTCGTCAACCTGCGCGACGAACTGGGCTGGTTCGAGCGACGGCCGCTGTTCGGCAAGCGGATCGTCGTCACGCGCACGCGCAAGCAGGCCGGGGGGCTGAGCAGCCGCCTGCGCGCGCTGGGGGCCGATGTCATCGAGATTCCGACGATCCGCATCGAGGAGCCCACGAATCTGCGCGAGTTCGCCGAACTGGTCCGCGACGCCCACACCTACGAGTGGCTGATCTTCACGAGCCCGAACGGGGTGGACGCATTTTTCGCCATGTTCTACCGGTTGTACCAGGACGCGCGCAGCATCGGCGGGGTGCGCATCGCCGCCGTTGGCCCCGCCACGGCGGCGCGCATTCGCGAATTTCACCTCAACGTGGATGTCCAGCCCGAAAAGGCCGTGGCCGAAAACGTCGTGGCGGAACTCCAGAAGGAAGGCAGTCTTGAGAACACGAACATCCTTATGGTCCGGGCGGAGGTGACGCGCGAGGTCGTGACGAAGGAATTGGTCAAGCTCGGGGCCATCGTGGACGAGGCCATCGCTTACCGCACCGTCCCCGAGACTGGGCAGGGGGACGCCGGGCGCGCCAGCGCGCTGGCGCGGTTCAAGGAGGAAGGCGCGGACATGGTAACATTCGCCAGCGGCTCGGCGGTGGACAACTTCCTCGCGCTGAAGGTGCCGCTAGGCAAAGACGTGCGGGTGGCCAGCCTTGGGCCAGTCACATCGAAGGCGTTGCGCGACGCAGGTTTGACGGTGGACGTGCAAGCCCCCGGGGCAGATTTGGACCAGTTCGCGGCGGCCATCGCAAAATTCTTTTCCACAGCGAGCGGCAGCTAAGAAAATTGCTCCCAACAGAGAAAACCGGCAGGCGTGGCCTGAAAGTCGCTACTCAGGGAAGCGATATGCCGGATGACGCTACTGACATCGAAGGGTTGGACGATTTCGCCGGGGCGATGCAGATCCTCGCCAGCCAGGCGGCGGCCAAGTCGTCTGCTGGTGGCACCAGCGCGCGCAACGACCGCAGCGACATCCTCCTGGCCGTTGGCCAGATGATCCGCCCACTGGCCAAGGAACTGGAGGATTTGCGGCACAAGAATGCGGAACAAAGCCTCTTGCTCACCGCACTGGGCAAGTCTTTGAACGCGCAGGGCAGCGTCGGTCCGACCCTGGAATCCATGCGCGAGCAGATGTTACGGATCGGTTCGGTCGAGAGCGCCAACCAGAAGCTGTTCGACGCGCTGCACGCGGAACTCAAAGGCTACAAGGACA
>CAXTVY010000353.1:0-3523 GCA_964247665.1 uncultured Chthoniobacterales bacterium | reverse complement strand
GCCTCAATCCGGGCTTGATGGTTACCAGCCCCATCCTGTTGGTGGGGGACGGGGCGGGAGCCGTCGAAAACTACGCTGGACCGGGTGCGGCTCTAGGTGCCGGGTTTACCCCTGGCGGAACAACCCTCCTGACCACGGCCACGACGGGTAACCTGATCACCTGCGCGCTGACCGCGCCCGCCTGCGGGTTTGAGAACCTGGCCATCTGCAACCTCAACGCGCGCGCCAGTGCGCCCACGGCGGGTTGTGCGATCCAGTTGCTCAATGCCACCAATGCCCATTCCTACAAAGTCACCATCGTTGGTTTCTGGGATGGCTGGGACATCGTCGGCGGCTACGGGTGGAAGTTCACCGACCCTGAAGTGGATTCATGCGGGCGCTACGGCATCTACATCCGGGACACCGCCATTCCTGACGGCGGCGACCCGTCGATCATGGGCCTGACTGCGGCCGGGTATCTGGACCGGGCACCAGGGACGGCAGCCATCTACCAGGAGTCGGGGGGTGGCGTGAAGGTCAGCAATGCCAAGGGCAACGGGGGGTATTTGCACTTCATCCTCCTTAACATCGGCACGGGCAACAGCACGTCGATTCTGCTGCTGGCAAACAGCAGCATTGAGAACATGCTGGATTTTGCCGTCGTGCTGCAAACGAACGGCAGCGGCCAGTTCGCCTCGTTTAATTTCATTGGCAACCACCTCGCCAACCAACCGGGCGGCATCCAGATCAACGGCACCGGCTTGAGCGTGGGCAACATCAGCGACAACATTCTCAACCACATCGCGGGCGGCGGTGGACGGATCGGCATCTGGGCGCGCGCCGGAGCCCGTATCCATGTGGGCACCAACACGTTTTCCGACGTTGATAACGCCGTGTTGATCGACCCGGTTTCAGACGGCGCGCTCACCGATATGCACGTCGATAAGCAGGCGGTTTTGGGCGGCGGGAATGTGGTCATCAACAACGCGACCGGCAGCGCTCGCGCCGTAGTGGATTACGACTACAAACAGCCGCTCGACTTGGCCGCCACCGCCACACCGTACACGGCTTTTTCGGGCGTCATTTCCAACTACACGGGCGGGCATGTGCGCGTCTTCGTCGCGGGCGTTGTTTCCGGCGTAGACCGCTTCTCTTACTATTGGGAAGGCACTTACCAGAAGAGCGGCGGCGCGGCCACGCTGACGCCGTTTTCAGCCCCGGTTTCAGGTGGTGTGACAGGGACCAACGTCACCATCGCCTTTGGAGTGGCAAGCGACGGCGCTACCATCCAACTCATTCTCACCCCGGACGGTTCGCACACCGTGATCGGCACGGCGTCGTTCTGTGCCGATGGCGAACTGGCAAGCTTCACGCTCGGCATCTAATACGATCACGCTCGTCGCCGCGGGTGCGGCGTTGACAGCAGTAGACCAACGACATGCTTTCGCTCTCTCAACACGGTCCGGAATGGTGGGTCGCCGCCGCCACGCTCGCGGCCACCGTGGACGCCCAGGCGCGCCTTGCCGCTTTGCTCGCACTGTGGCAGACAGCCGAGACGCATGTCTGGGACGACGCTTACGCGGCGACGACGGGCGACGTGCCCAGCAAGACAGCGGCGGCGCAGGCGGCCACGCTGACCTTCGCGGCCCAGCCTGCCGGGGGCGTGGTGGACGCGTACGGCGCGCCCATCCCGGCGACCATTGGGCAGATGCGCCGACTCATCGTGGCGTTCGGACTAATCTGCGCGGGCAAGCAATTCGCGCTGCAAACTGCGACCGCCGCCGTGTCCGCCGCGACGACCGTGGCGGAGGTCGAGGCCGTGCCCGTGCCCGGCCATGGAGGGTAGCCGGTTTCTTCCTTTTTGCCTCGTCATCGTCACGCTCCGCCCATGTCCACCCTGTCCGAAAATCTCCGCAGCAAGCGCGCACGTCCGGTCAAGTTCGACCTGGGCGACGGGCGCGTGGTAGAGATCGCGCCGCCCACGCTCGGGCAGGCGGAACGCTGCCTGCGCCTGGAGATCGACGGACCGCCCAAAAACGCCGCCGAGGAGTTGGTCCGGTTCGCCGCGCAGGCGCGGATCATCCTGGGCGAGGAACACGCCTGGCTGCTCGACGTGCTCAACCAAGTGCAGATCAGCGAGATCGTCGGGGCGCTGTACGTCGCGGCGAGCGGGCGGACGCCGGAAGGGTTCATCCTGTGGCAGCAGGCGGCGCGCAAGGCGGGCCTGCTGGAAACCGGCGCGGCGATCCTCGAACGGATCGAGGAAGCGATCATCGACCTGTCCGCGCGCCTGAACATCCCGCCGGACCAGGCCGCGCAGATGCCGCTGGCCGACGCCGAGGCCCTGCGGGAGCGCATCGCCACGCTGGAGCGTGCCCGGTACGACACGCTGGCCACGATCAACGGCGTGGAATTGACCTGGAGGTAAGCGCGCCATGCCTGACCGCGAACTCGCCTATAAGATCAGTACGCCCGCCGACCTCGCCGGGGCGCAGGCCGCGCAACTGGCGTTTCAGGGGATCGCGCAAGCGGCGACGCAGGCAGCCGGCGCGGAGGGCGGCGCGGCGGCGGCCACGGGGCGTTTCACGGATGCGGCTGGCCGGTTGCGGGAGGCAAACGGGCAGTTCGTTTCGCTGGGCAAAGCGGCGGGAGACGCGGCCAGGGAAATCGGCAACGCCGGGCACGCGACGGACGGCTTTCTGGGCTTCCTCAAGCAGGGGGTGGCCATTGATTTCGGCCATCGGATCGTGGAGGGCGTGTCCGAGTTGCCCCGGCTGTACACGGAGGCGCTGACGCACGGCGTGGAATATCTCGCCGAGATGCAGACGCGCACCATCGGCCTCGGCGCGGCGTTGCGCGGGGCGCGGCCCGATCTGTACCTGGATTTCAGCCAGGCGCGCGCGGCGGGGGCGGAGGCGTTGGACCTCTTATATAATAAGGCCAACGCGCTGGGCGTGCCGTTCCACTCGCTGGCCGAGACGTTTTCGATCACGGTACCGACGCTGGTGGAAAGCGGCATCACGAAGATGTCCGATCAAATCGATGTGATCTCGCGGTTCGGGCAGTTGGCGCAGAGCAAGGGGCTGAGCGGGGCGCAGGCGATGCGCGACATCATTGACGAGCTGACCGGGCGCGGCGAGCGGACGATCTTCGGGCGCGAGTTGGACGCCATGGGCCTGACCAAGGAGGCCATGGAACGCGCCAAGGCCAACGGCACGGAGGCGCAGTTGATCCTGGAAAAATCGTCGGCGTACGCGGAATCGGCGGCGGCCAGCGCCGACAGCTACGCGGGGAGCCTGAACACGATCCACAACGAGTTGGACAAGCTGGAAGGCCAGCTTGCCAAGCCGATTTTCGAGCAGTTGATCGGCCTGCTGCAAGGCGGCAAGGGCGGGCTGGGCGGCACCGGCGCGTCCGGCATCGCCTCCGGCCTGGGCGACACGCTGGGCGGCGTGTTTGACGACGTAAAGCGCATGGCGGAATACGTCGAGAGCACGCCGTGGCTCAAGGCCGCGCTGACGCAGTCGGTCCAGCAGGGGCTGCC
>CAXTVY010000352.1:0-3552 GCA_964247665.1 uncultured Chthoniobacterales bacterium | reverse complement strand
CCCGTTATTCACAGGAGAGTGGCGGCAGCCGCCTGCCGGTCGCCGGAGCCCGGCACGGACAAAGCTCAAGGCGATTGACATTGCTGCAACGTCAAAGGCATGCCGACTGTGAAGAACGTTCGCCGTCGTTGGCGTGTCCCTGGACTGGATCGTCCGCGCGGAGGTATTTGTCCAACAGCGCGAACATCTCGGCTTGGTGATTTTTGACCGATTGTTCTCCCCAACTGGCGGCGGCGTAGATCAGCGCCATTTTCAATGAATCTGTCGCTGTTTTATTGCTCTCCCGAAACTTTTCCCGTTTTTCCAGGAACGTCTTGTTGCTGAACTCGGAGTTCAGGCTGCGCGACACCAGTGCAAGATTGCCAAACGAATCACGCACGCTTTCGGGCACCTTATTAGAATCGTACGACTGAACGGTTTGCGGCGAGATGTGTTCAACGGAGTTCTTCGCGGTGAGGCGGAAGTTGTCCCGCCAAGCCTCTATCCCGTGGTATGCCTCGAACCACAGAACAAATTCCAGCTTGTAGAACCAGTAGTGCGGAAAGTCGGTGCCTTTGAATTGTGTCAGCCACTCCGATGGCCGCACCAGCGCAAGGCAGGTTCGATGTTCCTCTAGGAACGCGCGGCTGCGCTCGATCAGCGGTCGTGGGTCGGAGCTACACAGAAGATGGTTATCGAGATGCCGGAGGTAGGCGAAAGAATCAGCGGTTTGGCCGGGGTTCGCGTGCAAGTAGGCGAGGAGCGGGGTCAACCAGTAATGGGTTGTGATCTGCTGCGAGTGGTAGAGCATGCTCTGCAATAGCGCGAAGCCTTCCGTAGCCTCCGGGCGACGGCGTTGCAGACTTTGTCTACCCTCGGACCGATTCACGTACAGCCGACAGATCAGATGCAGTTCTTGGTCGTCGGCCTCCACCCATTTAATAACGTGCTTGTCGAAGCAGTACCGAATTTCCCAGAGCAGTTCGATGAAAGAGGTAGCGTTCTCCCGGCTGGTTGTTCCCTGCTGAAAAAAGCGCTCGGAGAAAAGCTCGAGCAGTCTGCTGTCCAAAATCCTCGGCAGGTCTTTCAGCCCGCGCAGGTGCAGCCAGATGCGAAGGGTGTGTTGCAAGAGCATCGAAAAGGAGATGATGCTCCGCACCTGGCGTGCCTCGTAGTCGTCGATTTCCTCGGCGATTTTCTGGTCCGGCAATTCTTCTTGGTCGTTTAGGATGTCGTCGAGGCTTTTCGCCGGGTGCCGTTGGGTTTCCTGCCGACGCTGTGCAATCGCGTCAAGCACGGCGGAGGCACGACCCAGGGCCTCGCCACCGGTTCTGTCTTCGGCTTCGCCGTATAGGTCCGCGATCTTGACATGGGCGCTGTCACGCAGATTTTTTTCCACGTAGCTGTCCATGTGGGCACACGCCTCCCACAACGCGGCGTACCGTTCGCGCATGTGGGGGTCACCGTCCGCCAGCGGCCGGAGCATTCGCGCCTTGAGGATTTCGTGGTGCTCAAGCTGAGCGCCGCGACTGTTGATGACCTCAAAGAGTTTGTTGAGATCCGTGTCTGGCGGCACGCGGGTCAGGACCAGGCGAACATTCTCCATCATGAAATGGCTGAACGCCTGGAGATCGAAACTCTTGAGGCTCCAGCGTCCTGAGTCGGACCACTTTGCGGAGAAGGAACGGATCGTTGCCAAAGCATCCACGATCTGCGGATGTTTGGGTAGGGGTGGCTCGGCTTCGCCACTCGCCAGCCGCGCGAAAAAGTCGTCCGCCTCGGGTCGGATCGAGAACGCGATGCGGGGACGTATCGGCTGTCGCGTGTAGTCACCTAGAAACGGACCGAGTGCATGCCGCCACACTAGGCTCATCATCCACAAGGTGGTAAACCGCTGCTGACCGTCGATGAGTTCAAGGCGCGTCGTGCCATCAACGAGGTGCCGTTCCACGACCAGGGTGCCACCCAAATAGTACATGGGCAGGCCATCTAGGTATGCCGTCACGAGGTCTTCCAACAACGTGTTGATTTGCTCACTACCCCAAACGTAGAGCCGTTGGTAAATCGGCACGTGGAAAAACAAGTTTCGGCGCGACAACTCCCCGAGCGATACTAGCTCGGATCCGAGTGGATATGCGTTGTTCATGCGAGTCCGAGAGCGGACAGCTTTAGCTCGATCCAAGTGGCGCGTCCGCTCAAAACCTTCTCTTCGCGATCGTAGTAGGCGCGAACGTTCGCGACGTAGCGGCTTTGCACACCATTGAACGACGCTTCTGTGCGCGCATAGATCGTGGCCGGATCTGGTAACGTGCGCAGAAATTCAATCACTTCCCGCGGCCGAAAGGATTGGGTGAGCACATCGAGGAGATTGGCTGACGACTGGCGCAGGAAATTGACGGGCGCGGCTCGAAAAATGTAATATTTGTCTAAGCGTATTGACCCCAACACATAGTCAAGCCACAACGCGAAGCGCATCAAAGACCGGTACCCAAACTGATCCACGTATATCACGCACGCGAGCAGGAAGAACTCACGCAGATAGGGAGAAATAGGCACGATGACCCCAGCGTAAAATCGTTGGAACTCGCGCAGTTCTTCATCGTCCAAGACAGATGTGACGAGCTGCTTTGCCAACGCCGTGTACTTTGCCGCGTAGAGAAAAAACCCGACCCCGGCGCTGATGGGCTGGCGGATGGCGAAAGGCAAGTCAACCGGGCGATTGCTCAGATGGATTTCCTCGCCTCCCAAGCGGTATTCATCGCCGGGTAAAAGAGTCAGGACCGCAGCGCGCCGATTGCCGGCGGCGCGGTACAGTGGCACCTCCGCCGCGGCCCGGCCGTGATCTCGGTCGGTTTGCTTCTGGAACTCTTGGATGATGCCGTCGTCCGATCCCTGAGCATCAAACCTTTGGCCGGTCCACCGCCGCGCGCGCCACAACAGCGATTCGAACAGAGCTGGGGCAAAATCTTGATCGTGTCCGAAGATGGGGGGAGTGGCCTGCAGCTCCTCCCACCGCGCCGCGCAGGCACGCTGCAAAGGCTCTGGGTCCGACCCGGAAACCTCGCGCAAATGAAACGCTTTGAGAAGGTCGGTCGCGTTCAGTCGTACGCCCCGGTTATTCTGCGTGTCGAAAAACGTGAAGGCCAAGTCTTCCGTATCCACCGTGATCAGCGTGAAGCGAATCCGGGCGAGATGGACTGACACTCGTTCTAGTGCCCTATGTTCCGAGCAGGCCCGGCGAGCGACTTTGATGTTTTTCCAGGACTCTGGACTGCTGTAGCTCAACTGGCAGTTCTCGGGCAGACTGCCCGTCACCGCGCGATGCAGAATACACAAGCTCGTGATCCGTTGCTGCCCATCGATGATAAATCGTTTTCGCTCCGCACGGTTCTCATGCAGGAGCACCGTGCCCATGTAGTAGTCGCTTTGCGGTGAAACTCCGCTGGCGGCGTAGCCTTCCAAGTCCTCGATCAACGCCACGATCTTTTCTTCGTTCCAGACGTAAGCTCGCTGGTAGGAATCAATTGCCAGCGGCAGGTCAGAGGACGCGAATAGCTCTGGGAAAATCGGAGT
>CAXTVY010000351.1:0-3594 GCA_964247665.1 uncultured Chthoniobacterales bacterium | reverse complement strand
GATTGACCCTGCGGAGTCAGAGCCTGTCCGGCTGGCGCGGGCGCTCCTGGAACCCGAACGCTTCCGCACGCCCGGGATCGTGGAAGCGCGTACCGCCGGCTGGGAGACCCTGGAGAACGGCAGCCGCGTGCTGAGGCTGGAACAGGTATTTACCCGGGGAGGCCGCCACGTTTACCACCTCGACCCGGAGCGTGGCTTTGCGCTGCTCCGCTTTGCCGAAGCAGAGGCCGGAGAGGACCTGGAAAGCGTGTTCGTGGTGCAGGAGCTTTCTCAAGTGTCCGACGACTTCTGGTTTCCGGCGCGGGTCTCCAGCAGCCAACTGTGTCCCTCGCCGCGCGCGACCAGTCCGGTCCGAGTCAGGCCGCGTCAGCAGCCCACGGAACTACCGCTGGGCGCTGCGGCCGACGAGGTGGTTCACTGGGCCACCACTCACCGGGCGCGGCTGCCGAAGGAAGATTTTCCCCGCTGCGAATACACGTTCTCGAACGTGCGCGTGGGCATCGACGTGCCACCGGACGCCTTCGAGTTCCATCCGCCGCCTGCTTGAAGGGTATTTCCACCTTCAGCGGCGACGGAACGGTTGAACCTGCGATTTCAGCGCAGACATCGTTGACCTTGGAAGCGGCTCAAACCTGAGGCAGAATGCGGGACTTCCTTCCTCCTCCACATGTACAAACCTCTGCTCCTATTGCTCGTCCTTCCGTTGGCTCTGGCGTCCGCCGAACCGGCGCTGACCATCTACAACCAGGATTTCGCCGTCGTGCGCGACACCATGCCGCTCGATCTGAAAGCCGGCGTCAACGACGTGCACTTCACCGAACCCACCACTCACCTGGAACCTGACTCGGTCATCCTGCGCGACCCGGCGGGCAAGGTCCACCTCCAGATCCTCGAACAAGACTACCGCGCGGATCTGGTGTCGCAGGCGCTCCTGCTCTCCCTCTTCGAAGGCAAGACCATCGACTTCCTCGTGGAGCGGCCCGACGCCAAGCCCGAGATCGTCCAGGGCAAGATCATCCGCAGCGGTTACGTGCCGCACTCCTCCGGGCTGCCACGCTACGGCAACGGGTATTATCAGCAGCAGATGGCCTACAGCAACGGCAGCACGGGTATGGGCGAGCCCATCATCGAGGTTGACGGCAAGCTGCGCTTCTCCCTGCCCGGCCAGCCGCTCTTTCCCGCCCTGGCTGATGACACAATCCTCAAGCCGAGGCTGGACTGGAAGATCCAGAGTGACCAACCTGCCAAACTCGACGCCGAGCTGGCCTATGTCACCGGTGGCATGACGTGGCAGGCCGACTACAGCGTCGTGGCTCCCAAACAGGGCGATCAGATCGACCTCGTGGGTTTGGTGACGATGGATAACCAGAGCGGCAAGACCTTCACTGACGCCAGGATTAAGCTCATGGCAGGCGACGTGAACAAGCTCCAGCAGGACGAGAGCAACACGGTTGCGAGAGGCCACTTTATCATGATGGCAGATCAGAAAGAAATCGGGCCGACCGTGACGGAGAAAACCTTCGACGAATACCATCTCTACAACCTGCCTCGCCCCACCACGCTACACGACCGTGAGACCAAGCAGGTGGAGTTCGTGCGTGCGGAGGGCATCGCTTCCAACCACTTTTACGTGTACGACGGTGTCAAAATCGACCAGAGCCGTCGGGGCTGGAGCTACGAGAACATCCGCAACCAGAGCGACTACGGTACGCAGAGCAACCCAAAAGTGTGGACCATGCGCGAGTTCAAGGATTCGGAAGCCAATCACCTCGGCATCCCGCTGCCCAAGGGCCGCGTGCGCTTTTACCGGCGAGATTCGGACGGGCAATTGGAGTTCACCGGCGAAAACCTGATCGACCACACGCCCAAGGACGAAACCGTGCGGGTCTTCACCGGGGACGCCTTCGACCTAACCGGCGAGCGCAAGCGCACCGGCTACACCACCAACAATCCCCGCGACACCGCCGACGAGTGGTTCGAGATCAAACTACGGAACCACAAGAGGGAAACCGTGGAGATCCGCGTGGTCGAGCATCTCTACCGCTGGACCAACTGGGAGATCAGCGACAACACCGACCCGTTCGTGAAGACCGACTCGCAAAGCGTCGAGTTCCGCGTGCAGGTCAAGCCCGACGAGGAAAAGACCTTGAACTACAAGGTCCATTACTCCTGGTGACTCCCATGCGCTTGGCCCTTTTGCTGTGCCTGTTGGGGTTCGGTTCGGCGTTCGCCCAGGAACCGCCGTATCTGGTGGACGCCGTGCAGGACGGCCACGGCATCCTGTGGGCCTACTGCCACGGAGCCACCGACGCCCTTTATCATTTTGACGGCAAGCTGTGGACGCAGGAGGCCCTGCCGCCCGGTCTGCCCGAGAACGTCACTCCGGAAGGCATCGCCAAGATGACCGATGGAGCCGTCGCCTGCATCTGGCGAGTGCCGAACGAAAGGATGGCGGTGACACGCCACGCCGAACGCGCCAGCCTACTCGGGATAGCGGAAAACAAAATCTTGAACAGCGATTTGCGAACCAGGCCTTTGGCCGATTCGCGGAACCGGCTCTGGATCACCGACGCCACACCGCGCATCTACCGGGTGGACGCTGGCGGTACGAAGGTGGTACACGAAATCACTCCCGACGAACTGGATTCGCCCGGTCACGCAAAGTCCGGCTACAACGAGGTTCATGCGGCCGAGGACGGCAAGGGCCGCGTGTGGGTCTGGTCGGATCCGGCCGCCTCCAATTACGCCAGCCTGCGCGGCGTCCTCGTCTTCACCGATGACCACGGCGAAATCCATGACCTGACCTCTTCCCTCAAAAAGGGAGCCCGCGTCCTCGCCATCGCCCGCGCCGACGAGCGGCACATGTGGGTGACGGTGGGGAACGACGGCCTTTACAGGGTCGACATCGATACCTTTGCCCTAGAACGGCTGCCCGATCCCGCCCCCAAGGCGCTGTGCTGCGTCCACGAGTTGTTCGTCGACGGCGGTGACCTCTACGCGGTGGAAGACGTGGTGGTTTCCGGGCGAACGCTCTGGCGGCTGCGCGACGGGCAATGGACGAAGTCGCTCGCACTTCTGGATGACACGCAGTCAGGCAACTGGCTTTCCCGCTCCTGGCTACCCATCAAGGAAGGGCTGCTCGTGCAATCCTATCCGTCCAACCCTTGGTTCATTCCACGCGAGGGAGAGCCCGCCCGGTTTTCCTGGCGCTCCGGTTTTCCGCTGGAAGGTGCCCGCGCATTTGCCCGCTTCGCCGACAGCACGTTCTTCGCCATCGGCCAAGGTTCCCGGTTCGTCCATCTCGCGCTCTACCTGCCTCCGCAGGAGCGGCAAAACCCGCGTCTACTCGACCTCGACTCGAACGGCGGCTGGACGCTTGATGCCAGCGGCCGTCCGTGGGCGACCCTCAAGCAAACGCCGGCATCGATCAGCGAGTGGGACGGCGAACAGTGGCTCGCACACCCGGTGCCGGATGAAAACTTCACCAACCCGCAGAACATCACCACGGACCATGAAGGCAGGATCTGGGTCAACGTGGGTGGCGCGGGCGATCACCAGAAAACCTGGGCGTTCGATACGGCTGCGGGCCAGTGG
>CAXTVY010000350.1:0-3598 GCA_964247665.1 uncultured Chthoniobacterales bacterium | reverse complement strand
GCTACAAGGACTTGATCGAAGAAGTGGAGCCGGGGTGGTGGGCACTGACCTCCGCAGGCCGGGTGGACCGCGCACGCGAGTTGGACCTGGAAATCCGGCCCGACATGGCCGACTTCGAAGTGACGCAACAGCTCTTTGAAAAGAGGATCGAGGCAAAAACCTTCGACCCGCTATTCGTGACGCACCTGCCCAAGGAACTGGTCCCGCTGGCCAAGCAGAACGTGGACGACCCGTCGCTGGTGGACGTGTTCGAGCTGGTCATCAACGGCATGGAGTTCGCCCCGGGTTATTCGGAGCTGAACGACCCCGACGTGCAGCGCGAGCGACTGCTGCACCAGTCCGGTGGCGAGCCGCAGAGCATCGACGAGGATTTTCTGCTCGCGCTGGAGCACGGGATGCCCCCGGCGGGCGGCATCGGGCTGGGCATCGACCGGTTGATGATGCTGCTCACGGGCTCGGATTCCATCCGCGACGTGATCCTCTTTCCGCACCTGCGCCCAAAGGAATAACGCTGCCCGGCGCAGCCCGGTTCAGAAGCTGCTAGGTGTCAGCATCGTTGCCGTTGCACCGATGCTGAACACCATTCTGCCAGAAGAGCCGCCTGCCCGCGTCGCCCCGGGACTGACGCCGCCGCCCGCGCCGCCGGCCGGGCGCGTGGCAATGGCCAACCTGCTCGGGCTGCTCGGCCTGCCGCTACTGGCTTACGTGGTGACGATCCTGCGTGGACCCTTCGACGCTGTGACGGCCGTCAGTCTCCTGCTGGCTGGCACGGCTTACCTCGCGGGAGCCGTGGTGGCGCGGGCGCTCTGGCAGCGATTGCTCCACGTGGAACAAGTGGAACATCCGCTCCGCCGCCACGCCGAGAGGATGCAGGATTGGTGCGTGCGGAGCTACGCTGGGTGCGGAGAATGGTGCGAGCGGCGGCCTCTGGCCACGCTCTGGCTGGTGGCCCTGGCGGGGGTGCTGCTGAGCTGTTACCCGGTCGTCTTCCTGGGCAAGAGCTTCGTGGGACCCGCGATCTGCGGCAACCTGTTGTACGACCGTCTGCCCACGCTGCCGGGTTCCACCGAGACGCACTTGGAGTGGACCAACGGCGCGGACACCGCCGCGGGGATGCTGGCCTCGCTGCCTTACGCGGCGGTAGAGCGCCGTTCGCTCTTTCAGGACGGCGAGTTTCCCCTATGGAACCGCTACAACGCCGCCGGGGTGCCATTGCTCGGGCAAGGGCAATCCATGGTCGGCGATCCGCTCAACCTGCTCGTGATCCTGGCTGGAGGGAACGGCTGGGCGTGGGACGGCAAGTTCCTGCTGGCCAAGCTGCTGTTCGCCGCCGGGATAGGGCTGGCGGTCCGCCGGGCGAACGGCGGCCGGATTTTCGCTGCCGTCACGCTGACGTTCGGCGCGTGCTTCCTGGGATTTTTTCCGTACCGCTTCAATCACCCGAGCTATTTCAGCGTGTGTTATGCCCCGTGGATTCTCCTCGCGTGGTTCAACCTGGGAAAGTCGGAAGTCGGAAGTCGGAGGTCGGGAGTCCGCAGACTGGAGGAGAAAGCCTGCCGGACGATGACCGGCGCACATTGTCAGTTTCCGGTTCGAAAGAGGATTGAAGTCGTTTCTCCCTCCGTCTTCCGACTTCCGACTTCCGCCCTCGCGCTGCTGCTGCTGGCGGACTGGATGGAGCTTTGCAGCGGCACGGCCAAGGAAGCCTGTTTCCTGCTGATCGTGCTCAACGGGGCGGGGGCGGGGGCGTTGCTGCTCTCGGGCGCGCTGCCCTGGCGGCAGCGCTGGACCCGGCTCGCCCTGGCCGCTTGGGCAAGCGGCTGCCTATTGCTGCTCAGCGCGCCCTTGTGGCTGACGTTCCTGGATGCGCTCCGCGACGCCTGGACGGCCTACACCGAGCCCGGTGCGCTCCAGATCCAGCCCGGGATGCTGGCGGGCCTCTTCGACGATATTTTTTACCGGCAGTACAACCATACCGCCGCGGTTTACAGCCCGACGACGAACTTCCTCGTGCTGCTGGGCGTCGGGCTGGCCCTGGTGGGCTGGCGGAGCCTGGCGCAACGGGGGGTGTACGTGGCGCTGACGGCCTGCACGCTGGGCACGGCAGCACTGGTGTTCGGGGTTGTGCCCCCGGCCGCCATCGCGGCGATACCGCTTTTGGGCAACGTCATCCACGTCGACACCACCTTTTCCTGTCCGCTGATCGTCTTGCTCGTCGTCCTGGCGGGCGGCGGCTTGCAACACGCGCGGGACCGGCTTGGGGCGCGCGGCTGGTCCCTGGACATCTGGGGCGCGGTGTTCGTGCTGGGGCTGGTCGTGGCCCTGTTCCTGGGGATGGCGCAGGCCACGCAGAACACCGATTTCGCGCCGATGCCACTGGAAAAGATCAATGGCCGCGCCCCGTTCTTCTGGGGCTACGTGGCGACGCTCGTGGCGGCATTCGCGGCGTTGCCCTTCCTGTGGCGGCGTTTCTGCCTGGACCGGGGGGCGAGCGCGCCGGGCGTGCTGCCCTGGGTGGTGCTTTGCCTGACGGCTCTCCTGTGGCGGCAGGGCCTGCACTCCCACGCCGTGGCGGGTCCGGGCCTCTACGTCGTGTACCCACCCGCGCGGGCCGACTTCCACGCGAAATCCCGGGCCGTGGAACGGCTTCTGACGCTCCAGCGCGCCCGGCCGGGCCGCTGCTCCGGATTCAACGGCAACCTCACCCCCGGCTTCGGCGCGGCGTTGGGGCTGGAGATGACGAGCGGCCCCGACGCCTTGCAGAACCGGTATGTGCACCAACTGCTCATCGATTCACAGGTGCCCGTGCAGTACGCTTGGTCGATGGGGGTCAACCGGCAGGACGTGGCCAGCCTGCGGCGGCGGTTCTACGACCTGCTCAACCTGCGCTACTATCTCGATTTACCTCCGGGCACCGGCCAGCCGCCGGAGCCGGTGCCGCCCGCCATGCACCTGCTCGGGCACGACGACCTGGACGTGTACGAGAGCGAAAGCGCCTGGCCCCGGGCGTTCTTCACGGACGCGCTGGCGCGCTGCAACGACGACCGGGCGCTGCTGACCCTGCTGAACCTCGGCGACGGCCGGCCGTTCGCGGCGGTCAGCGGGGACGACATGGCGGCGCAGCCCGAGTTGGGGGCGTTGACCGGTCATCGGCCTACGGAGCGGGCGATTGTTCCGGCGACGGATTACCACCTCACCGCCAACACGACGGAATTTCGCGTCCATGCCACAAGCCCGGGTGTGGTGGCCGTGATGGAAGGCTTCCAGGCCCGGGACATGCGGGTGAGCGTCAACGGCCAGCCCGCGCCGTGCCTGCGGATCGACCAGGGCTTCAGCGGCGTTTATCTGGCGCGGGCGGGCGACTACACGGTGCGGTTCCATTACTGGCCGCGTCTGCTGACGCCCTCGCTCTGGCTGGCAGCGCTGGGCGCGGGGCTGTTGGGCGCGACAGCGTGGGGCTTGCGGCGAGTTGCAAACTCGCCGAGCCCGAGCCATGGCGTCACTTGCTGATGATTTGCCTCGTGTTGAACACGTAGAAATACCGGACCCCGTTCGTGTTGTAGCGGCCGGGATTCGCCGGATCGGCATAGTAATACAC
>CAXTVY010000349.1:3346-3601 GCA_964247665.1 uncultured Chthoniobacterales bacterium | reverse complement strand
GGGCGGCTGCTTGCAGACACCGTGGCGGAGGCATTCGTGTGAGGAGCGCAGGGTCCAGGGTGGACGCTATCCGGTAGACGGTGCAAGCTGGCGGGGCGATGCAGATAAGCGACGAACAGATACGCTGGTTCCGGCTGCGGCGTTCGGGTCTGGCCGAGCCGTTTGCCGATCCCGAAACCGTGGGACCGCGGCTTGCGGGGGGGCAGGCGCACGGCGTCACGGCTTTGACGGTGGCACGCTGGAACGGGGCGTCTG
>CAXTVY010000349.1:0-3336 GCA_964247665.1 uncultured Chthoniobacterales bacterium | reverse complement strand
GCCGGACGCTGCACCTCTACGACACCGGGGACTGGCCGCTCATGCAAGCCGCGTGCTCCGGCCGCCGGACCTGGTGGGAAAAGGACGCCGAGAGCGATCCCACGTTCGACTTGGCGGCGTTCCGCGCCGGTGTCGCGCACGCGGCGGACCTGCTGCGCGAACGCGGGACGCTCAGCCGCAAAGAACTGCGCGCGGCGAACATCCCGCTGCCGCCGGACCTGTATTCCCCGTGGGGCGGGGTGTTCGCCGAACTCGTGCGGACTGGTTTGGCGTGCCATGCGCGTTGGGACGGCGGCGAGGCACGCTACGCCTACCGGAACCATTGGCTGCCGGGATTGGAGTGGTCGCCCCCGCCGGTGGAAGCCGCGAACGTTGAATTGGCACGCCGGTATTTCCGCTGTTATGGCCCGGCGACGGTGGCGGACTTCGCCTACTGGCGTGGCGTCGGAGTGGAGGAGAGCCGCCGATGGGTAGGTGCGCTGGCGGAAGAATTGGTGCCGGTCACCACCGATGCCGCTGCGCCGGGTGCGCCGCTTCTCCTCTTGCACGACGATCTGCCAGTCCTCGCGGAAGCGGCTCCGGAGTCCGGCGCGTGGCCGGTGCGGATGCTCGGGCGGTTCGATCCGTTGCTGCTGGCGCACCGGGTGAAAGATTGGGTGGTCCCGCCCGAGGCCTATGCACGCGTGTGGCGTCCGGCCGGGCACATCGAGGCAGTGGTGCTGGTCCATGGCCGGGCGGTGGCGACATGGCGCTACGACCGGATCGGTGCGGGCAGCCTCGCGGTGCGGGTGTTTCCTTTTCGCTGGCCACTCGCTGCCCCGGTGGGCAAGGCGGTGCGGCGGCAGGCGCGTGAGGTGGCGCGCTTCTTCGGGCTGAAGCTGACGGAGGTGCGCATCGAGCGGCGTCCGGCGGCGAAGGCGGCGGTCAACTAGAAAAACCATGGATTCTCCCGCCGCACCGTCCATCCTGCGACTGCGCATCCGTCTCTTTCACGGCGAAGAGGCTGCGCTCGGGCCGGGACGGGTAGAGTTACTCGAACGCATTGCGGAGAGCGGGTCCATCGTGCAGGCTGCCAGGGAGATGGCGCTTTCCTACATGAAAGCGTGGAAGCTCATCCAGAGCATGAACCGGTGCTTCCGGCAGCCGTTGGTGGACGTGCGGCGTGGCGGCAAAGACGGCGGTGCGGCTCAATTGACGGAGATCGGCAAGCAAACGCTAGCGATCTACCGCGAGATGGAACGGAAAACCCGCGAGGTGGCTCGTCCCTACGAGGCGAGACTGGCTAGCCTGCTTGCGTCGGAGGATGGCGCGTCGGGTGATTAAACTGTTCTCCGCCGCCGCGCGGTCATGCCGCTGGCCGACAGGGTAAAACCGGTCTGCTCGTACAAGCGTCGTGCACCGGCCCGCCAATCGCTCACGCAGAGTGCGAGTTGCGGCAACCCTTGTTCCTCGAACGCCCACCATCGCGCCCGCCGCAAGAGGGCCGCGCCGATGCCACGGCCACGGGCGGAGGCGCGCACGGCAAGATAATCGACGAAGCCTTCCGAGGGCGCGCGATTGATCGAAACGCACACGTAGCCGAGCAGCCGCAAGCCGTCCGTGCAAGCGAAGATGCGGTGTTCGGCGTCGCGTCCGGCAAGGAGGTCGGCCGCCGGGGTGCTGCCGTGGGCCGGAAACGTTTCCGCGTGCAGGCGGCCGAACGCCACTTCGTGGGTCACGCCCAAATCCGCGCCAACCTCGTTCGGAACCGCGCTTCCGGAAGGCCGGGCGACGTAGATGTGAGTGACGGCTCCCACCGTGAAACCGCGCGATTGCAGAAATCGCAAGGCAGCGCGGTTTTCCACGTGAAGAAACGCTTCGAGCCGCCGCACGCTGGCGGGCAGTCGTTGACACAGGGTATCCAGCAGGAGGGTGGGCAGTGGTTTGTGCCAATGGCGCTCGTCGGCCAGCCAAGGTCCCCAGAGCCAGGCGAGCACGCGGTCCGGATCGAGCTGCGCGCCGAGGACAGCGGCCGGTTCTTCGTCCGGCGTGACGCCGGCGATGAAGCCGCGTTCCCAGCCGCCGGGGAAATCCTCCGCCCGCCGCAACGCCGCGCGCACGCCCGCGGACGTGGTGGCGGCACAATGCAACGACTGGCTCGCAGGTGCGACGTTCGTCCGCGCGATGAGTGCCGCCACTCCCGCCAGGTCGGTCGGGATAGCCGGTCGGACCGTGACGATGGGCAGCGGGTTCATGGCGGTAACGGAGGCAACCTCCGCCCGAAGCTGTCACCCTTCAACATTGACCCCACGGAAAAGGCATCGCATCGGACAAGACGAAACGTATCAACGGGATGGATGTGAACGCAGCAACGACCGGGACGGCAGCAGCGGCGGCGGCGGACCTGCCGCCGGAGTTTCTCGCGGACAGCCGCCGCAAGCTGTCGCGCTTTGTCGCGGAAGCGAAGGAGAGGGTCGGCCCGGTATTCGTGCTCTGCCACAGCGACGCGGACGGACTCGCCGCCGGAGCCATCCTGACGCTGGCCCTGCGGCGGGCCGGTCTGCGGGAGGTGGAAGTACACGCCACGGGCAAGGCCGGGAGTGCGTGGTCGGACGAAACCCGCGCGCTGTTGGAAGCGCGGCAGCCCGCCGCCGTGATCGTCACGGACCTGGGCGTGCGCGAGGAACCGGTCTGGGGCGGCTCGCCGCCGCTGTTCGTGGACCATCACCGGCCGTCCGGCCTGCCGCCCGAAGCGGCCGAACGCGCGGTGATCACCGGCTACGGCCTGGACCTGGTGCCGACCAGCGGCCTGCTCGCCATCGCGTGCGCGAGTGGCTTGCCCGGGGTGGACGTGGACGACCTGGACTGGATCGCCGCCATCAGCGTGCTCAGCGACATCGGCGACAAGGCACCGTTTGGCCTCATCGCACCCGCGAAGAAGCGTTATGGCGCGGGTATTTTGCGCGATGCGACGACGCTGCTCAACGCTCCACGCCGTTCGCCCAGTGGCGACGCCTCGGCCGCCCTGGCGTTGTTGTTGCACGCCGCTGGCCCCCGCGACATCGTCAAAGGCGAGAGCCCGGAAGCCGACTCGCTGCGGCGCGACAAGGAGGAGGTCAATGCCGCCTACGCCGAAGCGAAGAAGGCAGGGCCAAAATTCGCTGGACCGGTGGCTGCCATCCGCATCCATACGCCTTGTCAGGTGCATCCGTTAATCGCGCAAATCTGGCGCACGCGGCTGCCCAAGTTGATCGTCATGGGGGTCAACACCGGCTATCGGCCCGGGTGGGTGCATTTCAGCGCGCGGTGCGGCAAGGGGACGAACTTGCTGGATGATATCCGTGACCATAGACTCGC
>CAXTVY010000348.1:0-3630 GCA_964247665.1 uncultured Chthoniobacterales bacterium | reverse complement strand
AACGACGCCTGCGACCGCAACGGCATGATGGTCTGGGACGACTTCCGGCTCCATTCCACGCGTGGCTTGCATGCCAACTTGCAGATCTTCCGGGCCAACGCCATCGAGAAGATCAAACAGGTGCGCAACCACGCCTGTGTCGCCCTCTGGTGCGGCGAAAACGAGAGTACGCCCCTCCCGCCTTTGAACGACTGGCTGCGGGAGGACATCCAGACCTATGACGCAGGCGACCGCCGCTACCAGCCCCAGTCCAACGCCGGGGACGTGAGCGGAAGCGGCCCCTACCGCAACCTGGACCTCAAGGCGTATTACCAGCGCAAGGGGAACTACGGGATGCACAGCGAGGCCGGCACCGCGACGTTTACCTCGTACGACAGCTTCAAGAAGTTCATGCCCCCCGCTGACGCCTGGCCGCCGGACGAAATGTGGAACCAGCATTTCCTGGGCACCAACGCGGGCAACGCGGGGCCGGTCGGATACAACACTTCCATCAGTGTGCGGTACGGGAAGGTGGCAGGCATTGAGGACTATTGCCGCAAGGCGCAGTTGTTGAACCTGGAGACGATGAAGACGCTGTTTGAAAGCTGGCTCGACCACAGCGACAACACCGCCGCTGGCGTGCTGATCTGGATGAGCCAATCCGCCTATCCTTCCTTCGTCTGGCAGACCTACGATTACTATTTTGACACCACCGGCTCTTACTGGGGGGCGAAAAACGCCTGCGAGCCGGTTCATATTTACTGGAACCAGTTGGACGACCGCATCCGGGTCGTCAACACTTCGGGCCGGGAGGCGCTTGGTCTCACTGCCGAAGCCTCGATCTATAATGCGGACGGCACGCAGAAGTTCTCCCGCTCCGTACCGGTATCGTCCAAGCCGGATGCGGTGGCGGATTGCTTTTCGTTGACGTTCCCCGAGGGCCTTTCGTCCGTGCACTTCGTCAAGCTGAAGCTGCGGGACGCGAAGGGGGCGACCGTGTCGGAGAACTTCTACTGGCGCGGCACGACGGACGAGCGGTACGCCGATTTGAAAAACCTGCCGCCCGTCGAGCTGGGGGTCTCCTCTACTCTACGCCACGAAAACGGCACGGAGACGATGACGGCCGACATCACCAACCCGGCCGGGTCGCGCACGGTCGCCTTGGCCATCCGGCCCAAAGTCGTCAAGCCTGGCACTGACGAGCAGGTGTTGCCCGTCTTCATGAACGACGGTTACTTTTCCCTGGTGCCCGGTGAAACGAAGCATCTCACCATCCAGTTTGACCGCGCGAGCGCCGGCGGGCAAGATGCCGCGTTGGCGGTGGAGTGTTGGAACAACGCGCCCAAACCGAATCCACCACCGCCGGACCCCGCGAACCTGGCGCTGGCCCGCCCGGTGACGGCGTCCTCGGCGCAGCCGGATGGCGACGTGCAGTACGCGGTCGATGGCGACATCCTGACCTCCTGGCATTCCCGTCCGAAGACTGACCAGCCGGAGTGGCTCTGCGTCGATCTGGGTAACCGCACGGACTTTGGGCGCGTGAAAATTGGGTGGGAGGGAGACGACTTCCCGAAGAGCTACGAGGTGCAGGTCTCCGATGACGCCCAAACTTGGACGCCCATCTACCAGACCACCAAGGGTCACGGCGGCCTGGACGACCTCGCCGGGTTGACCGGCAAGGGGCGGTATGTGCGGGTGATCGCAACCGACAAAGGCAGGTACGGCTATCAGATTTCGCGGTTCGAAGTCTACGCGAAGTAGTCGGCGGCGCGGGCAGCGTGCCCGACGACGTTGCGGCCGGCGCGGCGGTCGAGCCGGGCGGTGATGTTAGCGAGCCTGCCGGTGCGGTGTGCGTGCTACGAAAACTGGGTTTTCGGAGAATCGAGACGGCGATGGCCAAGCGCAAAAATCACGCGACTTTCCTTCAGTGCAGCCATCAGGAGTGAACTGGCCCGTTCAGGTGCGGAGTTGAGCTGGCCAGTGTTGGTGCCGCAGCCTTCGGATTGATCGTGCCATCAATGTTTTAGGCACATTTGACGCATGACTTTCAGGCACACCCTATATTCGTGGGACATTTCGCCTGAAATCTGCCCATATCGCAGACGGTTGAAGCAAAATCACTTTCAAACCTTTAAAAGTGGTTGCGGGGGTAAGATTTGAACCTACGACCTTCGGGTTACAAGCCTCATTTCACCGTTGTGGTCGAGAGGATGATGCTGGCTGGGGTCAGTCCCGCGCTGCTCGCGGTCAGCTTCGAGTCGCCGGTCGCGTTGTAGTTAGATTTCAGGACCGCCAGCGCCAGACCGTGGTACGCCTGATGGTCCCGGCCCTGGAACGACTCATGGTTGGTGGCGTCCCCGTTATCCAACCCGGCGATGGCCAAGGCATTTCCACCCACCTCGAAATGGATTTCGTTGTCAGCGTTCGGGCAGATGTTGCCGTCCCGGTCGAGCACCTCGACCTTCACGAAGGACAGATCCTGGCCATCGGCGGTGATTCGGGTCCGGTCGGCGCTCAGCCGGAGTGTTGCCGGTGCTCCCGCCGTGCGGACCACGTCGGTCTTGACGACCTTGCCATCTTTGGTGGCAACCGCCTTCAGTTCACCCGGCGCGTAGGGCACTGCCCACTCCAGGTGCATTCCTTGGCTCTTCGTCACAGAGACGGTTTTATCCTTGTTCTGTTTTTCCAGGATTTGCTCCGCACTTTCCGAAGGGAACTTTTTAGAACCCAGCGACATGCCGTTGAGGAACAATTCGACCGCGTCGGCGTTCGTGAAGACGCGCACCGGGATCGTTTTTCCCTCGAAGCCCGGCCAGTTCCAACACATGGGCAGGATGTGCACAACCGGCTCCGCGCTCCAGACGCTCTTGTAAATGTAGTAACGATCCTTCGGAAAGCCCGCCAGATCGACGATGCCGAAGTACGAACTGCGGGAAGGCCAGTTGTAAGGGGTAGGTTCGCCGAGGTAGTCGAAGCCGGTCCACACAAACTCGCCTGCCATCCACGGGTTATCTTTCAACGCGAGGAGGTCCGTCTCGGCGGAGCAACCCCAGCCGGGACGCCAGTAGTCGTAGCTGGAGACCTGATTGTCGTTGGTCTTGGAGACGATCTGCACGTTGCCCGTTTCGTCGAGTTTCAGACCGTACTCCCCACGGGAATCCACCTGCGAACTCGTCTCGCTGCCGACCATCGGAAGCTGCCCGTGGTATTCGGTGTCGCCCGGCTTGGACGTCCCTTTGGAGGCCGGGTCATTTCTCCCGTACCAGCCGAGGTTGTAGTTGAGACCGAAAACATCGAGGGCCTGGGCCAGCCCGCTGCTCCAATCGGCGGCGGGGCCGGGACAAGCCGAGGTGACGGGCCGCGTGGGGTCCTCGCGGTGGCAGATGGCCACGAGGCGGGCGGAGGTGGGACCGGCCTCGGGTTTGCCCGCGCGGCCTTCGGCGATCTCGTTGCCGATGCTGTAGAGAATGATGCTCGGATGGTTGCGGTCGCGGTTCAACATGCTCACCAGGTCCGGTTCGCTCCACTCGTCGAAGACCGTGGCGTACCCGTACTTGTTATGGTTTTCCTTCCACTCGTCGAACGCCTCGTCCATCACGAGCATCCCCATCTGGTCGCAGAGGTCGAGCAACTCGGGCGCGGGCGGGTTGT
>CAXTVY010000347.1:0-3632 GCA_964247665.1 uncultured Chthoniobacterales bacterium | reverse complement strand
TGCCCTTGCCGGGCAGCCCCTGACCCGGGGCGTAGGCCCGCCACGTTTTGGCTGGCAAGACGCCTGCCAGCACACTGCGGGCAGTTCTCGGTGCGCCTCCGTCCGTCGGAACCGCCGCGGGTGCGGACAAGAACGGCTGAAGGGAAACACCACTGCTCGCCCCCTGGCTGGGCGGGACCGCACTGAGCACTGCGGGCGGAGGGGGAACCGCCGGTCGGCGCGGCGCATCGTCCACTGGCAGCGCCTGGCGCACGGGCATGTCGTTTCTGGCCAAAGCGGCGGCCGGGGAAGCGGCCGGGCTGGCGGGTAACGGCTTCCTCGGATCGGCCATGACTCCCTTGCCGGCGGTCGGCGCGGGGGTCGCATTTTTGGCCAGTTGGATTGTCGGCGCCGCCCCGGGGGCAGGCGTGGGCGTGTCCTCCACGATGGGAGCATCAACCCCCTTGAGCGCAGTGGGCGGAAGTTTGACCCCTTCTTTTTTCACGAGCAGCGGGCCCAGCCCGGAGCGGGTGCGAAAATCCAGGTAGGCCACGTTCGCCTGTTCCCGGCGGTCGCCCCGGATAATCGGCCAGCCCGCGGCGACATGGAGTTCGGTCGGCGGATCAAGCCGGAACCCTCCGGTCGCCCCCTTGAACTCGTACGCGCCGTAATTGATCGGCACGACTGTCAACTGGATGCGTCCGTCTTCGAGCTTGGTGACATGCAATACAGCCGTCAGTTCGTAGGTCCGGCGCAACTCGATGTCCATGCCCGTCTGCAAGTTGTGCTTGATGAGGGGGGCCTGCGAGGGACTGGCGCTGTAAATGTGTTCGATCAGCAACTTCGGGAAATCGCTCGACACCGCCAAGGCCACCACTCCGGCCGGGATAAAGTCCACGGGCTTCAACTCGAAAGTGTCCAGAATCGTGAATCGGCCTTTGACGTATGGCACCTGCGGATTGCTGGACGAGTAATTGCGCAGATAAGAGCGTTCGAGTTCGCGGTTGAGTTCGCGTAACTGCGGCCCCTTCATGGCGTTGTACTTGTTGTACAACTCCTCGGGCCCCAGGAACCCACCTTGCGGCGCGGCGTTGACCTTGAACCGTTGCGGCAGATCGATCTTCTTGATCTTGCGCAGGATGCGGTAGCTCACGGGCAGTTCGGGGCGACTGAACACGACGTAACTGCCGATCCAGCACGCCATGCTGAAGCCGACCAGCAGCAGCAGGAATACCGTCCACAGGAAGAGGTTGTCCTTGCGCCGGGGCTCGTATTCCGATGGGGGCTGCAGCGTTTCCTCCTGGAGGGAGGAACGATTCATCGACGACGAAGCGAGCGGAGACTTTTGCCGGTCGGCATACCCCGTGGCGTTGCCCAGATATCTGGGGTGTCTGGGCATCGTGCTTTTCTACTTACCCACGGCTGATTCCATCTCCGGCTCGAACGAGGTCCCGCAGCCACACGTCCGGCGGGCATTCGGATTTTGAATGCGGAATCCGGTGCCGGTCAGGTCGTCGCAGTAATCAACGGTGGCACCCCGCAGGTGCGGCGCGCTGACGGGATCGACCAACACGCGCACGCCGTCGCGTTCGGCGATCTCGTCCCCCGCTTTCGGAGCATCGAAATTCATGGCGTACTGCATCCCCGAACAACCGCCATTTTCAATAAAAATCCGCAGGCCCGCACCCGGTTCCTGGTCGGGCTGCTCCGCGAGGAGGGCACGGAGATGTTTGACGGCGTTGTCGGTGACGGTAATCATGGCTGACAATGCTTGCGGCGGGAGGTTCTCCCGGCGAGGTTCACCGTCAGCTTACCACCGTTTGAAGTCAAAACCAAATCGGGCGCGCCAGACTGCCGCGGGCATCTCCCCGTTGAATCTTCTTCCATGAGCCGAGTCGCCCTCCTGTCTGAGATCGTGGCCAGCCAGGTGGCGGCGGGCGAGGTGGTCGAACGGCCCGCTTCCGTGGTCAAGGAGTTGGTGGAGAACAGTTTGGATGCAAAAGCCACCACCGTGGAGGTTGTCATCCAGCGTGGTGGCATCGCCCTGATCCGCGTGGTGGACGATGGTCACGGCATGGACCGGGATGATGCCTTGCTTTGTTTGGAGCGTCACGCGACGAGCAAAATTCGCACGGGCGCGGACCTCGCCGCCATCGCCACGCTCGGCTTCCGCGGCGAGGCGCTACCCAGCATCGCCAGCGTTTCGCGGTTCCGGCTGGCGACGCGCGAGCCCGGGTCGCTCGCGGGCACGGAAATCCTGGTCAACGGCGGGCGGATCGAAAAGGTTCGGGATAGCGGCGACGCCACGGGCACGAGCATCGAGGCGCGCTCGCTGTTCTTCAACCTGCCCGCGCGGCGTAAGTTCCTGCGGGCGGAAGCGACCGAAGCCTCGCACGTGGAAACCCAGCTTCACCTGCTCGCCATCGCCCACCCGACTGTCCGCTTTGTTTACGTGCGCGACGGGCGCACCGTGTTCCAACTGCCGTCCGCGCGGCGTCTGCTCGACCGCATCCGCGACTTGGCCGGGGAGGGAGCGGCGGCGGAAATCGTCCCCATCGAAGCACTGCCACGCGCGCCCGGCAGCCCCGCGCTCAAAATCAGCGGTTTCATCGGTAAAGCGGGGATCAGCCGCTCCCACCGCGCCGGGCAGCGGATTTTTATCAACGGGCGGGCGGTAGAAAACGGCGTGGTCTACCAGGCATTGCGCGAGGGTTACCACACGGCTTTGATGAAGGGGCGTTACCCCGTGGCCTACCTGTTCATCGAGATGGACCCGGCGGCCGTGGACGTGAACGTGCACCCGGCCAAGCGGGAAGTTCGCTTCCGCGAACCAGGCGCCGTCCGCGAGGCGTTGGTTGCCGCCGTGCGCCGCACCCTGGAGGCGGGGAAGGCGGACTGGTCGCGTTCCCTGCATCAGCCGCCGTTGCCAGCGGTGGTGCCGCCTCCGCCGGAGGAGCTGGCTACTCCGTTGTCCGCGCCTGTGACCGTGGAGGATCGGGCAGCCAAGCCCGGGTTCGCCTCCCTTCCTCTCGCCGCGTCAGGAGAAGCGATGCCGGGCGACCTCTTTGCCGCGGTAGCTGGGCCCGTCGTCTCCTGGTCCCGGCAGGCCGGGGTGGTTCCACCGCCCCGTGTGCCCGAGACGAACGGCCATTCTGCGCCCGCACCGCCAACCACCGCGCGTCCGGCGGCGAAGGCCGCGCAGTTCAAGATCCTCGGCGTGCTCAACCGCCTCTATGTATTGATGGAAAACGCGGGTGGGCTGGTCCTGGTCGATCAACACGCGGCGCACGAACGCATCCTTTTTGAAGAACTGCGCCGCCGGCTTGAGGCAAACGAGGTGCTCAGCCAGAAGCTGCTCCTCCCACAGACCCTCCAACTCGGGCCGCGTGACGCCGACTGGCTGCGCCAGAACCTCGGGCCGCTCCAGCGCATGGGCATCGGATTGGAGGATTTCGGGGCGGGCTCGTTCAAGCTCGACAGCGTGCCACCGTTCCTCCAGGTGGACGAACCGCTGGCGCTGGTGCAGGAGATCATCGACGCCTTGCAAACCGCCGTGGCGAGCACGTCGCGTCTGCGCCTGGGAGAGGAGATGATCGCCAAGACCGTCTGCCGCCACGCGGTCAAAGCCAACGACCGCCTGCGCGAGCGTGAAC
>CAXTVY010000346.1:0-3635 GCA_964247665.1 uncultured Chthoniobacterales bacterium | reverse complement strand
TTCTCCAGCGTCGCGCGGACGGCCTCGCAGGCGTCGCTCGTGTCCGTGTACTTCGTCGGCTTCCAGTTGCCGCTTTCCGGCGCGGTGCTGGCGTTGCCAGACGCCATCGCGCATCTCACGCGGCCCTTCATCGCGGCCTATTGGAGTTGGGCGGGCGCGATTCAGACGTTGCGCGACACCCGCTTCTACGACCTCATCCTGACGATCACCAAAACCGGTCTTGCTTCCATGCCAGCCTGCTACGGCCTTTTGCTCGCGCAGATTGCCGTGGGTTTCTGCATCGCCTACCTGGGTTGCCGCCGGAGCGTGTGGGACTGAACGCGCCGGTTCGTCCTTCCAGCGGCGACTATTTGCTTGTACGATCCATCCAGCCGACGCTTCTTTTGACTTATGCCGCGACGCGCCAGCTCGAAAATTCAACCCCGCTGGATCGCGGCGCTTGCCGCCGCCGTTGTGCTGGCAATCGGACTGGGGTTCGTGTTGGAGAACCAGGGAGGTGACCCCTTCCGCACCGTGGCAGAGTTGAACCTGCCGGATTATCTCAACAACGCCAATAGCCTGCGAGGCAATGTGTACAAGGTGAGCGGTACGATTTCCCAGTCGCTCGCTTATTCTCACAGCAAGGGGCGGCTGGTTTCGGTGGAAGTCGGTGCCGGCACGGACGGAAGCGTGATTCCGATCCTCATTCCACCGGATCTGAGCTATCTTAATCTCCAGAAAGGCCAGCGCTACACGTTCCGCCTGGAGGTCGGCGATGCCGGCGTCCTCCACGCCCGGGATATGAAGAAAAGTTGATCTTTCCTCCGCGAATCCCTCCCATGAAACGTCCGCTATTACCCCTCGTATCGTCCGCGTTGACGATTTGCCTGGCGTTGCCCGGTTCCCTGCTCGCACAGGTTCCCGATGCCCCCGCCCCCGCCGCTCCGCCAGCCGCGCCCGCCCCAGCCGCGGCCGCGGCCCCGGCGCCGGCCGCCAAGCCGCCCGAGAACAGTTTCCTGGGCAAGGACGCGCCCTTCATGGACCCGGCCAGCGAAACCATGAGTTGGGACGGCAAGCACTGGAACGTTAACAACAACCGGTTGTTCAGCGCGCGGTTCGAGAAATACCTCAACGCCGAGGCCGAGAACACCACAGCCGACGCCCGCTACCACCAGCTGGTCGATGCAATCATCGACAAACTTTCCCCGTACCACCTTTCGCCCACCTCGTTGGACGAGGCGTTCATGATGTTGCCCAAGGCGGCGGCCTTCCAAACCGACGCGGGCTTGAGTGATGCTCTTTCCTCCAGCGTTTACAGCGTTTGGCAGGCCCGGCGCGAGGACCAACGGCTCCTGCGCGCCAACGAGGCGCTGGAGACAGAGCGCCGTGCGGCCCAGTGGAACGCGGAAGTGACCGCGCACGGTACCAGCCTGGATGCCATCAACCAGAAATCCTCCAAAGCGGAGCAGGACCAGTGGGCGCAGGAACAAAGCATGAAGCGCACGACGCAGATGCAGCCCTACGTGACGCGGCTGGTCGAAATCAAGGCTCTGACGACGGCGAACAAGGCCAAGCGCGAACTCACCGAGATCCAGACAAAACTGGAGTTCCAGGCGCTCATCGTGCAGTTTTTTCTGCAACGGCGCTTTCAGCACGTGTTGATGGCGACGCAGTTCTACCGGGCGATTTTCGGCGAGGGCGACACCACGCTCAAGGTCGGCAGCGATACGCAGAAGCTTTTCGCCTCAACGACGGGGATGCCGCCCACGGTCAGCGTGGTGGATTCTCTGGCGCGCGAAGCGATCCGCGATGTGCACGAAGGCGTGGAAGCGTACAATTTCTTGTTGAGCAAGGACGAGCTGGAAAGTGCGACGAAGCGGCTGGGCGAGGCGTTCGCCATCGGCGAGTTCATGCCGGAGATGCGCACTCTGTCACGCGACCGTAAACGGCAGGCGCTGGCATTCACGCAACAGACCAACCAGTTGCTCTCCGCGCTGGAGGTGAAGGATTACACGCTGGCCGCGAAGCTGGTGCACGAACTGGAAACCTCGGCCAAGGATTTCGACAACTCCAAGCCGATGGCGGCCATTGAGACAGCCAAAACCGTCGCGGCGATGCACTTGGCCAAGGCGAAGAACGCCGCGGTGAGTGGCGACCACGTCACGCTGGAGAATGAACTCAAAGAGGCGACAGAAATCTGGCCGCGCAACCCCGCGCTCAGCGAACTGAGCACGATGATCTTCTCGCAGGCCGACGTGCAGCAGAAGGCGCTGATGGATTTCGACCAACTTCTCAGTCAGCGCAACTACCGCCAGATCTTCGACGACCGGTTCAAGTATATCAGCGCGACGGCGCTTGCCCCCGACCGCCAGGAACAGCTCAAGAAAGTGCTGACCGACATGGAAACCGTCGAAGCGGCGCTCATGCGCAGTCAGGAAATTGCCAAGCGTGGCGACTACGCCGGGGCCTGGGAGACCGTGGAACACGCCTTCAAACAGTTCCCGGACGACAACAAGCTCAACCAGGCGCGTGCCAACTACACCACCGAGGCGTCGGATTTCGTGCGAACGCTGCGGACCGCGGAACAGTTGGAAGACAAGCAGCAGTACGGCTCCAGTCTGGCGTGGTATCTGAAAGCGCAGAGAATGTATCCGCCGAGCGACTACGCCAGCGTGGCCATCGGGCGGTTGGTCAAGGAAGTGCTGCCGGAAAGCTGACGGGGCCCGCGACGTGCTATTTAAAGGGTTGCGGAGCGGATAACCCGGCATGAAAGTCGTCATTCTTTGCGGCGGAAAAGGCACCCGGCTGCGGGAAGAAACGGAGTATCGTCCCAAGCCGATGCTGCCCATCGGCGAGCGGCCGATCCTCTGGCACATCATGAAGACCTACGCCGCGCAGGGGCACAAGGAGTTCATCTTGTGCCTGGGCTACAAGGGCGACATGATCCGCGATTATTTCCGCAACTACCTCTGGCACGTCTGTGATGTGACCATGCAGTTGGGGCACCACCCCGCGCTTACTTTCCACGACCACCACGAGGAAGAGGATTGGACCGTGACGCTCGCCGAAACCGGCGAGAATTCGCTGACCGCCACGCGCCTCAACCGGGTGCGCAAACATCTCGGCGCGGATGAGGATTTCCTGCTGACCTACGGTGACGGCGTCGGCAACATCGACGTGAACCGGGCTGTGACCGAGCATCGGCAACACGGACGGGTCTGCACGATCACGGCCGTCCACCCGCCGGGCCGGTTCGGCGAGATCGACCTGAACCCGGAAAACCGCGTATTGACGTTCAACGAGAAGCCGCAGGTGGAAGTAGGCTTCATCAACGGCGGCTACATGGTGTGCAGCCGCCGCTTGTTCGACTATCTCCCCGCGAACCAGGACGTGATGCTGGAAACCGGCGCGTTGCGTGAACTGGCCGCTGACGGGCTGCTCGGCTCGTACCGGCACGAGGGTTTCTGGCAGCCGATGGACACGTTCCACGAGTTCACGATCCTCAACCGGATGTGGGCGGAAGGGAACGCACCGTGGAAGGTCTGGTGATGTTCGGCGACGCTTTCCGCAACCGCACGGTCTGGCTTTCAGGGCACACGGGTTTTAAAGGCGCGTGGCTGGCGGAATGGCTGCTGCAACTCGGCGCGCGGGTACAC
>CAXTVY010000345.1:0-3663 GCA_964247665.1 uncultured Chthoniobacterales bacterium | reverse complement strand
CCGCGACGGTGTTCATCCAGCACACGAGCGCCTCGCTGGTGATCTATGAGAACGCCGACCCCAGCGCGCGGGCGGATCTGCACGCCTTTTTCGAGCGGCTCGTGCCCGAGGATGACGGAGACTATGTCCACACGGCGGAAGGCAGTGACGACACCACTTCCCATCTACGGATGGTTCTTACCCGCACAAGTGAAACGATCCCCATCATGGAAGGCAGGCTCGCGTTGGGCACCTGGCAGGGGATTTACGTGTTCGAGCACCGCCGCGCGGCGCACCACCGCACGCTGGTCGTCTCCGTGGTTGGCGAGTGATCTTCTCCCCCTCGCCGTTGTTCCCATCGACCCGCCGAAGGACGGCACCGGGCGGAGGCTTCTCAACGCTGCCGAACCATGGCCAGCAGCGACTGTTCGCAACGTTGCCTTTCGGCCTCAAACTCCTCCGGGTTCGCGGTCCGGCGGACGGCGAGCGGTTCGCCGAGGATGAACGTCACCCGGGAAAACGGCTTGGGAACGAAGAAGCGGTCCCAGCTTTTCGTCCGCCACGCGCTGGAATACTCCAGGCTGATCGGTTGGAGCGGTCGGCCGCTGAGCTGGGCCAGCAACACCAACCCCGGCTTGATCTCGTAGCAAGGCCCGCGCGAGCCGTCGGGCGTGATGCCCACGTCGTAACCGCGCTTGAGCCAGCCCACCAGCTCGCGCAGAGCCCCGGAACCGCGCCGGTTGGTCGAGCCGCGCACCGCCGTCAGGCCGAAACGGTCGAGGAACCGCGTAATCAGTTCGCCGTCGCGGCTCGTGCTGATCATGGCAGCACCGGTCTGGCGGCCCCCGAGTAGAAAGTCGTGCCAGAGCGCGGGAAAGAGCAGCAGCCGGTTGTGCCAGAAGATAAAAATGTGCGGCTCCCGGGTGGCGAGCTGGCGCAGCCGGTCCGGGTTCTCCACACGGATGCGCAGACTCCAGAACAGTGCCCGGTAGAACCAGATACCCACCACGACCAGCCAGCGGTTCCACCGGGGAGCCGGGACGACTGGTGCGTCCCGCTCGCCGTCGGCGGTCTGCCCGGCGGTGGGAGTCTGTGGCAAGTGCGGCGTGGGCGGGATGGACATCGGCGTGGATTCAACGCGGGAAATGTCGGCAGGGGGAACGTTTCCGTCGCTGGAAACCTCTTTCACCGCGCAAACCATAGCTCAACGCCCTGCAGAGGGAAAATACTGGTTTGGAAAGATGGGTCTTCCCTGAAACAAACCCCGCGTTTGACAGTCGGCGGGCGCGTGTCCGACTGTGCCCGTCCGCTTGAACCCGTGCGCTTCCCCCGCTATGCTCACTGTCAACATGAACGCACCCTCCTCTGACCGCCAGCCCCCCGCGGGCGGTCCGGGCCTGCGTCGGCCGGATCACCCCGCGCTTAACGCTTGGATTGACGACTGCGCGGCCCTCTGCCAACCCGACAGCATCTTTCATTGTGACGGATCGGACGCCGAGAATGATTTCCTGCTGGCGGAAGCCTGCCGTGCGGGAGCGATTACCGAGCTGGACCAAGGGGCTTTGCCCGGCTGCTACTACGCGCGTTCCGCGCAGAACGACGTGGCGCGCGTCGAGCAACTGACGTTTATCTGCACGCCGACCGCCGACGAGGCGGGGCCCACGAATAACTGGGCGGACCCGGCCGAAATGCGCGCGAAGCTGCGTGGTCTGCTCGGCGGAGCAATGCGCGGGCGGACGATGTACGTCATTCCTTACCTGATGGGTCCGGCGGGCTCGCCGATGGCCAAGGTGGGCGTAGAGATCACCGATTCCATTTACGTGGTGCTGAACACCCGGCTGATGAGCCGGATGGGAGACGTGGCGCTGGATCGCCTGGGTCGGGACGGGGAGTTCAACCGGGGTCTGCACTCGACGCTGGATCTGGACCCCGCGCGGCGGTTCATCTGCCACTTTCCCCAGGATAATGAAATCCTCTCGGTGGGCAGCGGTTACGGGGGCAACGTCCTGCTGGGCAAGAAGTGCTTCTCGTTGCGCGTGGGTAGCTACCTCGCGCGGCGCGAAGGCTGGATGGCCGAGCACATGCTGCTGCTACTCGCGGAATCGCCCGAGGGCGAGAAACATTACATCGCGGCGGCTTTCCCGAGCGCCTGCGGCAAAACGAATTTTGCCATGCTGATCCCGCCCGCACGGTTTGCCGGGTGGAAGATCCGCACGGTCGGCGACGACATTGCCTGGATGCAGCCCGGGCCGGACGGCCGGTTGTGGGCGGTCAACCCCGAGAGCGGGTACTTCGGCGTGATACCCGGCACAAATTCGCAAACCAACCCAAACGCCGTTCAAACCATTGCGCGGGACACGATTTACACGAACGTGGCTCTGCTCGATGGCGGCGGTGTGTGGTGGGAGGGTAAGGATGGCCCTGTGCCTGCCGCCTGCACGGACTGGCGGGGCGAACGCTGGACGCCGGAACTCGGCACCAAAGCCGCGCATCCGAACAGCCGCTTCACCTCGCCCATGCGCAACAATCCGGCGCTGGCTCCGGAGGCGGAGGTGCCGGAGGGTGTGCCCATCAGCGCGATCATCTTCGGAGGACGCCGGGCCGATACCGTACCTCTGGTATACCAATCCTTTGATTGGCAGCATGGCGTGTTCGTCGGGGCGACGATGGCCAGCGAGACAACGGCCGCCGCTACCGGCGCAGTTGGTCAAGTCCGGCGTGACCCGATGGCCATGCTACCCTTCTGCGGGTATCACATGGGTGATTACTTCGGGCATTGGCTGGAGATGGGAGCGCGCCTGCGTCGGCCGCCGCTGGTGTTTGGGGTGAATTGGTTCCGCCGGGACGGAGACGGGAAGTTCCTGTGGCCGGGATTCGGCGAGAACATGCGCGTGCTGCAATGGATCATCGGCCGTTGCACAGGTCAGACCGGGGCAGGTGAAACCATCATTGGACACGTGCCTCGCTGGCAGGACATCGACTTGGAGGGCTTGCCGGGGTTTGACGAGGCGCGGTTCGACCGGTTGATGGCACTGGACCCGACGGAGTGGGAACGCGAGGCGGTTGCGCAGGAGGAACTCTTCGGAAAAATTGGGGACCGTTTGCCCGCCGCGCTAAGATCGGAACGCCTGAAACTACTGGAACGTCTGGAACATTGCGTTGGGCTTAAAGACGGTTCCGGCTCGAAACTAGTGTCCGCCTCCGATCCAGCCGCTCCATGATCTCCCCGAAGCCGGTCCGGCGTGCCCCGCGCCGATCCTTCAGCCTGCGCTTCAACGAGGCGCTCCAGCGCCTGCTCGTTCGCTTGAAAGTGGACGAGGTGCCGCACATCAAGCGGGTCATCGTCACGGTGACCGGTGGCACGGTCATTGTCCTAGGTTTCCTGATGTTCCTCACCCCGTTCCCTGCGGTGCTGGTCATCCCGGCCGGGCTGGCGATTCTGGGGACGGAGTACGCTTGGGCCCGGCGCTGGTTGCAGAGTGCGCGCCGGGTAGCCAAGAAAGCCGTGTCCCAGACGCAACTCATCCTCTCGCCGCGCCCGCCCGAGACCGTGGAGGAATTGGCTGCCGCCCAGGAGTCTGAGGCGGCCCGTAAACGTACCGTCGGCAGCCCGAAATTCCGGCGATGGTAGACGGGCGGCACACTCGCCCAAGCTGCCAACTGCGATGCTAGTAAGGGCAATCC
>CAXTVY010000344.1:0-3665 GCA_964247665.1 uncultured Chthoniobacterales bacterium | reverse complement strand
GCCCACCTGCGCGCGACTGGCTACCCTGACGCGCATAACTATGATCCGCAGGAAAGCGTGCGTGGCATCCACGCCTTTTTCCTGCTGCTTGGCGAGCCGGAAGCCTACGGGCTGCCGCCCAGGCCACAGGTGCCGACGATCTACCTGAAATCTTCGTGGACCAGCGCCGTGCTGACGGCGCTTGGCGCTTTGGCCGCCGCGGTCCTCGCGTTCGTTTTCTTTTAACCGACCTTCTCCCGTGCCGATCCACCGCGACCCCGCCTTCGAACAGCGATTGGAAACATTGCGCCGCGAGGCCCAGGCCGGTCGGCCCGTTAACGGGCGCGGGGTGGATGTGGCCGGTGGACCGATCCCCCACGAGACGGTCAAGCGTAACGGATACCAGCCGACCGCGCGCCCCCCGGCCGAGAACAACGCGAACAAGCCCGGCTACTACGGGATGCCGGTCATCAAGCCGCCGGTCTGGACCCACGAAATCCCGCTCTACTTTTTTATCGGTGGCATGTGCGGGATGGCGGGTTCCATTGCGCTGGCGGCGTGGTTCACCGGGCACTTTGAGATCGCGCGAGCCGCGATGTGGCTGGCGGCGTTTGGTGGCGTCGTGTCGCCTGTTTTGCTCATCATGGACCTGGGCCGGCCGCTGATGTTCTTTAACATGCTGCGCATCATCAAGATCCAGTCGCCGATGTCGATGGGCGTTTACATCCTTTCAACGTTCGGCACGGCATCCATCCCCGGCGCGCTGGCGCTGGAACTCTACCGCTGGCGATGGCTGCCGGAAGGAATTCTGACGACGCTGCTGCACGTGCTGGTCGTGGCGCTGATCATTGTCACGGCGTTTTCCGGCATCTTCCTGGCGACGTACACTGGAGTACTGATCGGGGTAACCGTCGTGCCCGTCTGGTTCACGCACCGCAGGCTGCTCCCGCTGCACTTCGGCACGGCGGGCCTGGGCTCGGCTGCCGGGTTCCTGGAACTCTGCGGCTTCCGCTATCCCGCGTTGAACGCGATCAGTTGGGCCGCCATCACGGTGGAAACCGCGCTCTGGATTTGGATACTCCTCCACCGCAAGGACCCGGCATCTCGCCCGTTGCACGAGGGCCGGACCGGCCTGCTGATGAACGTGTCCGAACTGCTGACGAGCGTCGTCGCCCTCGGGTTGCGCTTGCTGGGCTGGGCACCGGCGGCCGGGTTGGCGTTCATGGTGGGTTCGTTCCTGAGCCGTTTCGGCTGGATCGAGGCAGGCAAGCATTCCGCCGCCGACCCGGCAGCCGTGTTTGCCTCGCAGCGTTGATCCCCGGCGGTGCGCTGCCTTGCAGTGGCGACGCATCGCCTCCAAGGTACGGCGTGAACCTGCCCGACCGACCCGCGTCCTCCAGCCTCCCGCCGGAAGGAGCGCTTTGAATCTCCCCGCCTTCGGCATCTGGCTGCTGCTGTGCGTGATCTGGAGTTCCACCTGGATCTTCATCAAGCTCGGCCTCCAGGACCTGCCGCCGATGTTCTTCGTCGGCGCGCGCTTCGTCATCGCCTCGGGCGTGCTCCTGTTGGTCAACGCCGCCCGCCGCGCCCCCTGGCCGCGCACGGCGGCGGACTGGCGGCTGATCGTGCTGACTGGCTTCCTCACGTTCACGGTCAACTACGGCCTGCTGTTCTGGGGTGAGCGGCAGATTGCCTCCGGCCTCGCGGCCGTGCTCCAAGCGACGATCCCGGCGTTCGGGCTCGTGTTCGCGCATCTCTACCTGCCCGGCGAGCGGCTGACCACACTGAAAATCGCCGGTGTCCTCTTGGGGTTGGCCGGGGTCGGCGTCATCTTTTCAGATCAGCTCCATCTCGCAGGTGTGCTCGCGCTCTGGGGCAGTGCGTCCGTGGTTGTGGGGGCAGCGAGCACGGCGTATGCGAGCGTGCTCGTCAAGGCACGCGGCAAGCATCTCGATCCTGCGATGCTTGCCTCCACGCAGATGCTTTGCGGCTGGGTGCCGCTCGTCGTCTTGGGTTTTGTGTTCGAGGGTAACCCGCTGCATTTTCACTGGACGCACCAGGCCGTTTTCTGCGTCTTTTATCTCGCGCTGCTGGGTTCCGCGCTCGCATTTTGCATGATGTACTGGCTCGTCCGCCGGGTAAAAATCACGAGCATCATGCTCATCTCGCTGGTGACACCCGTGGCGGCGGTGCTCATCGGGGCATGGTGGTTGGGGGAGCGGCTGACCTCCCATGCGCTGGGCGGAGGTGCCTGCGTGCTGGCGGGGCTGATGCTGGTCATCTACCGCCGCACGCCGCCGGTGCCGGGCCGCCCCACCGTGCCGGTGCTCGAAAACGTGGAAGGCTGAGCGCCTGCGGTGCGTTGCGGGTTGCGGGTTGTGGGTTGCGGGCGACAGTCCGGATGAACCGCCAGCTTTTCCGTGTTCTACCCCCAGACGCTGTCGCTGCGTCTTCCCATTACGACGCCCTCCGAACTCGCAACACATAACGGCGCGTAGTGCCTCCGCAACTCGCACCGCACCGCAGGTGCCCCGCAATCCGCAACATGACCCAATCCATCGACCTTACCGCCATTCGTCACAGCTTCGACGCGAATTTCGCGTTTCGTGGTGAACTCGGCGCGTCCGTGTCGGTCTGGCAGGACGGCCGGGAACTCGTCTCGCTGGCGGCCGGTTGGCGGGATCGCCAGCAAAGCACGCCCTGGCGCGGGGACACGCTCGTGCTCATGTGGTCGATCACCAAGGGCTTGGCCGCGAGCTGCCTCCTCCACGCCGTCGCCACCGATGGCATCGGCCTGGAAACGCCCGTCGCCGTATTGTGGCCCGAGTTCGCGCAGAACGGCAAGGACCGCGTGACGCTCGCGCAACTCCTTTCCCACCAGGCCGGGCTCGCCGCCATGGCCGCACCGGAAGTCTCGCTTTTCGATCACGCTGCCGTGGCGGCCGCACTCGCCGCGCAGCCTCCGAACTGGCCGTCTGGCTCCGCGCACGGCTACCATCCGCGCACGTTCGGCTTCCTCATGGAGGAATGTCTGCGCCGCCTGCGGCCGGGACAAACCCTGGGTCAATACTGGCGCGAGCAATTCGCTGTTCCGCTGGGGCTCGACATTTGGATCGGCCTGCCCGACGAACTCGCCGTGCGGGTCGCGTCCGTGTATCCCGCGCGGTCCGGCCCCGGACAGCACGGCACGCTTGACCCGT
Source organism: uncultured Chthoniobacterales bacterium (assembly GCA_964247665.1). Taxonomy (GTDB): domain Bacteria; phylum Verrucomicrobiota; class Verrucomicrobiia; order Chthoniobacterales; family SZAS-18; genus CAHJWO01. The sequence continues at coordinate 486 of CAXTVY010000344.1, read as the reverse complement.
TCTACGAGGCGTTGGCGGTCGAAGACTCGCTGACGCGCCGGGCGTTCGCCGGGCCGCGCGGGCTGCACAGCGTCGCGTCCATGAACACGCCCGACGCGCGGCACGCCTCGCTGCCATCGCTGGGTGGGATCGGTACGGCGTCTTCCCTCGGGAAGTTCTACGCCATGCTCGCTAACGGCGGCAGCCTGGAAGGCCGGACGTTCTTTCCGCCGCAGGCCATCCGCTGGATGAGCACGCCGCTGACGGCCGGCCACGACGAGGTACTTTGCCGCGACACGGCGTTTTCGGCCGGTTTCATGCAGGATCCGCTCGGGCCTGACGGCCGCAAGCTGCGCCACCTTTTCGGTCCGTCCACCGCCGCCTTCGGCCAGCCCGGGGCGGGTGGGGGACATGCCTTCGCGGACCCAGAGCACAACGTGGCGTTCGCCTACCTGATGAACCAGATGGAACTCGGTGTCCTGCCCAACGAAAAATCGCTTTCCCTCG
>CAXTVY010000343.1:0-3689 GCA_964247665.1 uncultured Chthoniobacterales bacterium | reverse complement strand
GTGGGAAGCCGGAACGCGGAACTGGGCAAGCCGAACACGGGAAGAACCGGTTGTTTTTCGTCTCCCAGCGCAGGCATTTCCGCCTTCCCGCTTCGCTCAGGCAGGCTGATTGCCCAGAACGGTTTCGATGCGCTCCATGACTTCCCCGGTAAGCTTGGGGACCACTGCGAGTGCCTGGAGATTGTCCGCGAGCTGCTCCACTTTCGACGCGCCCGTAATCACCGTGCTGACGTGCGGGTTCTTCAGACACCACGCCAACGCGAGACGCGGCAGGTTCGTCCCCAAATCCGACGCCACCGCAGCCAGCTTCTTGACGGCGTCCAAACGCCGCCTCGCTTCGTCGTTGCCGAAGGACTCCTTCAACCACTCGTAACCCTTCAAGGACGTGCGCGTGTCGCCCGGGTCACCCTCGTTGTACTTACCCGTTAATAGACCACTGGCCAGCGGCGACCAGATCGTCGTCCCCAGACCGTACTCGCCGTAAAGCGGGGCGAACTCCCTTTCCACCTTGTCGCGGTGGAACATGTGGTACTGCGGCTGCTCCATCGTCGGCGCTTCCAAGCCGTGCTCATGCGCAATCGTGTACGCATCGGTGATCTGCGCGGCGCTCCACTCGCTCGTGCCCCAATAGAGCACTTTACCCTGATGAACGAGATCGGACATGGTGCGCACGGTTTCCTCGATGGGCGTGTCCGGGTCGGGCCGGTGGCAGAAGTACAGGTCCAGGTGCTCGACGTGCAAGCGGCGCATGGCCGCGTGGCAAGCCTCGGTGACGTGCTTGCGGCTGAGCCCCTTCTGGTTGGGTTTATCACCACCGAAGAACACCTTGCTCGACACCACGAACTCGTCTCTTCCCCATCCCTTCTTCCTGAGGATCTGCCCCATGACGACCTCGGCCTGACCGCCCGCATAAGCCTCAGCGTTGTCGAAGAAATTGACGCCGCCTTCAAAGGCCGTTGTCATCAGGGCCTCAGCCGTGTCTTGGCTGATCTGTTGCGCGAACGTGACCCAGGCACCGAACGACAGCGCACTGACTTGCAGACCGGATTTTCCGAGGCGGCGATATTCCATAAAAAGGGCACAAAGGAATCGTCGGCGAAACCGCCGCTGGATGGCAACCCTGCAAAGGGTCGCCACCATTACGCTGCGGGCGTCCGGGGGCCGCGCCGCAGGTCGGCATTTCCCCGGTCGGCGGATCAGGCAGTTGCCTGAAAGCGGGGCAAGCGTTCGATTTGCCCCTTCAAAAATACATCCAGGAGGGCATGTGAAAGCGTATCAGCCGCCGAACCTGCTTCAAGTGGTGGTTCCAGGGCAAAAAAAGAAACCTGTGGACGCGGTGGAGCGCCCCCGGCATCATGCCGCGCGAATAAACAAGCACGTTTTACGACTAAGAGGAAACATGAAATTGAACCGACTGCCATCCGAGTACCCCATTATTGTCCATTCGCACCTCGGTTGGGATTGGGTTTGGCAGCGACCCCAGCAATTTCTTTCACGTTTCTCCCAGCGTCACCAGATTCTTTTCGTCGAGGGACCGCTCCCTTCCGAAGAAGTAAATGAACCCGTGCCGGAGCTGCGCGAGGTCACCGAGTTCCCAAACATCACCGTGCTGCGCATGAAGATGCCCGCCTCGCGTTGGGCGGACGGCGCGTGGGTGGACAAGGCGCGCCGCCTCCTCGTGCAGGAAGTGCTGGCCGGTCCTTTGGGCCTGCGTTTCAAGGACCCGGTCCAATGGTTCTACGATCCCATGGCCGTGACGGCGTTTGCCGGGCACATGGACGAGCAGGCCATCGTGTTCGATTGCATGGATCAGCTCAGCCAGTTCCGTGGCGCGCCCAAGGAACTCATCCGCCGCGAGCGTGAATTGCTCAACATGGCCGACGTGGTTTTCGCCGGCGGCCCGAAGATCGGGCGCGACAAGATCAAGTACAACGCCAACACGCATTCCTACGGCTGTGGGGTGGACGTGAAGCATTTCGGTACCGCTCGCAGCAAGAGCACGGAGATTCCTGCCGACGTGGCGAACCTGCCCGGGCCGGTTTTTGGGTTCTTCGGCGTGGTCGATGAGCGCATGGATTACAGCCTCATCGCGGCGCTGGCCGACGCGAACCCGCAGGGCCACGTGGTCATCGTCGGACCCATGACGAAGGTTGATCCCGCCACGATCCCGCAACGGCCCAACCTGCACTGGCTGGGTGGGCGCGATTACCAGCAGTTGCCCAGCTACGTCAAGAAGTTTGACGTGTGCCTGATGCCCTTCGCGCTCAACGAGGCGACGGAATATATCAACCCGACGAAGGCGCTCGAATACATGGCGACAGGCAAGCCCATCGTGTCCACGCCAGTGGAAGACGTGGTGCTCCAGTTCAGCGGTGTGGTGAAGATCTCCAAGACCAGCGAGGAGTTCATCGCGCTTTGCGCCGAAGCCGCTGCGAAGCCGGACACTATGTACATCAAGCGAGGCCGCGAGATGGCGCAACGCAACTCGTGGGAATCCATCGTGGCAGCGATGGAAAGCCACATCACCGACGCCATCGAGGCGAAGGAGCCCGCCGCCAACAGTGGCGTGGCGTAACAGGAGGGGCTGCAACCCCAAGGCCAAGGCGCACACGCGCCCCTTACCCGCGAGCGTGTCGCCCACGCCGCGGGCATCGTTTGCTCGTCTCTTTTTATCTTCACGTTACTTCTCAATCCATGGCTTTTGATTATCTGATCGTTGGGGCAGGCTTTGCGGGCAGTGTGCTGGCCGAGCGGCTCGCGCGGGTGTGCAACAAGAAGGTCCTCGTCGTGGACCGCCGTAACCACATCGCCGGCAACGCCTACGATCATTACGACAACGCGGGCGTGCTCATTCACAAATACGGGCCGCACATCTTCCACACGAACTCGCGTGACATCTTCGACTACCTCTCGCAGTTCACGCAGTGGCGTGGCTACGAGCACCGCGTGCTGGCCAGCGTGGACGGGCAACTGCTGCCCATGCCGATCAATCTGGACACGATCAACCAGATGTACGGCCTGAACCTGACGAGTTTTCAGGTGGAGGAATTCTTCGCCTCCAAGGCCGAGAAGCGCGACCCGGTTAGGACCAGCGAGGACGTGGTCGTCGGCAAGGTCGGGCGCGAGTTGTACGAGAAGTTTTTCAAGCACTACACGCGCAAGCAGTGGGGGCTCGACCCGAGCGAACTGGATGCCTCCGTGACCGCGCGCGTGCCGACCCGCACGAACCGCGACAACCGTTATTTCACGGACAGCTACCAGTCGATGCCGCTGCACGGGTTCACGCGCATGTTCGAGAACATGCTCGACCATCCGAACATCAAGGTGATGCTCAACACGGATTACCGCGACGTGCGCGACTTCATCCCGTTCAAGGAGATGATCTACACGGGGCCCATCGACGAGTATTTCGATTTCCGCCATGGCAAGCTGCCGTACCGTTGTCTGGAGTTCAAGCACGAGACTCATCATCGGCCGCTCTTTCAACCGGCGGCGGTGGTCAACTATCCGAACGATTACACGTACACGCGGATCACGGAGTTCAAGTATCTGACGGGTCAGGAGCACACGAAGACGAGCATTGTGTACGAGTTCCCGCAGGCCGAGGGCGACCCGTACTACCCGATCCCGCGTCCCGAAAATGCCGCGCTCTACAAGCAGTACCAGACACTGGCTGAGGAGACGCCGGG
>CAXTVY010000342.1:0-3690 GCA_964247665.1 uncultured Chthoniobacterales bacterium | reverse complement strand
GTTTCATACCCCGGAAAACATGGGCTTCTCGTCAACGGCTGGCGGTGGCGGGTGCGGCTTGCGCCGTGGCGGCTTCGGCGCGGCGGGGCAACTCATCGAGGACGTGTTGCGGGCCGACGTACTGGCCATCGACGACGCTGTCGAGGAGTAGACGGCCGGTGCCATCGATGACCAGCAGCCGGGGCAGGGGCCCGTCGCCCGGCTTGGTAAGGTCCTTCTCCTCGGCAAGACGCGAATAAGCCAGCGCGGGCCAGGGCATGGGGTAAGCGCGCACGTCGGATTCCATTTCCAGGCCCGAGTAATCCTTGCTGATGAAAACCAGCTCGAACTCCGGGTGCGCCGCAGCGTATTGTTCGTAGAATTTGACGAGCCGGGGTGTGAACTTATGGGAGGCGGAGTCTGCCAGCGTAGCGAAGTAGAGCGCGAACTGTTTTTTGTTCGTCAGGAGCGCGTCGTCGTAGTTCTGGAAGCGTTGATCCCGGTAAACGATGAGCTTGCCGCGCAGTCTGTTGGCCATGTTCTGCTGGGCTTCCTGCGCGCGGGTGGCGAGGCTGGCCGCGAGTGCTGCCTGGCCGAGTTCAACCAGGTGCGCCTGGTTGGTTTCCCAGCTTTCGAGCCGCTGCCGGGCCAGGGCATCCTGCCGGGCATGTTCGTCCCGGGTCTGTGTAGCGGTCGCCAGAGGGCGGGTCCGGCGCAGGGTGTCAATGAAATCGGGGTCGGCCCCAGCTTCGCGCAGGAGTCTTTCCGCGTTGGTGTCGAGCGGGGCGAGCAGCGGCCGACCGGCGGTGTCGCGCAGGACTTCCGCCGGCGTGCTGCCGCTGCGTAGCAGCAGGCAGAGTTCGGCCGTGGACACGGGCGGCGCGGCGTTTTCCCCGGCGTGTGCGGCCATCCACGGCAGCACAACGAGCACGGCGAGCCCGAGCAGTCGGCGTGCGAACGGGAAAGAAGCCATCGGTTTCAGTGGAGCGGGTTTTGTGCCCGCGCCGCGAGAAAGGCAGAAGTGGAGGGTTGCAGGATGCAGGATGCAGGATGCAGGATGCAGGATGCAGGATGCAGGCGGCGGAACGATTGCCTTCCGCCTGCCGCCTTCCGCCTTCCCATGACCCAATCCATCGGCATTTATGGCGGCACGTTCGATCCCGTGCACCATGGGCACCTGATTCTCGCGCGCGACGCGATGGAACAGTTGAACCTCGCGCGCATGATCTTTGTGCCTGCCGCCATCTCGCCGCACAAGCTGGCCCGTTCGCCAGATGCCGACGGCGCGCACCGGCTCGCCATGCTGCGCGCGGCCACCGCCGGAGAAGAACGGTTCGCCGTGGACCCCTGCGAGCTGGGGCGCGCCGGTCCTTCGTACACGGTCGATACCCTCCTGGACCTGCGCCGCCGCCTGCCCCCGGAGACCGCGCTGTTCTACCTCATCGGTGAGGACAACGTGCCCAAGCTCGACACCTGGCACCGCATCGCGGAACTGCGTGCCCTAGCAACGTTCGTCGTGTTCCGCCGCGCGGACCGGCCCGTGGCTCCCATCCTGGCAGGACCGGGAACGGATTTCCCCACGCTGGCTCGCCGCCTGGACCTCTCCGCCACCGAAATCAGAAACCGGGTTGCCGCCGGGCGGTCGATCCGGTACTTTGTTCCGGAGAGCGTTGCGGCCATCATCGACCGTGAAGGACTCTACCGACCGACCGCTACCATCACCGCTGCCGCCCCAAAGGAGACCCCGCCATTACCGCCGAACAGTTAGCCCGCGAGTGCGCGTTTTACGCCGCCGAAAAGAAAGCCGAGAACGTCCTTGCCCTGGATCTGCGTGGCATCTCGACGTTCACGGATTTTTACGTGATCTGCTCGGGCACGAGCGAGCCGCACCTCAAGGCGATTGCGTCCGAGATCCAGGATAAGCTCAAGGAAAAATTCGAGACGCGCCCTGCCGCCGTAGACGGGTTTCCGGTGAGCCAATGGGTCATCATCGATTACATCAGTGTGCTCGTGCACATCTTCAACGCCGACAAGCGCGCATTCTACGCGCTCGAAGACCTGTGGGGCGACGCCCCACGGCTGGAGCTGCCGAGCGTGGAACCGGCGGCTGCCGCCCTTTAAAGGAGGTCAGCGTTTCCCGAGGCACACCATCATGGAGTTGCTTGTCGAAGTGGATGTGGAATGCCCGGCCTGCGGTGAATATTTTCCCGTGACGGTGGATACCTCGCAGGGTGACTACGAGACGACGGACGATTGCGCGGTGTGTTGCCGACCCATGACGGTGGAAGTACGTTGCCGCCCGGGCGAGGTGCTGGCCGTGGACACGAGCGCGGCGTGAGCGGGACAACCCTGTCTTGCACAGGGGGATGAGTGCAGCATTTCCCGTCCCTGACCCTGCAAATTGTCCTTGAACCCAGCAAGGAAGGCGGATTTGCCGTCACCATGCCGGGTCTTCCGGGATGTATCAGCGAAGGCCGTAGTCGGCAGGAAGCCATCAAGAACATCCAGGAAGTCGTCGGGCTTTATCTTGAGCCGGTGGAGGACGATACCCAGTCCCGGCGTGGACGATCCAAGCAAGCTGCTATAAAGCCGATTGATCCACCCAAAATTTCTTGGCAAATCGGTCCGCGTCTGCTACCTCTCCTACCCGTCCACACACGACACGCTTATCGCTCTTTCCTCCTCCTCTATGTTTGAGCAACACGATGCCATCGTGCGACTTCTGCGGGATAATGACCCCGATACGGTCACCTTGCTCAAGAACCAGCTCATCGACGGCGGCACGGATATCATCGGCAACCTGCGTGAACTCGCCGCCGTGGATGACGCCACCGTCAGCGCCCACGCCTACGACATCCTCGCCGAGATCGAGAGTCGGCAGGCATTCGACGAATTTACCCTGCTCTGCCACCTCTTCCCCGACGACGGCAACGTGGAGGAAGCCTGCTGGCTGCTCGCGCGGGTATTCCTGCCCGGCGTGGAGGTGGACCACTACCACCGCAAGCTCGATACCTGGGGCCGCCAACTCACCCGCTTGGTCGGCAGTGCCATCTCGACCCGGGAGCGGGTGGCGATCCTGACGAATTATCTTGCCAATGATCTCGGTTTTCGCGGCAACTCGGAGCACTACTACGACCTGCACAATTCGCTGCTGCCGAGCCTGATAGACTCAAAAATGGGTATCCCCATCTCGCTGGCCGTGCTCTACATCGCGGTGGCGGGACGCGCGGGCATCCGCGTGGAGGGAATCAACCTGCCCGGGCACTTCATCGTCCGCCACGGCGATATTTTCTTCGACCCTTTCCACCGGGGGAAGATCCTGATGCAGTCGGACTGCGAATCGATCCTGCGTAAGCAGAAGCTCACGTTCCAACCCTCGTATCTGGAACCGGCCACGTCGCGGATGATCCTGATCCGTGTACTGGCAAATCTGCTCTACATCTTCCAGGACAACGGCGACGAGCCGCAGCGCGACCGCATCTCCGCGTGGCTCAAGGCGCTGGAGCGAAAGTAGGGCAAAGAAGGTGGGAGACGGCACCTCGGGTCGAAGGGATTTGGAAGGCGAAGGCCTCTTGTGCGGTTGCGGGGGCTGCCTGCCGGAACGAACGTGCCGGGCGGCTCCCCCTTTTCCCTGCTTCCCGTGAACGTCGAAGTCATAAATACCGGCACCGAACTTCTCCTCGGCAACGTCACCAAAACCCACCTGACCTT
>CAXTVY010000341.1:0-3704 GCA_964247665.1 uncultured Chthoniobacterales bacterium | reverse complement strand
ATGTGTCACGGCGGAGACGTTGATCAGCGATTTCTTCCACCGGCTGATGTGCGATTCCGTCGGGCAATTCACCACTGAGCAGCAACGGGTCATCCAGGAAAAGAACGAGGCGCTCGAACAAACCAACCAGGCCCGCGAACGCCTCACGCGCACGGTCTCGCACGAATTGCGCAACGTCCTCAACGCGCTCACCCTGGCAACCACGCTCCTCGGGGAAGAAGCGACGGCGGAGGAGCGACGCGAGATGAGTGCCGTCTGCGCACGGATGCTCGCCGAGATGAGCACGACCTTGAACGATCTGCTCGACTTCTCCGCGCTGGTGGCCGGACGCGCGCAGTTGACGCTCGAACGGCTCCCGCTGTGCGGATTGTGCGAGGAAATCGTGGCCCGGTGGCGTCCCGTGGCCGAGGAGCAGGGGATGACCTTTGCCTGCCGGTGCGACGCCACGCTCGGGGAGATCGTCAGCGACAAGCTCAAGCTCAAACGCATCGCCGGAAACCTGCTCTCGAACGCGATCAAATACCGGAAGCCATCACACGGCGGCGACATCCACCTTTCCTTCGCCGCCGACGGCACGACCGGCTGGAAGCTGGTCGTGGAAGACACCGGCATCGGCATCGCCCACGAGGACATGGAATCGCTCTTCGGCGAGTTCAACCGCATCCGGCCCAACAGCGCGGTGGACGGCACCGGCCTGGGACTGGCGATCTGCAAGGAATACGCGGAGCTGCTCGGAGGCCGCATCGAGGCGTTTTCCGAGGCGGCGCGCGGCACCCGTTTCGAGGTCACGCTGCCCTGGAGGGTGACAGCCGCGGCCCCTATGCCGCCGACCACTTTGCTTGCGTCCGAAAGCCTGGCGGCGTGAAGCGGTTGTTCGGGTTTCACCTGATAGCGTCGTTTGGGATTCTGAGCGATGTCGATAGTTTCGTGGGCAACGCGAAACGCAGAATGCATGAAAACGCCTTACGTCGACCCCTTGATCCCGCGCAACGAAACCAGCGAGGAAAGCCTGACGCGGCTTTCCGCCAACATCGGGACGCTGACAGGATTGATGAACGACGCCGAGCGGATGGGTCATTACTCCCTCGTGGCGATGTTCAACCGGGCGCGGGATGCGAAGGTTGCGCAGGCGAAGGCAATTATCGCGCTGGTGACCGCGGGAAACGAGCAATCGGCGGACGACCGGCGGTTCCTGCTCGTGCGGGACTCTTCCTCGTCGGGTCTCGTGCCGGTTCTTCCTCGTCAAAGGTTCCAGCGGACGCCGGGCCACCTGGCCCTGACCCAATGAGCGAAGGATCTGCTGGTGGGTTGGATAGCAAGCCTTCTCACGAAGCTAAACTCGCGGCCCGGCGCGTGGTCATCGAACAGGAAATGGAAGCCGCGCCTTACCACCGGCTGGGAACGACGTGGTGGGACGAACGCGTCGAAGAGCTAAAACTCATCAAACGTCGGCTTCGCCAATGAACGAAGCCAAAAACAGCGAAGGAGAGGCGGCGCGGGTGCTGACGATCAACGTCGGCTCGTCGAGCATCCGGTTCGCGTTTTTCACCGGAGGCGCGGCCCCGGAGCGCGTGTTGTCGGGGCAGGTGGAGCGGGTCGGCGCGCCGGGAACGAAGCTGAGTTTCAAGTCGGCTGCGGGTGAGTCCAACTCCAAAGAATTTTCGACGGGTGGACAGACGGAGGCGACCCGGGATTTGCTGGCCTGGTTCGAGACCATCAAGGTTTTCAGCGCGGTTGCGGTCGTCGTGCACCGGGTGGTTCACGGCGGGCCGAAGTACCGCGAACCCCAACGTGTGACGCCGGAGTTGCTCGCCGAATTGCAGCGCATCCGGGCCATGGACCCCGACCATCTCCCGGCGGAAATCGAGATGATCCAGGCAGCGCAAGCGCGGTTTCCTAATTTGCCGCAGGCGGCTTGCTTCGACACGGCGTTCCACGCGGGGATGCCGCGCGTGGCAACGTTGCTGCCGATCCCGCGCCGCTACGAGGCGATGGGGGTGCAGCGTTACGGGTTTCATGGGCTTTCCTACACGTTCCTGTTGGAAGAGTTAGGTCGGCTGGATGGTGAGCAGGCGGCGAAGGGCAAAGTGATCCTCGCGCACCTCGGCAACGGCGCGAGCATGGCGGCGGTCCGGGACGGCCGGTGCATCGACACGAGCATGGCGTTTACGCCCACGGCGGGCCTGCCCATGAGCACGCGCAGCGGCGACCTGGACCCGGGCATTTATCCTTATCTCGCGCGCACCGAGGGAATGAACGCGGAGCAGTTCAACGACATGGTCAATCACCAATCCGGGCTGATCGGCGTATCGGAAACCAGTTCGGACATGCGCGATCTGCTCACGCACGAAGCCGCCGACCCGCGGGCGGCGGATGCGGTCGCGTTGTTCTGCTATCAGGCTCGCAAGTGGGTCGGAGCGTATGCGGCGGCGCTCGGGGGGCTGGACACGCTCGTGTTCGCGGGCGGCGTCGGCGAGCACTCGCCGGTGGTTCGCGCACGGATCTGCGAGGGTCTTGGTTTTCTGGGGCTGCGGCTCGATGACGCGTCGAACGCGGACAATTTGCGGCGGATTTCCTCGGTCGACAGCCGGATAACGGTCCGGGTCATCCCGACCGATGAAGAGATCGTGCTCGCCCGGGCGGCGGAGGCGTTTCGATGAACCCTTCCCCGGCAGCTCCCGCCTTCTGGAGCCAGTCGGCGGAGGACGCCTTTCGGCGGTTGCGAACCGGTGTCTTCGGCTTGACGGGCGTGGAAGCGGGTCGTCGTCTGGCGGAGGGCGGGGGCGGCTTGCGCAAGAGTCGGGGCGGCAGCACCACGTGGCGCTTGCTCCTGGGCCAATTCAAAAGCCCGATCATCCTGATCCTGCTTTTCGCGGCGGTGCTCTCGGGCTACCTGGGCGACGTGGCGGACGCGGTGATCATTTCCGCCATCGTGCTGGCCAGCGGGTTGCTGGGATTCTGGCAGGAACGCGGTGCGTCGGGTGCGGTCGAAAAGCTCCTCGCTCTCGTCCAGAGCAAGGCGCGGGTGCAGCGCGACGGCAAGGAAGCCGAGGTGCCGGTGGAGGACATCGTGACGGGAGACGTGATCCATCTGAGCGCAGGCGACGTGATCCCGGGCGATTGTCTGCTGCTGGAATTAAAGAACCTCTTCATCAACGAAGCGGCGCTGACGGGCGAAACCTTTCCGGTGGAGAAGTCGATTGGCGTTTCCCTGGCGGATTCCACACCGCTGGCGGGCAGGATCAATAGCCTGTTCATGGGCACCAACGTGTCCAACGGCACAGCGGTTGCCTTGGTCGTGGCGACGGGCAAGGACACGGAGTTTGGCCGCGTGTCGGAAACGCTCAGCCACCGTCCGCCGGAGACGGAGTTCGAGCGCGGTCTGCGCCGCTTCGGCTACCTGCTCATGGAGGTGACGCTGCTGCTGATCCTGTGCGTCTTCGGGATCAACGTGTACCTGCACCGGCCCGTCTTGGAGTCGTTCCTCTTCGCCCTGGCGTTGGCGGTCGGGCTGACCCCGCAGTTGCTGCCGGCCATCGTTTCCATCAACCTGGCGCGCGGAGCACGGCGCATGGCGGCGGCGCGGGTCATCGTCAAACGGCTGGCCGCCATTGAGAACTTCGGCAGCATGGACGTGCTCTGCTCGGACAAGACGGGCACGTTGACCGAGGGGGAAGTGAAGCTTCACTCGGCGGTTGGCCTGG
>CAXTVY010000340.1:0-3704 GCA_964247665.1 uncultured Chthoniobacterales bacterium | reverse complement strand
GGCATCACCATCCGCGCCAAGAACGCCGCGTTCCAGTACAACGGCTACCACGTCAACATCGTGGACACCCCTGGCCACGCCGACTTCGGCGGCGAGGTCGAGCGCATCATGGGCATGATCGACGGCGTGCTGCTGGTCGTGGACAGCCACGACGGCCCCCAGGCGCAGACGAAGTTCGTGCTCAAGAAGGCCATGGAACGCGGGGCCAAGGTCATCGTGGTCATCAACAAGATCGACCGCGAGAACGCCCGGCCGCACAAGGTGCTCGACATGGTCTTCGAGCTGTTCATGGAACTCGGGGCCAGCGATGAGCAGCTCGATTTCCCGGTGATCTATGCCAGCGCCAAGGCCGGCTATGCCGTCAAGGAGATCGACCAGGAGCGCAAAGACATGACCCCGCTCTTCGACGAGATCATCAAGCAGATTCCCCCGCCCACGGGCTCGGGCGCGGGCTATCTCCAGATGCTCGTCTCCAACCTGGACTACAGCGACTACCTGGGCCGGATCGCCTACGGCCGCATTCTTTCGGGCCGCGTGAGCGTTGGTGACACCATCGTCTGCATCCATGGCGACGGCCGCCGGGAGCGCACGAACGTCACGGCCCTGTTCGGCCACCAGGGCATGGAGAAGATCGAACTCAAGCACGCCAGCGCCGGGGACATCATCGGCCTGTGCGGGTTCGAGGACGTGTTCATCGGGGAAACCTTGACCGACCAGGAAGACCGCCCGGCGCTGCACTTCGTGGACATCGATCCGCCGACGATCACGATGGGCATCCTCGTCAACGATGGTCCGCTGGCCGGGCGCGAGGGCAAGCTGGTGACCGCGCGCAACATCCGCGAGCGCCTGGTGCGCGAAACGCGCACCAACGTGTCGCTGAGCTTCAAGGACACGGATCAGGCGGGCTCGTTCGAGCTGTCGGCCCGTGGTGAAATGCAGATTGCGGTGCTGGTCGAGCAGATGCGCCGCGAGGGCTTCGAGTTGATGGTTTCCCGGCCGGAAGTCATCTACCATCGTGACGAGCGCGGCAACCTGCTGGAGCCCTACGAAACGCTGAGCGTGGACGTGCCCAACGAGAACCTGGGCGACATCCTGCAATCGCTGGCTACCCGCAAGGCAGACATCACAAACATGGTGCACAACCCCCACAGCGTGCTGGTGGAGGCGATCATCCCGACCCGCGGCCTGATCGGCTTCGAGACGGACCTGGTCAACGTGACCAAGGGCCTGGGCATCGCAAGCCACCTGTTCAAGGAATACGGCGCGCACAAGGGCGAGATCCCGGGCCGCGACAAGGGCGTGCTGGTGGCGATGGAAGGCGGTGTGAGCACGGCTTACTCGCTGGACACGATCCAGATTCGCGGGCGGCTCTTCATCGCGCCGCAGGAGGAGATTTACGAGGGCATGATCATCGGCGAGAACGCCCGGCCGGACGATCTGGCGGTCAACCCGTGCAAGGCCAAAAAGCTCAACAACATGCGTTCGCAGGGCGACGGCAAGGGCGTGGCCCTGGCCCCGCCGCTGGTGATGACGCTGGAGCGCTCGCTGGAGTACATCGGGCCGGACGAGTACGTGGAGGCCACGCCGAAGTCGCTGCGGATGCGCAAGAAAATCCTCAACGCCGGCCTGCGCAAGCGTTCGGGGAACGCGGTGTCGGTATAAAGCGACCCGACCGCGATGGCTGAGGAGCCTGGAGAAACCACGGGATCGCGTCTCCGTCTGGGGGCGCGACACCGTTTCGGTTTTCTGTACTGGCTTGTCGCTGCGTCGTTCCTTGGTGACCCCATCGTCCACTACGTGAAAGATGCCAGCTTCGATGGTGATTGGTGGGGACTCATCGGGGGTGGTTATGTCATTTGTCTATTTGGAATCAGACGCTGGACGGTGGGTCGGCAGATGCAACGGAGCCGCTTGGCAGAGCCACTTTCCGCGTCAGAACGGATCGAGCGGACGGAGCAAGCGGTCGGGCAAGGGCGCGTTCTCCCGCACGCCGGAGTCCGCAGGCGGATGAGTCGGTGGTTGAATTAATCGCTTGCCGTCACTGCAAACAATCACACTGCGGACAAGATCGTAATTGAGCGCGCGGGGCAGCTTTCCCATCGGCTGGGGTTATGGGTAGCATTTTGTCATTGACATTGCGCCACTTAGCAGCGATTTTCCACCCGTTGCTCATTATCTCGCCTTTCTAGGCTGACCGGCTTTCTGCCTTTTCTGCTTCGCGCCGGTCCTCTTCTCCGCCTGGGTTGTTGAACGTTGGGCAACGCTCGTCAGAGTCTCTCCCTCTCGGTATGGTGGGTCATCGTAAGTGGTCGAAGGTCAAGCACATCAAAGGGCTGCTGGATGCCAGACGCGGCGCGCCCGTTAGCGGGCTGGTCCAGGAATTCACCGTGGCAGCCCTGCCGGGCAGCGGTGATCTTTCCGTCTGCCAGGGCTTGCGTTTTGGCGCGGGAACCCCCTGCGCTGCCGCCTCGCCGGAAGCTAACATCTGTTGCGCCATTAGAAGTAGTCCCGGCGGATTGTCAGGAGAACGTTGCCAGGAAAGATTTTACGAAAGTTCCGCCGTTGGCAGAGTTGCTCTCCGTGTGGAGGCGGCACCAATATTAAAAACCGGATGACGGTCCGTCTGCGATTTATTTTGAGCAAGCACCACGGTCATTTTGCCGCCTGCGGCAGCGTCACGTACCTGTTTCGTGCAAAGGGACAGACCGCGATCCAGCGTCCGCTGGCCGATGAGGCCAGCTCCCATGATCTGGCTCTTGCCGTCGGGGTAGCCATGCCACAAGCCAGGGGCAGGACCGCTGAGCCGCAAAAACAGACTCCTTTGTCCCATCCCGTTGTGGCCGTGGCGGGCAGACACCTCACGGCACAAGTCCTGCACTTCGCTGAGGTGCCGGACGTCGGCCACACCCAGGACGCGTACTTCCACTCCGAGCTTTCTAAGGACCTCCCCGCCCGAGTTTCTGCCTGATCGTCCCTTCTTTTTTCCATCGATCCACCCCACCCCGCGCCGCTCGACCCTGGCCCGGAACCCGCCGACGCCCCACGCGCCAGAGCGCACCCCCCAAAGTTTTCGCCCGCCGCCTTGTCAGCCTCTCCAGAAGGGGCAAAGGCAGACCGCCCCCCCGGCGGTGACCGATGTGCCCCGCGCGCTATACCATAGAATTTGCCTCACTGAACATGACCGAAGAAACCGCCAGCCACGCCGCGTCCGCCCGGGACGGGGAAACCTCGCCGCCGACCAGCCAGGAAAGCGCCGCGTCCCCGGCCACGAAGAAGGCTCCCCTGCGCCGGAAGGTGGCCGCCCGCGCGAAATCCGCGCCGGTCGTCGAAGCGGCGGAAACAGACGGCGCGATGGTCAAAGCGACGGAAAAGATGGTGAAGCCGCGCAAGTCACGCGCCAAGGCATCCACTGCCTTGGTGGACGGTGCCGCGGCCCCTGGACCAGCTCCCACCCAGGCCGAGTTGCCGGGTACGGCGGTGGTCCCGGCAGCGCCGCCCGTGCAGGCAGCACACCGCGAAACGCCGGTGAGCCAGCCCGAAGCCCACGGGGCTCGGGAGGAGAAACCAGCACGAATTTTCCGCCCGGATGGCGTGAAGCCCACGGAAGAGACAGCCGCGCCCGTACCCACGCAAAGCGCCCCCGCCCCCGCCCCGGCGGCGGCCTTGCCGCCTGCGGGCGACCCGGACGTGGTCCCGCCCGAGGC
>CAXTVY010000339.1:0-3736 GCA_964247665.1 uncultured Chthoniobacterales bacterium | reverse complement strand
GAGTATGGCGGCCCCATCGAAAACCGCGTCCGCCTGTTGCTGGAAGTTGTGGAAGCCGTCGCTTCCGTCTGGGGCGGCGACCGGACAGCCGTCCGCATCGCCCCCGGCGGCTCGTGGAACGGCATGTCCGACCGCGATCCGCAGGCGCTCTTCGATCATGTGGCCGACCAGTTGAACCGCTTCGGATTGGCTTACCTTCACATCGTCGAGCCGCGCGTGAAAGGCAACGTGGTCGTCGCCGAAGGGCAGGCCCCGGTCGCCTCTGAACGGCTGCGCCAAATCTTCAAAGGCAAGATCATCGCGGCCGGTGGATTTGAACCCGGCACCGCTGAGGCCGTGGTGGAAAAAGGCGATGCCGACGCCGTCGCGTTCGGCCGGCATTTCATCTCCAACCCGGACCTGCCCGAGCGCATCCGTCTCGGGCTGCCGCTCAATCCTTACGACCGCGCCACCTTTTACACGTTCGATGCGCGCGGCTACACGGACTATCCTTTCTACCAGTCACAAAACATCCACTCTGAAAACCCATGATTGAGTACCACGCCTACGCGGCTTCCAAACCCGGCGCCGCCCTCCAACCATTCTCCTTCCACCCGGGTGAACTCGGCCCGGAGGAAGTCGAGATCAAGGTGACCCACTGCGGAGTCTGCCATTCCGATCTCTCCATGCTCGACAACGAATGGGGGATGTCCAGGTTCCCATTCGTGCCCGGCCACGAAGCGGTCGGCACCGTCGTCGCCCTGGGGCACGAGGCCAAAGGTCTCAAAATCGGCCAGCGCGTCGGGGTGGGTTGGTCGGCATCTAGCTGCCTCTCCTGCCACGAGTGCCTTTCCGGCGATCACAACCTGTGTGCCAACGTGCAGGGCACGGTCGTCGGCCGGTACGGCGGCTTCGCGGATCGTCTGCGCGTGCAGTGGACGTGGGCCCGGCCGCTGCCCGACGGCTTGGACATGGAAAAGACCGGTCCGCTGCTTTGCGGCGGGGTGACCGTGTTTGCGCCGCTCCTCGAACATCGAATTTCCCCGACCGCCCGGGTAGGGATCATCGGCATCGGCGGCCTGGGTCACATGGCGCTGCAATTCGCCAACAAGTGGGGCTGCGAGGTCCATGCCTTTACCACCAGCGACAGCAAGGAAGCGGAGGCGCGCCAGCTCGGTGCCCACCACGTCCACAACACGAAACACGATGGTGTCCTGAAGGCTATCACCCGCAGCCTCGACCTGATCATCTCCACGATCAACGTCCCGCTGGATGTGCCCGGATTACTCGGCACGTTGGCACCAAAAGGCCGTCTTCACGTGGTCGGTGCCATCCTGCCGCCGATGGAAGTGCCAGCCTTCGGTTTGATCATGGGATCGAAGGAGGTTTCCGGCTCGCCCACCGGCAGTCCCACGGCAATCAGCGCCATGCTGGAGTTTAGCGCACGTCATTCCGTGGCACCGATCATCGAAACTTTCCCGATGTCGAAGGTCAACGAGGCACTCGAACATCTCCGCGCTGGCAAAGCACGCTATCGGATCGTTCTGACCAACGACATTGCTTCCTGACCCGCTCCGACGAACCATCCAACCCTACCTGCGAAAACACCACACAGAAAACTAACATATGTCTAAACTCAGCAACAAAGTCGCCCTCGTCACCGGCGGGTCCCGTGGAATCGGTGCCGCCATTGCCAAACGCCTCGCGGCGGACGGCGCACACGTCGCCATCACTTACACGAAAGGCGCGGACGCCGCTGCCTCGGTCGTCAAGGAGGTCGAAGGGGCCGGTGGCAAGGCCATCGCGATCCAGGCGGACGCCACCGACGCCCAAGCGGTCAAGGCCGCCGTCGAAAAAACGGTCGCGGCTTTCGGCGGCCTGGACATTCTGGTGAACAACGCCGGGACGGCCATTCCGAAGCCGTTTGAAGAGACGACCATCGAGGAACTCGACCGCGTGTTGGACATCAACGTGCGCGGCATGTTCTTCGCCACCCAGGCCGCGCTCAAGCACCTGCCAAGCGGCGGACGCATCATCATGATCGGCTCGTGCGTCGGTGAACGTATGTTGACGCCCGGCCTCGCGGCCTACTCGGCCACGAAGGGAGCCGTCAAGATGTTCGCCCAAGGGCTGTCGCGGGAAGTTGGGTCGCGGGGCATCACGGTCAACAATGTGCAGCCCGGCCCCATCGACACGGATCTGAACCCGGCCTCGGGTGACTGGGCCAGCCCGCAAACCGCCGTCACGGCGCTGGGGCGCTATGGCAAGGTGGAAGAGGTGGCCGCGCTGGTCGCCTTCGTCGCCAGCCCCGAGTCGTCCTACATCACGGGCACGAACCTGACCGTGGACGGCGGCACCAACGCCTGAGCAAAAAGCCGGCAGAGAGGGTTCCAAATGAGTGCTTATCTCGTCTTCATCCGGGAAGCGACGCTGGACCCCTCCGAGCTGGCAACTTATGCGCAGCAGGTTGCTGCCACCACGGAGGGTCACTCCAGCAAAGCGCTGGCTTTCCGCGGGCGGCACCAGGCGCTGGAAGGCGCGGACGCCGAAAGCGTGGCCATCTTCGAGTTTCCCAGCTTCGAGACGGCCCGGGCATGGTACGACAGTCCCGCCTACCGGACCGTGCGCGAACACCGTTTCAAAGGGGCAAAATACCGCGTCCTGCTGGTGGACGGGATCAACGACCACGATTAGTCAAACCCACTCACGAGTAATGCCACTGGTCAGATTCGATGCAATTAAAGGCCGCAGCCAAGAGAAGATCGCGCGCCTGCTTGACGCGGCGCACCGCGCGGTGCTGACGGCCTTCCAGGTGCCGCCGCGCGACCGCTACCAGGTTTATTGCGAGCATCCGGCCTCTCACCTGATCGTGGAGGACACGGGACTCGGTATTCCGCGCACGAACCAGGTGGTTATCGTCACCGTGACCACCCGGCCGCGCCGCCAGGAAGAGAAGCTAACCTTCTACCGGGAACTCTGCCGCGAACTCGAACAAAGTTGTCAAATCAAACCGGATGACGTGGTCGTCTCCTTGGTGACGAACACCGACGCGGACTGGAGCTTCGGCCACGGTGCTGCCCAGTTCATCACCGGTGAACTCTAAATCGTCGCCCCCTCCTTCAAAACAAGAACACTCACCCTATGTTTAACTTCTCAAATCAAACTGCCCTCGTCACGGGCGCATCACGCGGGATTGGCCGCGCCACCGCTCGCGCGCTCGCCCGCGCGGATGCCCGCGTCCTGGTCCACTACGGGCGAGCAACGGCGGACGCGGAGTCGCTTGTCACCGAGATTTGTGCCGCGGGCGGACAAGCCGAAGCGGTGCAGGCCGACCTTGCACTCCCCGACGGTCCCCACCAACTGGCGGAGCAGGTGCGCGCCACGGCGGGCGGGCGGCTCGACATCCTCGTGGCCAACGCGGGGATCTCCTTCGCCGCTCCCATGGAGGATCACACGGTCGAGAAGTTCGACGAACTCTTCGCCACGAACGTGCGCGCGCCGTTTTTCCTCGTGCAGGAGTTGCTGCCGCTGCTGACCGAGGGCGCGAGCATCGTGGTGGTTTCCTCGCTGGCAGCGCGCGCGGTGCCGGGCAATCCGGGGCAACCCGGCGCGCCGTCGCTGCCCGCTTATGCGGCCACCAAGGGTGCTCTGGACACGCTCGTCAAACACTGGGCGTCTTTCCTGGGGCCGCGCGGGGTGCGAGTGAACGCGGTCGCGCCGGGCGTGATCGCCACCGACATGTCGAGCTTCACCAAGA
>CAXTVY010000338.1:0-3769 GCA_964247665.1 uncultured Chthoniobacterales bacterium | reverse complement strand
CACGCCGCTCGCCGCCGCCACGAGCCAGACGGCCTGCGCGGGCGAGACCCGCCGCCACATTCCCCGCGCGCGGGCCAGCAACCGGGCCCACGCCGTTTCCGGGACGCGGCGCGCCGCTTCCGCCGCCGCCACCCAGAACGCGAGCCAGCCCAGCGCGAAAATCGCCGTGCGGCCGGCCACGTAAAACCAGTTCGCGCCCAGCGGGACCGGGCCGGGCAGATCAAACGTCGTCACGGGGTCCTTGGCCTCCGCGCCCATGATCAAAACGACCGCGTTCCCGCCGTCCTCCACCCGCAGACTTTCGATCTGCCGGTACACCGCCATGTCGCGCAGGTCGAACTCGTGGGCGGCCGGGCGGCGCAGCCATTGCTCGGCCCGGGAACGCACGATCATCGACGTGACGCGCACCGTCGCCGGTTCCTCCGAGGGATCGAAGCGCAGGCCCACGATCCGGTCCACCGTGATCGGGAAACGCACGGCGAGCGGCGTCGCACCCGCAGCGACCCGGACGCGGGTAGAGTTCTCCTCCAGGAAGCCTTCGCCACCATCGAAGTAAGCCTGCATGATCACGGGGCGGTCGCTCGTCACCATGGCCTCCAGGTAGTAGGATTCGCGTTGCGCGGCAGCGTAGTACAAGGCCGCGCCCACCAGCGGCAGGACGCAGAGCAGGGCGGTCCAGCCGTCCGGCAGCCAGCGCGCCAGGAGGACGTGCCGCTGCCCCGGCCAGCCGAAGCACGCCGTGAACGCAATCACGGCGGCGAACAGGAAAAGCAGCGCATCGGCGGCCACGAGGCGGACCGCGCCGTCGTGACCGCCGGATGCGGACAAGATGGGCGGTTCAATCGAGGTAATCCGGAGCGCCGGGACGGCGGCCCCGGGGCCGTGGATCACCAGCAACCCGTCCGGGACGCGGCTGACCTGCGTGTCGCCGTCCAGGGCCTGCACGCTTTCCAGCGGAAAGTTCCGCACCGGCACGCGCGGGCTCACGCGCGACAGGGTCACGGAACGCAGCGTCGCCTCGCCGGGCGCGTCAAGTGGATCGACGCGCACCGACCGGATCGGCGCGGCGGGCAGCGGAAAATAGAGTGCGTGGAAGACCAGGGAGTGGGAGAGCGGCCGGGTGACGCTCCCGTCTTCGAGAAAGCCCTGGCCCGTGTCGAACCGGACCCGTACCCGGGTGTTGACGGTCGTACGCAGTTCCAGGCGCAACGCTCCCGTGGACGGCGGCGCGGCGGTCACCCACCACGCCGCATCGAGCACGGCCAGCGCGAGCAGGCACGCGCCCAGCGACCCCAGAAAGAGCCAGCGGCGGGTCGGCGCGGGCGGCAAGGCCCGTTCGCGGGTCGGGTTCATGCGGCTGGTTCCAGCGGAGCAGGCGCAGGCGCGGCCGGCAGCACGCGGCGCAGCCGCCACACGGCGGCGAGCCCGGCCAGACCGAGAGCCGATGCACACAGCGAGAGGCCGAGGTGCGGCGACCCGTAAACGAGCGTGACGCGGCAGGGGCCCGGCCGGTCCACCACGACACCGCAGAAGGCGTGGTTGACGCGGAACACCCGTGCCGCCGCCCCGTTGACCCGGGCGGAGACCGTGTCCTCGTAGAATGCCTCGGTCAGCACGATCACCCCGGCCCGGGGCGCGTCCACGTCGAAGGCCGTCCGGCGGCTCGTGAGCCGGTAGTGCGTGGCGGGGACCACCGTGCGCCCGGCGGGCGTTTCGGCGAGGCGGCCGGCCAGCGCCGGGAACTGGCGGAACTCACCGACATCGATGGCGGCAAAAGGCTGGCCATCGCCCTCGCGCACCAAATGGAGGAATTTGTCCACGCCCTCATACGACTGGAGGCGGTCCACGAAGAAGGCGCGCGGCCACGCTTCCTCGTTGCGGTACACGTCGAGGTCCAGCCGGCCGATCAGACGCAGCCCGGGCACGCTGGCGAGACTGTCACCCGGCTGGGTCAGGTAGTAGCGGACGTTGTAGAGATTGTAGAACCGCTTGGCCAGGGAGAGGCGGGTCTTGTCCAGGGCGTCGTGGAGCCGCGCTGAAACCATCCGCAGGCCGCCGGCCTGCAAATCGGCGACGTAGGGGCTGACGAGGGTTTCGGGGCCCTCGAAACCTTCCACCCGGGCAACGGCGTTGTAACCCGGCATGAGGTTGGCCCCCAGGCCCACCCCGCGGAATGGGCTCTCGTGGTCGGCCTGCACGAAGTCCAGCGCCCTGGACGTGGCCAGCAGATCGAGCCGGTCAGGCAGGACAGGCGTATACCGCGCGAACGTCCGGCCGAGCTGGATGCCCTGCCGCCAGTGGACGAGGAACAGACAGGCGGCCAGCAACAGGACGGTGGACACGGTCGGGCCACGGAAACGAACCCGGCGCAAGAGAATGGGCACCAACGCCGCCGCCCCGAGCGCCAGCGGCGCATACCCGTAGAAAAATGAACTCCATTCCCCGGAGTCGTTGACCGGCATGGGGCCGAGGCTGCCCGCCGCCAGCGGGGCCGCCAGGGACACGGCGAAGACGATCACCAGCCCGAGCCCACCGAGGACGGCCACGAACCAGTCGCCGTACCAGCGTCCGCGCGGGGCCAACCGCAAACCCTGCTGCCAGCCAAACCCCGCGAGCACGAAAAGATGGATGACGAGCACGCCCGAGTACGCCGTGTGAGGCTGGGGGGTGCCACCCGCAAAAGGCAGCTTGGCGAAGACCCCCGGCAGGCCCAACCCGAAGACCGCCGCCAGCGGCACCAGCGCACCGAGCCCCACGCCGACGAACACGCGGTTGCCCAGCAGATGCTTGAACCGGCTCAGCGCCAGCAGCACGCCCGCGAGGACGAGCAGGTTCGTGGACGGACCGAGGACGCTCTCCTGCGACGTGGCCTGCCGGTAGAAAATGTCGTCGAACAGGCCGATGAACAGGCCCGGCGGGAGCTGGCCGGGCGGCCCGGCAGCCACGGGAACGACGGCGTGCGCCAGCAGATAGAAAAACGCGGCCAGCAAAGGCAGGGCAAGCAGGAGAAAAATCACCGCCACCACCGCCAGGCCGAAAAGCCGACGCACGCGAAGCTGGATCGAGTCCCGGGACAGGAGCAAGAGCAGCCCACCGCTTGCGTTGAGGTAGAGCACCTGCGCGAACGCATCCGGGACGCTGCCGCTGCCCAGTTCGGCCCAGTTCGCCAGGAGCAACGCCCCCGCCCAGGGGACCACCCGCCGCCAGGTGGCGGCACGCACGATCTCCATCCAGGCCAGCAGGATCCACGGCGCATAGCACAGGCTGAAGTAAGCGGGGTGATTGAGCCGGTAGGCAAAAAATCCGATGAACGCCGCCGAGGCGCTCAGCAGCAACGCCGCGGGCAGGCTGGCGGTCGCCGCCAGCACGAGCAGCCCCACGCCCGCCGCGAAAAGCCACTTGGCCAGGATGAACTTGAGGTCCCACGCCCCGGCCCGGCCCCCGCCGAGAAGCACCAGCCAGTGCAGCGGGTCGCCGAGCATCGACTGCCCCTGACCCAGCAGTGGGACGCCACCGAGATCGTAGCGATTCCACAGCGGCACCTCGTGGTCGTGGAACAGGGCGCGGCTTTCGACCACGGCGGCGGGGGCAGCCTGCCACGCCATCGCGCCGACATCGGCACCGCGGCTGTTCGCCAGCAGCGCGTCGGGCGTCCCGGGCAAGGTCGGGAACCGGTCGTAAAGCTGGTAGGTGCCCTGGGCAAAGTTGGGTGAGGCAAAACTTTTACCGCCGAAGATCACCGGGTAGCAGCTCACGGCCACCGCCACCG
>CAXTVY010000337.1:0-3815 GCA_964247665.1 uncultured Chthoniobacterales bacterium | reverse complement strand
GCATCCCGGTGGTCAAGATCAAGAACTTCCGCGACAAGTGGGTCGGCAGCACGGAAGGCAACCTGGAGAAAATATTCCGCCTGCTCCACGGCCTGGACCGTTGCTACGTGTTCATCGACGAGGCTGACCAGGCGCTCGGCAAGCGTGATGCCCAGGGCAACGACGGCGGGTTGGGCGGGCGGGTGTACTCCATGTTCGCCAAGGAAATGAGCGAGCCCACGAACCGTGGACGCATCGTCTGGGTGCTGGCGTCGAGCCGGCCGGATTTGATCGAGGTTGACCTGAAACGGCCTGGCCGCGTGGACGTGAAACTGCCGCTGTTTCCCACCGCGACGCCGGAGGAAAGTTTCGCGCTCCTGCGGGCGCTGTGCCACCGGCGGGGGATTGACCTGGGCGAGCAGGAATTGACGTTGAACCACGAGCGGATGCCCACCCTGTTAACCCCCGGTGCGGCCGAAGCCCTGGCGCTGAAAATCTATCGCACGATCAAGACGCGGGGCGTGCCCACCGCCGAAGCGCTGGCCAGTTCATTAATCGACTACCAGAACCCGGTCGCACTCGACACCTTGCGCTTTCAGATCGCCTTGGCCGCCGCCGAGGCGAGCGACCGCGCCTTCGTGCCGACCGTGTTCCGCGACGCGGCCGACGGGTAAGTGAGCCGACGGACAAACGCCACGAGCCTCCGAGCGATGAAAGGCAATAGCCAGCGTTTTCGCAGGTGGCGGCGCAGGCTGGCGAGACGGCTGCGCCGCAACGCCGTCGTGCAAGGCACGGGGGTCCTGCTCGGCCTGATCGTCCTGACCCTCTTCCTGCCGGTCATTCTGCCGCTGGCAGCGGTGCTGCACGCGCGCGATTTGCGTCGGAAGCGCCTGGCGGCGGCGTGCTTTGTCTGTGTGGGTTGCGGTCAGGTGCTCGGGCAGGCGGCGCTCGACCGTGCCGACGCCGAGTGGGCGGAATTCGTCGCAAAATTGCACCGCGAGCACCCCGGCTACCGGTTCCGCCTGGTGCGTGACGTGGACGCCGTTTGCCTGCATTGCGGCGCACGCTACCACTTCGACCAGGAGACGAGAACGTTTTGCGCGCCAGTGGCGAGAGACAATTCTCGCAGCCACCAAGCGCCATCCTGATCGTGCAAGCCTCGCAACTTGCGCGCTCGCCATTGCAGGGTCATCGTCACCCCCATGCTATACCTGCTCTGTATCCTGCTTCCGCCGCTGGCCGTGCTCCTGACGGGTAGGATTGGAGCATTCGCGGTGAGTCTGCTGCTCACGTTGCTCGGATGGCTACCCGGCGTGATCCACGCGTTTTTCGTGGTGAACGATTGGAAGGCCGAGAAGCGGATGCGCCGTTTGGAAGAAGAGCTTCTGCGCAGCCGGTGATTGCCGGGGACAGGCGGGCGGGGCAGGCGCGCCGTGGGCGTTGTGGGAGGATGCCCCGGCCACCAGTCCGGCCGCCGCACGGAGTCGGGCCCGGGCCGGGATTCGGCTGTTGCGCTCCGGCGAAATCACCGACACAGTGCCGCCCTCAAACCATCTTTTATGGAAACTACCTGTGTCCTCATCAAACCCGACGCGATGCGTGCTCATCACATCGGGGCCATCATCGACCGCCTCGAACGGGCGGGCCTCGCCATCACGGGCTGCCGGATGTTCACGCTCGATCAACGCACCTTGGCCGAGCACTACGCACACATCGTCGAAAAGCCGTTTTACCCGGAAGTCGAGGAGTTCATGCATTCCGGCCCGGTGCTCGCGCTGGCGGTAGCTGGAGATGGAGCCGTGGCCAACGTCCGCACCCTCGCGGGAGTCACCGACCCGGCCAAAGCGGCCCCGGGCACCATCCGGGCGGATTTCGGTACGGACGTGATGGTCAACGCCATCCATGCTTCGGATTCCGTGGAAGCGGCTGAAGCCGAGCTTGCCCGGTTCGGCGTGAAGTAAGGGCGACCAACGGCGCGTTCGTTCGCCTACCAAGGAGATCGGCCCGGCGCGAGAGGTCCACCGCGCCGTGGAAGCATGTGCCGCTTGCCAGGCGCTAATTTTCGGGTTCGCTCAAGCTCTGGTCCGGCCGATGAAAGTCGTCCGACTTCTGCGGAAGCTCATTGCTGGCGATTGGCCAGTGAAACCAGACGCGGAAGGTGCGGCCGTCGAGGATCGCGCCAACGTAGCCCTCGCGCAATGCCACTTTGGTATCGCGCAATCCGAAGGCTCCGACGACGAAATCGGCGACTACCGTCAGGCCAAAACCTGATCCCGTGGAAGAAACCGCGGGCGTGAACAGCGCCAGCAGGCTCGGTCCGCCGTCCTTGCCGGCGCTGTCCTTCCCCTCGGTTGGCCGCAGAGAATTCAGGTAGGCCGCATCCTCCTCACCAACCTCGTTGGAGAGCACGAAACGGAGGCACTCCCCGGGCGGCTCGGGGATGGGAAAGATGACCATGTCGATGCGCTCGCCCACCACATGCCGACACGCGTTGTTGGCCAGATTATAGAAAATGCGATCCAGGGCAGCGCTTTCCATGCAACACTCACTCATGGCCCCCTCGTGGCGGCAGTCCACGCTCATCCGGACCGGCCGATTCTGCCATTTCGATTCAACGACGGAGTCGTGCCATTTGTCCAGAATGAGCTTCATGTCATGGCTCTTGGGCTTGCGGTCGGCGTTGCGGCGCGGATCATCCAGACCGGTCAGCGCGTTGCGCATGATCTTGAGATGATCCCGCACCAGGATGAAAAGCGTCTTGAGCCGATTTTCGTCACGCGGCAGGTAGCCGAGCAATTGCAGACGGCCGAGCAGCGCGCTCAGAGCCCCCCCGCGGATGTCGTGCACGGCCTTGGCGAGTTCCTCGTTCGATGTCCGCGCATACGACGCCCGGCCAAGTTGACGCAGTTCCTCGATGAGCGTTGCCAACTGGTGCTTTTGCAGCCAGAGGTCCACATCCCGCCATTTCCCCGCATCATCCGTGGACGGATCGGCGATGGCGAAAAGCAGGTCGGTGAGGACCCGGTAGAGGTCCCGCACCAGGGCCTGATCGCGCTCGGCCATTTGATCCAGGGAGACGCAGACATCGTCGCCCTGGTAGCGCTCCTGGCGGTGGTTGGGCAGATGCCTGGGTGCCAATGCCAGCAGCGAATCTGGAATGGGTGCCCGTGACACGTCGTGCTGGGACGAAGGAGGAAGTGGTGCCATGTCCATCAGCATGGTGTACGACGGAGATCGTTAAATGGATAGATTATTGCGAGGTTTCGTCCTGCCGATGAGTGATTCGATGCCAGCGTCCCGCGCCCCGGTCGTCACCATGCCGCAGGGTTGCGCGCGGGTATGCTGGGCCCGGTGGCCTGAGCTTCAGTCGGCTGCCTGTGGCGGGAAGGTTTGCGCCCGCACCCGCCGCATCGCGGCCAGGAACTCGGCGGGTTGCTCCAGGTGCGGCCAGTGGGTCGAGTCGTTGAACAGGACGAATTGCTTGCCCTTCGGGGCAATCAGCCGACGGAAATATTCCCGTTGGAGCGAGACGCCGAACATGACATCTCCGCGTCCAACGAAGAAGTAAACGGGCACATCGACCTCCGGCACCTGCTCGCGCAGATGGTAGGGATGCAACTGGGGATCGAGGATTTCGCGCGAGAAATGGTAGCTGGCGTTGGCGTGCAGCACTTCGGGCAGCGGGTAATACCGCGATTGGAGCGCCAGCAGCGACAGTTGCAGGGAACTGATCTGGTGCGCCACCCGCGGAATCAGCTTCATGATCAGTTCGGCCGCACGTGCCTGATCCTTCACGGTCTTGTAGGGCGGTGGCCCCAACGCACGGAGTTGCGCCA
>CAXTVY010000336.1:0-3900 GCA_964247665.1 uncultured Chthoniobacterales bacterium | reverse complement strand
GGTCGCGGGCCGGGCGGACGGCAAGACGCTCAGCCAGGAAGTCCAGCGCCGGCTGGCGTGAACATCCGCCTTCCGCCTTTGATGCTGACCGCCATCATCGTCGCCGCCGGAAGCAGCCAGCGGATGGGTTTCGACAAGCTTTTCGCGGACCTCGCCGGTCGGCCGGTCGTGGCGTGGAGCGTGGCGGCGTTCCAGGCGTCTGAGGCGGTGGATGGCATCGTGCTGGTGACCCGGCCCGAGAGGGAAGTGCTATTTCGTGAAATGGCCCAACGATGGAACTGGACGAAGCTGCGCGCGATCTTGCCCGGCGGCGCGCAGCGGCATCTTTCCGTGTGGAACGGCCTGCAAACCGTGGCGGCCGAACGCAAGGAGGAAGACGACGCAGCCTTCGTGGCGGTGCACGACGGGGCGCGTCCGCTGATCACGCCAGACATGATCGCGCGCTGCCTGGGTCTGGCGCGGGAGGCGGGGGCGGCGTGCTGCGCGGCCCCGGTCAGCGACACGCTCAAGCGCGCCGACGCCGACCGGCGCATCTGCGGCGGGGTGGACCGCGCGAACCTCTGGGCCGTGCAAACCCCGCAGATTTTTGCCCTGCCCCTGTTGCTACGTGCCTACCAGACGGTGATCGACGCCGGGGAAACCGTCACCGACGAAACCAGCGCCTTGGAGGGGATCGGCGCGCCCGTGGCCCTGCTCAACAGCGGCGATTTCAACCTCAAGATCACGTATCCGCCGGACCTCGAACTCGCGCGGCACCTACTGGCGTTGCGCGCCGATGCAGGATGCAGGATGCAAGATGCAGGATAAGACAATATGCCATACGGTTTCCCTGCCTTGGCCTCGTTCATCTTGTACCCTGTATCTTGCATCCTGCATCACATCGCACCCTCTCGCCGCACGCCCTTCCCCGGATGTACCACCTGACCACCCTGCCTAATGGCCTGCGCGTGGCCACAGCCGAGATGCCCCACATGGCCAGCGTCTGCGTGGGGCTGTGGGCGGCGGTCGGCAGCCGCCACGAAAGCGCCCGGCTCAACGGCGCGGCGCACTTTCTCGAACACCTGCTGTTCAAAGGCACCAAGCGGCGGTCGGCCCGGCGAATCAGCGGCGAGGTCGAAGGGATCGGCGGCTACCTGGAAGCGTTCACGGCGGAGGATCACACCTGCTACTACGCCAAGGCCGAGGCGGGGCGGTTGCGGCAGTTGGGCGACGTGCTGGGAGACATCTACGCGCACTCCCGCCTGCCCGCCGCCGAGGTCGAGCGCGAGCGCGGGGTCATCCGCGAGGAAATTCTCATGTACCAGGACCAACCCGCGCAGGTGGCCGAGGAACTCCTGGCCGCCGCCGTCTGGCCCCGGCATCCGTTGGGCCGGCCGCTGGCCGGGACGCTGGCATCCCTCGCGGCCCTGCGCCGGGATGATCTCCTCTCATTTTGGCGCACGGGCTACCACGCACGCGCGACCGTGCTGGCCGTGGCGGGCCGGGTGAGCCACGCGGACGTGCTGGCACATGTCGCGCCGCTGCTGGCGGAACTGCCCGCCGGACCCGCGCCGCGGTTCAAGACGTGGAAACCCACCGCCGGAGCAGCCGGGGAGGGAGGGCGCGCCGTGGTGCACCAGCAGGACAACGAGCAGGTGCAGCTCGTGCTAGGATTCCGGTCCGTGGGGCGGCACGATCCGGCGCGGTTCGCGTTGCGCGTGCTCAATGCCCTGCTAGGCGAGAAGATGGACAGCCGCCTGTTTCAGAGCCTGCGCGAGCGCCGGGGCCTGTGTTATTCGGTGCAGAGTGAGATGACAACCTACGCCGACACGGGCCTGCTGACGATCTCGGTTGGCTTGGACGCCAAGCACCTGAAGGCCGCGCTGGGGTTGATCCGCCGCGAGACCGACCGGCTCTGCACGCAGCCGGTGAATGCGCGGGAACTGCGTGAGGCGCGCGATTACCTCATTGGCCAGCACCGGCTTGGTATGGAGAGCACGACCAACCAGATGATGTGGCTGGGGGAGTCGATCCTGTCCCACGGACGCATCGCGCGCCCGGAGGAAGCCGAAACGGCGCTGGCGGCCGTGCGGCCTGCGGATGTGCAGGCGGCGGCGCGGGCGTCTTTGGGGGAGGGGTTCCGCGCGCTGGTGGCTGTCGGGCCGGTGGAGGCGACGGGTGAGGAGTTGCTGGGGTGGTTTTGAGCGGGGCAGCCGCCTGTATATCGAGAGCGAAGGGGCGCGCATCATTGCCCGGTCGTATGCCCTTCTCAGGCAAGCAGTCTATTGACTCGTTGTAAAATGCGGCAGCGATTTTCACGGCGGAGGTGCCGATGCCAGTTGTGGAATTCGCCTTTCAAATGATGCAGGGCAAAATTCGTCCTGTGAAGCCCTGCCCGAGCAAATGCGACCGAGCACGTTGACTTTCCCATCATATGAGGCTGTGCGCACAACCCCGGCCCATTTTTCCCTAACTTTCGGATTTCACTTTACCTTTTCGTGGTAGAGATTACGCGCCCTCAAACGATTTACCCGAGCCCGAAGAAGACCATCGCCATGCACATCGAACTGGAAACCCTCCCCAACTGCGTGACCAACCTGCGCGTCGAACTGCCCCCGGACCGCGTGTCCGTGGAGCGCCAGAGCATCGTGAAGGATTTCCAGGGTCAGGCCCGCCTGCCCGGCTACCGCGTTGGCAAGGCCCCCAAGACCCTCGTCGAGACCCGTTACAAAAAGGAAATTTTGGAGGAACTCCAGCGTAAGCTCGTCGTCAGCGCCACCCGCGAGGCCATCGCCGAAAAGAAGCTGCGCGTTCTCTCCGTGGGCAACGCCAACCAGGTCGAATTAGGCCAGGATGACACCCTGCGCTTCACGGCCCGCATCATCACGGCTCCGGAATTCGAGCTGCCCCCTTACCAGAGCCTGACCGTCAAGGTGCCACCCGCCGAGATCACCGACGCCGACATCGACGGCGCGCTCAACAACCTGCGCGAGCGTTTGGCTGATTTTAATGACATCGAGGGTCGTGGCCTCCAGATGGACGATTTCAGCGTGATTGACTTCGCCGCCCGGTTGGATGGCCAGCCTGTCAGCGAGGCGCTGCCCGATGCGCCCAAGGAACTCGGCGGCAAGGAGAACTTCTGGATCAAGCTCGGGCCACAGACGCTCCTGCCCGGTTTCAGCGAGGCGCTCGTGGGTGCGACGCCCGGCGAAACGCGCGATTTCCCCCTCACCGTGCCCGAGGACTTCCCCATCGAATCGCTCCGGGCCAAGACCCTCGATTACACCGTCAAGGTGCGCGAACTCAAGCAGCAGGCGTTGCCGGAACTCGACGACGCCTTCGCGGAGAAGGTGATCCCGGGCAAGACGCTCGCGGAACTGCGCGAACTGGCCAAAACGCAGCTCGGCAGTGAGCGCACCGCGCAGATCGAGGACGCCAAGCGCCGCCAGATCCTCAACCACCTCACGTCGTCGGCCGATTTCGAATTGCCGACCGAGTTTGTGCGCGGGGAGACCCAGCGCATCATGCACGACATCGTCAAGCAGAACCAGGAGCGCGGCGTCAGCGACGATGAAATCCGCACGAACGAGCCGGACATCGTCTCCAACGCCGACGTGGCCGCGCGTGAGCGGCTCAAGGGGGCGTTTATCCTGACCCGCATCGCGGAAAAGGAGGGCATCAAGGCCACGCGCGAGGAGATGGAAGGCCGGTTGACCAACCTGTCCGCGCGCCACGGCATGAGCCGCGAGAAACTGCTCAAGAACCTCCAGGACCGTGAGGCGCTCGGCCAATTGGAGGAAGAGATCCTGCTGGGCAAGACCCTTGCCTTCCTGGCGGCCAATGCTACCGTGGAGGTCGTTACTCCCGAGGAAGCGGAAACGGCTTCGGCGGAGAACGAGACCCAGCCCGAAACACCCACTG
>CAXTVY010000335.1:0-3901 GCA_964247665.1 uncultured Chthoniobacterales bacterium | reverse complement strand
GGGGACGGACGTGGACGACCCGTATCTTAAATACCTCGACGATCAAGCGCGGGCCAACGGGATTGAAATTCCGATGTTCAACTCCGGCTTGCACCACAGCCATGACCCCTCGGGTGAGAGCCCATTCCCCCCCACCCCTTGCCCGTGGTACAGCACCGAGTTCTGGACGGGCTGGATCGGCAAATACGGTGAGATGGCTCCTGGTGTCCTCGCCGAGAAAACGCGTGGTTCGTGGAAGGCAATCGCCTTCGGCGGCGCGGGGTACAACTATTACATGGCGCACGGCGGCACCAACTTCGGCTACTCCGGGGACACGTTTGAAACCACCTACGATTACTCTGCCCCCATCGGCGAGGCCGGACAGTTGCGGCCCTTCTACTTCCATGCGCGCCGCGCCGCCGAGTTTGCGCAGAGCTTCGCGCCGCTCCTGACCGGCAGCCACGACAACCCGGGCTTCGCCAGGAGCGATGTGCCCCAGCTTCGAGTCACCACCCGCACCAATCCCGCTGGCGGCAGCATCGTTTTCGTCGATCATTTCCAGAGGAAGGATGCACCCGTCGCCGCCATCGCGCCCGAAGCCGGTGCCTACCGTGCGCCCAACGCCGACCCGAACACCGTGTTGGCAGCGCATCTCGCCGTGGGCGGATTGACTTTGCCCCACCAGGGAACCCTCCATGTGGGAGTCGTCGAACCCCGCACGGTCATCGTCGATCTGCCCTGGACCGCCAACGCGTCCTTCGAATCGATCTGCACGAACGTGCTGCTGCGCAAAACGGTCGGTGCCGTTGACTACTGGGTCTGCTACGGACCCGGCGGCGAGTCAGGAGAGGTGACCCTCAAGCGCAAAGCCCCGGGCGCGGCTCCGACGCAACTCGACTTCACCTACCCGGCCGACGCCACCGTCAAGGAACTGGACCTCGATTCCGGCGACGGGCGGCGCGCCCGCTTCCTGGTCATGAACACCGAGACGACCAATTCGGTCTGGTTCGCGCACGACCGGCTCTATACCGGGGCCTCGTTTGTCCTCGCGGACGGGAGCGTCGAGTTCCCGCCCGAGGGGGGCCGCGCCAAGGTCTACGCCGCCACCGGTGAATCGCAGATCGACCAGCCAGCCGTTATGCCACCGGCTTTGCCGACGCTCGCGCCCTGGTCGTGGCGCGACGCCGCCGCCGAACGGAGCAGCGGCGCAGGCGGCCCAGGCTGGCTGGCGTCCGCCGGCCCGCAGCCCATGGAAAGCTACGACGGCTTCCAAAATCGCTACGGCTGGTATCGCACGGTCTGGCACCGCGACGCCGCCGGACCGGTCTCGCTCCACTTTGGCGGTTCGTCCGGCACGTTCGCCGCGTTCCTGAACGGGCAGCCCGCCAGCCTCGATCATCTGGACGCCAGGGCCGGTGACAACACCCTTGCCATCCTCGCCAAAGTCGGTGCCCGCTCGAAAACCACCTACCAGGGACCGGTCGGCAAACGCAACGCCCGCGGACTTTGGAGCGGGGTTTCTGAAGAGAAGGCGTCCACGCCCCTCCCGGTGACGTGGAAGCACTGGAACCAGCCCAGGCGGGACGCGGCCCCGGAGGAGATCGCCAAGCCAGATTACGACGACTCCGCTTGGCAAGCGGTCGATCCGGCGACTCTGACCGGAGAAATCCGCGCCGACCGCGGGAACAACTGGTTTCGCGGCACCTTTACCGTAACACCCGCGCAGGTGGACTCCCTGTTGGAGGTGCCCGTCTTCGGTGCCGCCGGTAAACCGGCTCATACGGTCGTATATGTGAACGGCAAGCTGCTCGATGCCCAGGCCGTGGATGGGTCCACGCTGCTGGTGGCCGGTAAGAACACCGTGCTGGTGGAAGTCCAGAGCCGGCTCGGGGAAGACAAGGGGGCGCTGGCCCTTTTGCTCTGGCACGCGTCGCCGCTCAGCCATCACACCTGGTATTTTCACGGCGGATTGGAGAACCTCGACGAAACCGCCGTCGTCGGACGGGTGACGAACTGGCCCAACTTCCTCGGCCGCGCCCCGTGGCTGTCCGGCGACGCCGCCGCACCGGCGCAACCCGTGTTCTGGCGGAACAGTTTCACGTATCATCCGCCGGTGGGGATGCGGGAAACGTTGGGCCTGCTGACTGACGGATTGAAAGCGGGCCACGTGTGGCTCAATGGCCACAATCTCGGCGAATGCCCGCAGAAGGTGCCGATGTATCTGCCGGAATGCTGGCTCAAGGACGGCCCGAACGATCTCGTGATCTTTGATTTCTATGGTGCCAAGCCCGAGCAGGTGAAGTTCAGCCGCTACGAGCTTTTTGCCGCTGCCGCCAACGCAAAATGATCGGGCTGCATCGGCGGGCGAGCCCTCGATTTGGACGACCGATCTTTCCGGCCAGCTTTCTGCGAGCAGGAAAACCTTCGCCCGGCTCCCGCCTGCCGCGGGTCAAAGCCCCACGTCTGGCAGCGGATAGGCCCCTCTCAGCCACCGGCCAGCCCAACCTAGTTGTCCAATAGCAAGTCGGACGGGTTGGCTGTCTTCCAGATCGGACCATCTTTCTCGAACACTGGCGCGGTGTCCGGCGGAACTGACACTGCCCCGGCGGCCACGCGGAACAAAGGCAGGATGGGATTGCCGTGGGAATCCTTCTTGTATTCCACCCCTTCCTTGCGCATCTGCAGGAATGCCTTGAACTCGCCCCCCGGCCATTCGCCGATGAGGATGTCGAGCGGGTAGGTCCGTCCCGCCTCCACGGTGACGGCATCCCCTTCGCCGCAACCCTTGAACCAGCCCTTTGTCATCGACTTCAATCCGTCGAACGCATAGTAGACGTTCGGTTCGCGCCCGGTGGGGAGGAGGCTGCCGCAGTCCAGCACGTTGCGTCCGTTGAAACGGACGACGAGAACGTCATCGCAGACGCCGACGAAGTGGAAGGTGCCGCTTTCGGGTGCGATCACCGAGCCTTTGTAGTGCACGACCCAGAGTTTGGGCTTCACCAGAGCTTCCAGGTTAAACGCTTTTGGCCCTTCGGAAGCGTTCATCCGTGGGATGAAGATCTGGGTGGCGAAAAGCGGGGTCGGTCCTCTGAAGTAACGATTCGACATGGCGTTGTCGTTCATGCCGCCCTGTAGAAACTGTGCGACGGCATCCTTGTACTCCTTGACCGTCATGGGGGTCGGCTGACGGCTGGGAGTTTGCTTGAGGTCGAAGAAGGTGCCGCGGAGCGAACTGCCGTGACCGTCCCGGAAGCCGAACAGGTTCATGCCGCCGCCATTCCCGCCGCCCTCACCGCCGCCCCCCCCACCCAGGCTCAAGCCCAGGCTGGTGCCTCCCATGCCCGCCATCGTCACCGGCAGAACCGCCGCGCTCAGGGGTGGCATCGCGGGCATCGCAGGCAGCGCCACCTGCCGGTCGCTCGTGGTGGTGATGCGCTTGAGCGCCGCCGGCGCGCTCATCGTCTGCTGT
Organism: uncultured Chthoniobacterales bacterium; assembly: GCA_964247665.1. Classification (GTDB taxonomy): domain Bacteria; phylum Verrucomicrobiota; class Verrucomicrobiia; order Chthoniobacterales; family SZAS-18; genus CAHJWO01. The sequence goes on along the minus strand of CAXTVY010000335.1, from coordinate 453 downwards.
TTCTTGGCCATCTGCACCTTGTGTTCGAGCGCCTGCATGGGCGCATTCGCGCCGACGCGTTGTGCGGCGAAGGTTTGCTTGCGCTTTCCTTGCAAACTCTGCACGTACAGACAAGTGGCCCCCACCCCGAAGAATAGATGCGCCAGTAGCGAGACCGTCAGAAAATTGAATCCCCACCGCCGCCAGTGATACCAGGGGAGGCGCGGCGGCAAGGGAGATGAAAGGACGGAGGGGCTGTCCATGGCAGACAATTTCAGGGGAACCAAACGGGGGAAACACGAACGGGCCGCAGTGATCCACCCGCCGGGTCGCGGGCTCGCCGGGCTAACCAGCGGATCCTAGACGCGGCACAGTCTACCTTTTTCGGCCCCCGCCGCCAACAGTTTCCGGTCTGTCAACACCGCCCTCGCCCTCGTCACTCTAAGGGCTCTTGAAGAAGTCCAGCCGTGGACT
>CAXTVY010000334.1:0-3952 GCA_964247665.1 uncultured Chthoniobacterales bacterium | reverse complement strand
TTTCTGGACCGACAACGGGCTCACTCTCCCGACCCACGAGAAGCGCGAAGTGACCGTGCGCTACCGCACCACGCTGTTGGCCGGAGCGGAACCGCATCTCATGATCGAGGGCTTCAATGTGATGCCGCGCGAAGTCAACATCGCTGATGGCAAGGTGGTTCCACTGTCGATCAAGCTGGTTGGCTGCGAATCCGCACCCGCCCGCAATGGCAAGCCCACGGTGAAGTTGACCTACGTCAACGCCGATGCCTCGGGGCCGCGCTACACCTCGTGGCCGATTCCCCTGGCGGTGGACGGCCAGACGGTGCGCTACGCCCATGTGGATGTCAGTGGGTCCAGGGAGACCTCGCAAACGGTTTCGTTTGCCGAACTGGCGGCAGGCGAGCACCAGGTGCAGGCGGGCTTCCCCGACCTCCCCGGGACGCGGGGGGCCGTGAAGATCACAGCGACGCCTCTGCCCATCCAGTTCGTGCCTCCACCCGTCAAGACGCTGGTGTCGAGCGAGACCTCTGGCAGGGAGGCCAGTCATTTGTTTGACGGCAATCTCTCGCCCAATTCTATCGGGAAGGCGGCTGACCTAGGCGGCGTCTACATGGCCGCGCCCAAGGAGAACGCTCCCGTGATCTGGACCGACTACGGCAAATCAGTCAAGGCGAACGGGCTGGCTTTCGCGCAACCACCTTCCTCTCCGCCCGGCGCAAACCACACGACGACGATCAATCTGTGGTTTTTCGCCACCGATCCCGGTGACGGCCCGGTAATTCCTCACGTGAACCCCAAGCGCGGTCCGGATGAAACGATAAACATCCAGTGGCACAACGATTCTCTTTTGAGAGCTTATCCTTTCGTCCATCCTCGAGTCGGCCAATTTGTCGTCATGCAACTCGCGGGGCACGGGACTGCCGTTGGCGGCAGCGAACTGCGGCTGATCACCCAGTGAAAATGGCCTGCCGCCGATTGCTGCGTGCCATGTCACCAAAACTGAACCCGCGACCATCCGCAGTCGAAATTTGTTGACTGACCCCTTGGCCCCTCCATCATCTGACAATTTACGATTGGTCGTGCCTGTTCCAGCACCAAAGATGTTTCTGCGATTTACTTTGAAATTTTCAAGATCGCCGTTGCTGAAAGGTGATCCGACGACGGGCCGACATGAAGCTCATAATCACCTGGATCAACGACACAGCTTTTCAGCGTTTCATCATAACGCCGCAGCGACTCCACCCGGACCGGAATGGCGACGGTTTTCGTTTCACCCGGCGTCAGGCTCACCCGCTGGAAACCGACCAGCCATTGCTGCGGCATCGAGACCGGCGGCTTCACCGCTTGGGCATAAACTTCCACCACATCGTCACCGGCGCGGGAGCCGGTATTCTTGACGGCCACGCTGAGTTTAAGCGTCTCTCCGCGCTTCGCCTCGACGGCTGAGAGAACGAGCTGATTTTCGCTGAAGGTCGTGTAACTGAGCCCATGGCCGAACGAATAGAGCGGCTTTCCCTTGAAATAGCGGTAGGTCCGATTGGCCATGGAGTAGTCGGTGAAACTCGGCAAATCGGCATCCGACTGGTAGAAGGTAATCGGTAAACGTCCGCCCGGATTATAGTCGCCGAGCAGCGCCTCGGCGACGGCGTTGCCTCCTTGCTCTCCATAGTACCAGGCGTCGAGAATTGCGTTCGGCTTGCTCGTATCGAAACTCAGCGCCGAGCCGTTGGTGAGAACCACGACAAACGGCTTTCCCAGCGCGGCCACTTTATCGATCAGGTCGCGCTGACTTTTGGGCAGAAGGATGCTGGTGCGGTCGCCACCCGAAAAGCCGATCGCGTCGACCTTGTTTTCCTCCCTTTCCAGAACTGGAGTGATGCCGAGGGTCAGGATAATGTGATCGGCCTGTTTCGCCGCTTCCAGCCCGCGCTCCAGCGCACTTCCGGCGCCCGGCGGCACCCAGCCGAGCGTGATTTTGCCGTCCGCGCCTGTCTGGGCGTAGTCAAGGGTCAAGGGATACGGGTGCCCCGCCTGCAAGGTTACCAGCTTGTTTGCCACCACCGGACCTCTGGGCCCTTTGTTTTCCAGGAGAGTCCGACCGTCGAACTTGAGAACATACGCGCCGTTCGTGCTGACGCTTACAACGTGGTCGCCGGATGCCGACGGCACCAAAAATCCCGTCCAGCGCACGTTCGCCCTGGTGGTCGGAATGCCGGTCACCGGTTGGGCGTCGTTCCAGGAAAATTCGAGCTGGGCGTCCGTGCTGGGGGCTCCTGCCTGGGTCTTGAAATCGCCATCCGCGTAGATCGCGCGGCTCAGGCCCGGCTTGCTCATGGACTGGTCGGTGAAGAAGGCGGAGGCCGGAATCGGATCACCCGTCACGTGATAGCCTTCCACCAGGGGCACCGTCCGCTCGTAGGTGACCTTGGTGCCCATCGACTCCAGCTTCTTGCGCAAGCCATCCACCAGATTGACCGGACGCGCCGGAGTGCCGGCGTAGTTTCCCACCAGCGCGGCCTGATCTTGCCCGGTCGGGCCGAGGATGGCGAGGTTCTTGATTGTTCTGGCGTCCCAGGGCAGCGTGCCGTCGTTCTTCAGCAGCACCAGGCTTTGCCGCGACGCCTCCAGCGCCAACTGCTCATGTGCGGGTGAGTCCAACTCCGAGAACGGAATCTTGGTGAAGGGAACCTGCTCCGGCGGATCGAACTGCCCCAGGCGGAACCGCAGTCGGTAGAGCCGATGCAGGGCTTGGGTCAGGTCCGCTTCCGTGACCAACCCGCGCTGGAGCGACTCGGTCAGTGCTTGATACGTTTTCCCGCTGCACAGGTCATTGCCCGCCTTGATCGCCTGCGCGGAAGCTTCCGCCGCGTCCTTCGCATAGTGGTGGCTCTTCCAAACGTCCGAGACCGTGTCGACATCCCCGACCACCGCGCCCTGAAAGCCCCACTCGTCCCGCAGGATTTCTGTCAGCAGCCGGTGATTCGCCGGGGCGGGCGCGCCGTCGACCGCGTTGTACGCGCTCATCAAAGCCGCGACGTGACCCTCCCGAATACAGGCCTCGAACGCGGGCAGGTAGGTCTCGTGCAAGTCGCGCTCGGAGATCACCGCATCGAATTGGTGCCGCAACGGTTCCGGACCGCTGTGCACGGCAAAGTGCTTCACGGTGGCGATGGTTTGCAGGTAACGCGGATCCTCCCCCTGGAGGCCCGTGACGAAGGCAATCCCGAAGCGGCTGGTCAGGAATGGATCCTCGCCGTAGGTCTCCTGGCCCCGGCCCCAACGCGGGTCGCGGAAAATATTGATGTTCGGCGACCAAAGAGACAGGTGGTTGAACTCACCTGCTTTCGCCCGTTCAGCCGGTGTCTGCGGGTCGCGCTGATTGTTCTTGGCCCAGACCTCCGTTGCGATCACCCGGGCGATGGCGTGGTGCAAATCGGGGTTCCACGTCGCGGCCAGTGCGATCGCCTGGGGGAAAACCGTGGCCGCGCCGCGCCGCGCCACTCCGTGCAGGGCCTCACTCCACCAATCGAAGTCCAGTACGCCTAGCCGCGGGATGGCGGGGCTCGCCATCATCAACTGGCTGATTTTCTCGTTCACGGTCATCCGCCCGATGAGATCATCGACGCGCTGATCGAGCGGCAGAGCGGCATTGAAGCAGGGCCAGGACGGGTCTGGGGCATCGGAACCGTTTGTCGCCTGGGGCGCGGCCCGGGCCACCTGCGCAAAAAGGAGGACGGCGAGAAAAAGAGGGCGGCAAAACATAGGAATGCGACGATGCGCCATCAGAGTAAAACACGTCGGCTCGCAAAAGTCGATCCGGCAACCGGAGTTCAATTCACCATGAGAAACTCAAAAATCATGTTGTTTGCGGCCATGGTCATCAGTCTTTTTGGGCATGAAGCCTCGGCTTCTCCCGCTTAGAACCTGTGTGGTTAACATGAAAGCCGACGTACGAGCAAGCGCATCATCG
>CAXTVY010000333.1:3116-3953 GCA_964247665.1 uncultured Chthoniobacterales bacterium | reverse complement strand
GTTGCACCCCTCGACCGATCCGCAGAGCGACTTTCTGCACACGTTGTTGATCGCCGCCACAAACATCGGTGCGCTGCTCTGCGACGGCATTGGTGACGCCGTGCTCATCCAAGGCGAAAAAGAACCCGGGCAGAGCCTACGGTTGACCTACAATATCCTCCAGGCGGCGGGCTCCCGGGTCTTCAAGACGGATTACGTCGCCTGTCCTTCGTGTGCGCGCACCCTGTTCAACCTCCAGGAAACCACCGCCAAGATTCGGGCGGCCACCGGTCATCTCAAGGGAGTCAAAATCGCTATTATGGGTTGCATCGTCAATGGGCCGGGCGAGATGGCGGACGCTGATTTTGGCTACGTCGGCGGGGCTCCGAACAAGATCAACCTCTACGTCGGCAAGCAGGCGGTGCGCTTCAACATCCCCGCGGTCGAGGCCGTCGAACGTCTGACCGATCTGATCCGCGAGCACGGGCGCTGGGTTGATGTGCCGGCCACGATGCATTCCTGAACCGCGCTCACGCAGTAGGTTTTTAGCCTTTCAACGGGGTAACGGAGTGTAGGGTGGCAAGGAACTGCCCGGTGCGAGCATCGGCGCTGTTGCAACAGCGAGCGACGCGTTGAGAATGAACACCCGTGCGCCAGTGCCGACCTCATCATAGAGCGCAATGATGTCCTTCGAACGCATCCGTACGCAGCCGAAGCTGGCGGGTTGCCCAAGGTGAATTTCTTCCGGGGTGCCGTGGATGTAAATGAACCGGTCGTGCGCGTTTTGGTTGTCGGCATCCAAACCGCGTAGCCAGAGGATGCGCGTCACCACGGGATCTCTGCCCGGCGCATTCGGGG
>CAXTVY010000333.1:0-3106 GCA_964247665.1 uncultured Chthoniobacterales bacterium | reverse complement strand
ACTTCCCCCGTGGGTAGACGGCTTTTCAAAACCGCGCCTTCGGGTAGGCCATCACCGATCTTTTCGGCGACTTCCAGCCTGCCCAACGGCGTGCCGTATCTGCCGGGTTCATCGCCGAGCGCAAAGCGTGACGTGGACACCGGGTAGACCGCCAGGGGCACCCCGTTCTTGAGCAGTACCATCCGCTGTTCGGGGACGCTGACGACCAATTGATGCTCGCGGTCTCCGGCACAGCCCACGAGTCCCACGGCGAGCGCGGCCAAGGCAAGCCACTTGATAACGCTACCGCCCCGCCGTCCGGTGGCTAGTGGGCCTTCGGAGTGGCGGGACGGATCGATCTCGGATGTTGCGGACGGGTCGGCCACCGCGTCGATTCAGCTTTCCATGCGGCGGTTCCACTCGTACTCGCGGTCGGTCACAATCGTCTCCATCTGCTGGATCCGCCGGTTCAGACCGTCCAATTGGCGATCCAATTGCGCCAAGTCAACGCGCGGACGCGGATAGAACGGCTGACGATTCGTCGGGACGGGTGGGGGGACGCTCGCATTTCTTGTCTCCGGCCGGGCCTCGATTACCCCGGGTTGACGCGGCGGCTGCATCAGCAATGCCGCGAGCAGGTAGAAAAACCCTGACACTAGGACGATGACCTTGAGCCCATGCGCGCCCATCATCCCGGCCAGGATGATCAGGACGAACACCCCGATGGCACGCGTCCAGAAGACGCAATAGCCGCGGCAATCGGCGATGCCCTTGAATACTCCCAAGAGCTTGCCATCGTTGGCACGGTGGAGGCTGCGGCGAAAGTCACCGAAGCGCCCATTTGATGTCCAGTCGCGCCCGAGGCGGCGGAAGCGGTCAGAGTTTCGAGCCATATTTTTCCTTGCTGCGGGTTTGTTCAATCAGGATTGTCTCCAGGGATTCCACACGGCTTTCCATCTGGGTGAGTGTGCGCTGCAACTTTTCGAGGATGATCATTTCGTCCTCGGTCAACCCGCCCGTGGCTGGGGCAGCTTGTGGACGTTTGCTGCGTTCGGTGATGGGAGCCATGATCGCTCTGATGATCAGCCAGATGAAAGTGAACACGATAGCCACAATGGGTACCGCTTCGCTCAAATCGGAATCTGCGATGAGGATTGGCATAAACAAGGTCCTGCAATTAAAGCACCGCCAGTCGGAGAACTCACGCCATTTCGCAGCCGGGCCAGCCGCGCTGGCATCTCCACGGCGAAGCTGCGTGTTTCTCTAGGTCTTGTTAGATGAATGTCGGATGGTTGGGGAGGCTCGGGTACGCTCAAGCCTGGGGGCTGGATTGTTGGCCGGAGGCTTTCAACGCGGCGAGTTCCTTCTCGATTTCCTCGTCCCGTTCCAACTGGGCAAATTGTTCCTCCAACGAGGGCTTGCGTCCATAGTTGACCAGCTCGGCGTCGGCTTCCATGCGCTCTACCCGGGCTTCGAATTGTTCGTAGCGCAGGAGCGCATCGCTGGTTTCGGAGCGGCGAATCTGTTCCTGTGCGCGCGTCTTATGCTGCGCGTGGATGTGGCGCTGAACCAGGACGCGCTGCTTTTCCCTTGCGCCCGTCAGCTTTTCCTCGAGTTGGGTGATGTCAGTCTGGTAGTTGCGGATGACCTCGTCGAGTTGGCCTGTTTCCTTTTCCAGGGAGGTGACGCCCTCGCTCACGCGGCGCTTTTCCATCAAAGCCTCGCGGGCAAGTTCCTCGCGGCCCTTCTGGATCGCCAGTTTGGCCTTGTTCTCCCAGTTGGCAGCGCGCGAACTCAAGTCGTCGAAGCTGCGGCCGACCTTTTTGCGGGCAGCGATGGCCCCCGCGCAGGACGCCTTGAGGTCGATGAGGGTGTCTTCCATCTCCTGAATCATCAGACGGACCAGTTTTTCGGGGTCCTCGGCTTGGTCAAGCATGGAGTTGATGTTGGAATTAACGATATCGCGGAATCGGCTGAAAATGCTCATATTTGGTGATCGGTTGGTTTGGAGTGGAGTGAGTGCGGTGGAGCTTAAAAGTGTTTCACAGCGGTCCAAGCTGGGTCATGCAGTGGAGCAGAGTGAAGATCAGGCAGAGAGCGAGGATGGCGGCGCAGATGATCTCCTGCTTGCGGGCCAAATCATCGCGCTCGGCGAGCGTGGGGCGAACCTCTTCCAGTGCGAAGGGACGGATTTTATAGCGGGGACGGCGGGCGGTCTCGGTTTCCCACCCGTTGATCAGGGACGACGCTGGGGTGAAAGAAAAAGCGTTGGAAGTGGAAGCGTTGAATTTCATGTTGCGCTGGTTTGACGTTGGTTTGTTCTGCCAGTTCGGTGGTTGTTGTGTCGCACCTGCTGGACGTGGCTAGCTTTAGCAGCGGTTGTGCCAAGGCGTTTTTGTTAGCTTTTATACTGTTCTTAATGAAGGACTTATATTAATTTAGATTTAGATTCCACAAAGATTGCCTTCCGCTTGTTTGGTAAGTAAAACCGGTAAATGGTGAAATCGACCAACCTTGCTGCCGCTCCATCCGAGTCACACGCTGAACCTGCTGGCGCGCGGGTCGATGCCTTGGGCAAGTCAGACGTGTTCCTAGATTTTCAGCAGCGGCTGGCCCGTACCGCCAAAGTGCAAAGGCCGGTTCTGCTGATCGGAGAGCGGGGTACCGGCAAGGAACTCGCCGCTGCCCGCCTCCATTTTCTGTCCCGGCGCTGGGGTGGTCCGTTCGTGCAGTTAAATTGTGCCGCGCTATCCCCCGCCGTCCTGGAAAGCGAGTTGTTCGGTCACGAAGTCGGCGCATTTACTGGCGCAGCCCGCCGCCGGGTCGGACGGTTCGAGGCGGCGCACGGCGGAACCCTCTTCCTGGACGAGATCGGGCAGATGCCCATGCCCGTGCAAGAAAAAATCTTGCGCGTGGTCGAATACGGAAGTTTCGAGCGGGTGGGAGCCAGCGAGAGCGTGCACGTGGACGTGCGTCTGGTCGGAGCCACCAACGCGGATCTGCCTAGAATGGTGGCGGCCGGCGAGTTCAAAGCGGATCTCCTTGACCGGCTGAGTTTCGAGGTGGTCGTGGTGCCCTCGCTACGGGACCGTGGCGTGGGAGACATTCAATTACTCGCACGGAATTT
>CAXTVY010000332.1:0-3965 GCA_964247665.1 uncultured Chthoniobacterales bacterium | reverse complement strand
GCAGAAACCCTTATCGTTGATCAACTTGAAGTAAGGGTTCTTGGTTTCGTGATGCGTCTCTTTGTCCGCGACAAAGTACATCTCGAAAGTGGCGATCTTATCCTTGCCAAACAGTGGGGAGAGCGGTCCGCACCACAAGTACCAGAGTAGGTCGAGATGTGATGGCTGCCGCTCGCGGAACGCCGCGTGGATCGTCGTGTTGAGAACATCGTACAGCGCCCTACCGCAGTACTCGACCCCATCCACTCGCATCGGAAGGAATTCACCCTGCTCGCTGACTGGCACACAGCCGTGGAAGATCAGGTTGTAGTCGCGCACGAGATGCATCCTGCCCTTGCGCTCCAGGTAGGACATCTGCTCCCACAGCGTTTGGCTTTGGAGGAACGATAACCGTAATTGCGCCAGGCATCTCTCCTCGTCCTCCGAGAGCTTGTAGGGGTCACGCCAGTCCACGGTCGGCAGGTATCCGTCGCGCAATGCGTACACCCGGCCCTCGATTTCGATGGAACCTTCCTCAGGGTCCACCCGGTGCAGCAGTCGGCGGTGTTCGAGGTGGAAATCCGGGTTGCGTTCGATGGTCTGGCTTTCGAGCTTGAACTGCATAACCGCCATCGCCTTCTGCATCCGTGACATCGTCAGCGGATCTCGGATGCCCTTGCCGAGGCACGGGAAGAACTCTGCGCGATCGTCGTGGTACACGTCACGCACGAGCTTTTCGAGCGGTGCGATAGGAATGCCGTAACCCATCTCCAACTGAAACAAGCGTTGGTAGCGCAGACTCATGCGTAACACATTGGCAATGCACGCCTCCTGCCCGAGGCACGCGCCCATCCACGACATGTCGTGGTTGCCCCATGTGATCGACACATTCGGCTGGCGCATGACGAAGTCGATGACTTTGTCGATCCGGGGACCACGGTCGCCGAAGTCCCCGGCCACGACCAACTCGGAAAACAGGAGGTTGCGGATGACCCGCGCCAGCAGCCGCAGGAAGTGCAACTCCTGGCCGTGCTCGACGAATTCATCGAGCATCCCGTCGATGTACTCGTCGTTGCGTTGGAGATAGGTGGAGAACACCAATTCGCGCAGCAACGTCTGGTAGAAGGGCGGGAACACCCTTTCGACCGTCTCCAGGCGGTACGGGCGCGAGAGCCGCCGCAACAGTTCGATTTCCAGCCGGGTCTGCCGCCGCAGGAAGTGCCGCCGCGCCGTCACATCCGGCAACCGCTCCGCCAGCAACGGATATGTCTCGCGCGGGTAGTAAATCATGTTCAGCAGGTCGAGCTTCTCGCCGCCGCTGAGCCGTTTGCCGAAAGTTTTCTCCACGAGCGGACGCAGGCTGCCCGAAGCGTTGTTGATGACGTGGATGAGCTTCTTGAACTCGCCGTGCACGTCACTGATGACGTGGACCGTGCCTTTGGGCAGCGTGAGCGCCCCGCGCAGGCTGGCGATGGCGGCCAGCGTGGCGTCGATGTTCGGGTACTGCGTGCCGAGCGCCCGCAGGTAGACGAGCGTCTGGTCGTCCACGGAAAACTGGCCGAGGGGAGGGGGGGAGGGGTCGCCCATACAAGAGAGAATATACACGCCCGGTCACTCGCAACACGTCTGTTCCGTCCCTGCCCGCACGCAACGGTGCCACGGTTCCAGCACCCGGTCATGGGCAAACCGGCTTGCGCGGTGAGAATGCTGAATTCCCTGAGGAATCGTGTTGGTCAACGATGATCTCGCCGCACGCTCGCGCCGGCGATGAGGATCGTGCGATTCAAAACGCAGCAAGATATTGCTGGCGCAACTCGCGGCGCATGACCTTGTTGGACGCCGTGCGGGGCAACGCCGCGACGAGTACGACATCGTGGATTTTGAACAACGGGTTCAGGTCGCGCTTGATCGCGCCCTGCATGGCGGCGGCCAGTTCTCCGCGCGTCGCGGCATTGAGCCCGGGGCAGACCGCGTAGACGACGAGCTGGCTCGGGCCGCCGCCGGGCGACACCGCGATAGCCGCCGTTTCGGCAACACCAGGAACGCCTTGCAGCACGCGCTCGATCTCGGCGGAGCTGACCTTGATGCCGCCGAGGTTCATCGTGTCGTCGGCGCGTCCGTGCCCGCGCCAGTAGCCCGGCGCGATTTTCTCTATCTGGTCGCCGTGCCGCCGCAGCGTTTCGCCGTTTGGCCCTGTCGGCACCCCCGCGAAATACACCTCCGCGTGGTCCCGGTGCAGGAGGCGTTCCGACAGCCCGACGGAAGGCGGTACGAGGAAAAGCTCGCCGTTGTCTGCCGGGCGGCCTGCCTCGTCGAGGATCACGAAGTCCAGCCCGAGCGCAGGCGTGTTGAAGGTGCCGGGAATGCAGGGCCGGGTCAAGGTGCCGGTGAGATAGCCGCCGCCGATTTCCGTGCCGCCGCAGTATTCGATGACCGGCCGCCCACCAGCCTGCGCCATCAGCCAGCGCATGTCCGACGCGCTGGAACATTCGCCGGTCGAGCTGAACGCCCGCAGCCCGGTCCAGTCCAGGCCGCGCAAGCAATCTGTCTGCCGCCAGGTTTTCACGAGGCTCGGGATGACTCCCAGGAGAGTGGCCCGCGCGTCCCGCACGAACGCGCAAAACCCACGGCCCGTCGGCGCGCCATCATACAGTCCGAGGGCAGCCTGGTTGAGCAGGCTGGCGAAAACCAGCCACGGACCCATCATCCATCCTAAGTTCGTCGGCCAGACGAGCACATCGCCGGGCCGCACGTCCTGATGAAAGTGGGCGTCGGCGGCGCATTTGATCGGCGTCGTCTGCGTCCACGGGATCGCCTTGGGTTCACCCGTCGTGCCGGAGGAAAACAGGATATTGATCGCGTCGGCCGGTCCGCCCGCGGCGGCCTCGAAGGTCGGGGTGGCAGGCAAGAAGTCGTGCCACGCCAAGTCCCCATCGCGCAAGGGGAGGGTGAGCCGCTCGCCTGCGGCCAGCACGATGGCCGGGGGGCCCTCGGCGGTGAGCACGTTCATGTAGAGCGGGAGTTCCCGGCCGCCGCGTCGCAGCACGTCCTGCGTGAACACCCCGACTGCCCCGGCCAACCGCAGGCGCACGTCGATTTCCTTTGGCTGGAAGCTATCCGCGATGCCCACCACGACGCAGCCTGCCTGAATGATGCCCAGATAGATACCCACCGCTTCTACGGTCATGGGCATGAGCACCCCCAGGGCGTCGCCCGGCCGGAAACCTCGCGCGGCCAGACCCGCCGCGACCCGGCCGACCAGGGATCTCAGTTCGGCGACCGTCATCGTCTGGACGCTGCCGCCCTCGGACTGGTAGACGACGGCGGCCGCATCCGGCGGCGCGGAGAAACAGCTTTCGACGATGTTCAGCCCGGCGTCCGGCAGCCAGCGCCCGGCCGCCACATCCAGCACGCGCGAGAAAGGCCGCTGGAAGCGGATGTCCAGCCGCCGGATGGCCTGCGCCCAGTAGGCTTCGCGGTGCTCCACTGACCAGCGGTGCAGCGCTTCGTAGGTGACGGCCCCGGTCTGCCGCATCAGCCACGCGGCGTTCGTGCTGGCTGCGAATTTAGGGGTGGGTGTCCAGGCGGGAGATAGGGGGGATTCGACGGCTTCGGGAGTCATGCACTCAAGGGGCAGATTACGGTGGGACCGTCACCGGATCATCCGCGATCCGCAAGGGGGTCTGCACACGGGCGAGGGCTTCCGCGCGCAAGGCGGAGACCTTGGCACGCAGATTGTCGATGAGCACGGTGAAATCCGCCCGTTGCCGCAGCGTCTCGAATCGTGGGTCGAGCAGGGTCGAGCGGTAATCCAGCCAACCGGCCGCGACTGACCGGCGCAGCAGTGCCAACCCTTCCTCCGAATGCCCTTCCAGGCAACGCACGGCCGCCAGATCATAAGTTGCCTGGGGGCCGTCCGCACCGTCGTCATGCAAGGCCCGGGCTTCCTGGAGGAACGCGTCCCCCTCTGCTTTGCGGCCTGCCTT
>CAXTVY010000331.1:0-3993 GCA_964247665.1 uncultured Chthoniobacterales bacterium | reverse complement strand
GGCCCTTGGTGTGAAGGGTGGAGCCCCCGGGCGCGGTTCGCGTGTTGATCCTGCACGCTGGCGACCGGGCGGAGGATGCCCGCAGCGTCGCCGCCGCCGTGCGCGCCGTCGCGGCGGTCACGGGGAAACGGTTTGATCTCGCCGTTCGCCCGCTCGATGGTTCGGACGCGCCTGCCGCCGCCGACTGGGTGTTCTGGCTCGGCGTGCCGCCGGTCCCCGATGCCCTGGCCAACGCCACGCCGAACCTCGTCATCGACGCCGGAACCGGCCTGCACGACGTGCCTGCCACGGTCGAAGGCTGGATCGCCGCGCCGCCCGGCACTCCCGGCGCGGCGGTTCTCTCCGCTTCGGCGGTCCACCTGTGGCGGCGGACCCCCGCGCCGCTGCCCCCGGCCCCGGCGGACGAAACAATCTGGACCGACAGCCACGGCGAACCGCTGCTGACCCTCGCGCGGTCCGCCCATGGCCGCCGCTGGAAATTCTACAGCCGGTTTGCCCCGGGCTGGAATGACCTTCCCAACACGTCCGCCCTCGCCGCGTTCCTGCGCGACCTGCTGCTCCCCGCACCGTCTACCGCGCCCGCCGATCCCGCCCACGACCGGCGTCTCGCTGACCCATCGCAGTATTTACCTTCCCTTTTGTCCGCGCCGGTTCCTGTCCGGTCACCGGCCCAGGCCGCCGCGCCGGATGCCGTGGACCTCCACTGGCCGCTCTGGCTGGTGGCGGCGGCCCTGTTCGTCGCCGAGCGCATCCTCAGTCGACGCCCCGCGCGCGGGTCGGTCAACGTTCCGGCCGCCGTGCCAGCTACCGCCGCTGTTTCCCGATGACCACGCAACGGCTCCACCAACTCGTCCGCCGCTGGCGCTGGGCGCTCCTCGCGCGTGACCTCGGCTACACTGGCGGGGTTGTTTGCCTGGTGGCAGCCTTGGCGTTGCGATGGCCGGGCGCGGGTGGGCGCACGGCGTTGGCGGCGTTGGCGGCGATGCTGGCGATCCGGTCGGCAATTAGCCGCTGGTGGACGCTCGATGCCACCCGCGTCGTCCGGCATCTGGACCGGGTCCATCCCGAACTGGAGGAAAGCAGCCGACTGTGGTTGCGCGCGCCGGAACAACTGACACTCCTGGAACGCCTGCAACTTAAAAGGATCAATTCGGCGGTTGATTCACCAAAATCGGGCGTGCCCGTGCGGACGGACTTTGGACAGCCTCCGCGCCGTCTCCTCGTTGTCCCGTTGCTGACTTGGCTGCTGAGCCTCGCGTTCTTGGCAGGGGCGCTGATCTACGTGCAGCATCATCCCGCCGTTTCCCTTCCCCGCAAGGGGACCGGTGCCCCTGCCCGACCAGTCCCGGCCCCCTCCCCCGCCCCGCCGATCCTCGCGTGGCCGAAGATCACCGGCGGCAGCTTGGCTATCACCCCACCCGCCTACACCGGCCGTCCCGCCCGGCAGGTGGGGGGGCTCAGCGTGGAGGTCGAGGAGGGCTCGGTCGTTGCCTGGACCGTGACGCTCGATCAACCCGTGCGCGACGCCCGGCTCGTCTTTGGCGAGTCCGTTGCTGACACCCTACCGCTGGTCCCCGCCCCCGGCAGCCAGGGACTCGCCGCCCACCGAACGATCACTGAAACCAGCTTGTACCACCTCGCTGCCACCTTGCCGGACGGCCGCGCCTGGAACCCGCCCGACCTGTACTCGCTCAAGGTCATCAAGGACCAGCCACCCACCGTGCGGATCATCCGGCCCGAGCCGCCACGCACGGTCATCGAACCGCCGCCCGCCGGGCAACCCGCGCCACGCGTGGAGGTGGAGGTCGCCGCCGGGGACGACTACGGCGTGACCGAGGCGCACCTCGTCGCCACCGTGGCCAAGGGCTCGGGCGAAGCCGTCAAATTCCACGAACAAACGCTGCCCTTCGACACGAACACCCCCGACCCAGCCGGGGCGCACGGCCGCCGCCTCGGGCGCACGCTGGATTTCGGCGCACTGGGCCTGGAGCCGGGCGACGAGCTGTACTTCTTCGTCGAGGTGCTCGACAACCGCCAGCCGACGCCCAACCGCACCCGCTCGGAAACCCGTTTCCTCGTGCTCAAAGGTCCGGAGGAAACCGCGCCGAGCGTGGGCAAAGGCGTGACGGGCGTCAATCTCGTGCCCCAGTATTTCCGCAGCGAGCGGCAGATCATCATCGACACGGAAAAACTCATCGCCGACCGTCCCCACATCGCCGACACCGAGCTGCGCCAGCGCGCGAACGATCTCGGCGGCGACCAGCAGCTCCTGCGGCTGCGTTACGGGCAGTTCCTGGGTGAAGACTTGGAAGAAGGCACCGGCGACCACAACGAGGTCCAACTCGACCCGCTCCGCGCCGCGCCGCCCGAGCAGAAGGCCGGGCCGCGGGCCGCTGCCAGCGTGGCCTTGCGTTTCCAGCAGGAACACGTCGAACAGGACCGCGAGGGCGGGACGAGTGAGGAGCGCGACGCCCACGCCCGTCCCGCGCCCGAGGGGCCTCTCTCCGCCGCGCAGGCGGTGGCCCCCTTCGTGGATCAGCACGACGCCCAGGACAAGGCGACGTTTTTCGACCACGAGACCAAAGGCACGATGCGAGACGCGCTCGGTGCCATGTGGGAGGCGGAGCGCCACCTGCGCGTGATGCAGCTCGACGACGCGCTGGCCCCGGAGCATCGGGCGCTGGACATCCTCAAGGACCTCCAGCAAAGCGCGCGGTCCTACGTGCAGCGGGTCGGCTTCGAGCCACCCCCGTTGAAGGTCGTGGAACGGCGGCTCAAGGGCGACGTGGCCGGGGTGCCGCCCCGCGCGGCACAGGCTGACCCGCTGCCGCCGGACAACGCCGCGTTGGCCACGGTGCGCGCCGCTCTGGCCGATCTGCCCTGGCACGGCCTGCCGCCTGTCATCCTGTCGGCGGAACAACGCGATCTCCTGGGCAGTGTCGAACCAGTGTTGACGGCGGCAGCCACCCGCCAGCCGGAAATCTTCCTCGAAGGATTGCAGGCGTTGCGCGGACTGCGGGCCGAGGGCGGTAGTGCCGTCACCGCGTTGCCGCCCGGATTGGAGCGCGCGCTCCTGCGGCTCCTGCCGTCCGCCGGGCCGTTGCCTGCGAGGGCCGCCGATCCTTCCCCGGCGTTGATGCGGGCATATGCCGACGCCCTGCAAGGCGCACCGCAAAAAGAGGGGGCGTCCCGATGAACTTTCATGCGCCAGCAGGCACGGTAGACCTCGTCGTGGCGGCGGCGATTATCGCAGCGGCCACGCTGGCATGGAGCGAGTGGCGGCGGCCGGATCGGCGGCGCTTGCCGTTGCGCCTCGGTGCGACGCTGCTGGCCATCCTGAGCCTGGTCTTGCTCGGCTTGCGCCCCACCTCGCGCGGCATCCCCGCACGGTCCGGTCACGGGTCCGAGGCCTCTCTCTACACCCCGGCGCTGGCTGCGATGGATCGGCACCCGCTCCCGACTGCCTCGGGCCTTCGCTTCACCCTGCCTGCAACCGGCAACGCTCCGGCGGATGCCGTGGTTCTGCCGGATGTGGCGGCGCTCCGCCAGCGCTTCCCACAGGTGGGCACCCTGCACGTTTACGGCGATGGCCTGGAGCCGTTCGACCTCGATTCATTGCGCGGGCTGCGCATTGTTTTTCATCCGCCTGCGTCCACCGTAACCTTGCGGCCGGCCGTCACGTTCCTGCATTACCCGCGCGAGTTGCCCCTGGGCGCGCCGCTCGAAGTCCAAGGCCGCGTGGATGGTCTGCCGCCGGGTGAAAGCGCCGCCCTGACCCTCGTCGCTCCCGATGGTTCCACGACGAACGCCGCCACCTCCCCGGCCGCTCTGGATGGTTCAGCGGCATTCACCCTCTCTGGCCCCGCGCTCCCCGCCGCCGGACGGTTCGACTGGCGGCTGCGGCTCGCGCGCGGCTCTGACACCCTCTCGGACGATCCGCTCGGCGTCGCGGTGACGCACCCGGAGCTGCCGCGCGTGCTCGTGCTCGAAAGC
>CAXTVY010000330.1:0-4021 GCA_964247665.1 uncultured Chthoniobacterales bacterium | reverse complement strand
GTCACTCAGATCCTTTAACCCCTTCATGTGGCCGGCCTCGCCCTCCTTCAACAAAAGATTGAGCCCGTGGCACACCGCGGCGCTCATCGAGGCTAGATCTGCCTTGGGATGGCCGTGGCGATTATTTCTGTCGACGGCAAACAAGAGATCCTCCGTCAGTTGAAAACGGTCGGGCCACGCGAAATCTCGCACGTATGTCCACGGCTCGGCCTTGTAGTCGCTTTTCTTTTTTTCCAGCGGGTCGACCACGCCGGCCTTGCCATCGCTTGGGAGCCACAATCCATGCTCAAGGAGGATGCGCAGCTTGCCGAAGTAGCGAATGATCGAAGCCAGGACAGGGAAGCCGGAGCCAGCCGAGATGCCCGAGCCGACGATGGGAATGATGGGGCGGTTCTGGTAATTTGCAGTTCGCAGGAACTTCGCCAGTTCCTCAACCGTGTCGAAAGGCTTCCCAGCGCGTGTCGGAGTGGCCATAAGAAATCGCAAAAGGTTGGCATGATGTTTCTTCCACCGTTGTAGTCCTAAAGAGGGTCAGTACAAGCTCTTTCCAGCAATTGTCCTCGGGAATGCGCGCCGATGGTTTCCAAGTGACAGAAGTGCTACGTCGGAAGTGCCGCCGGTTGACTGAGGGCATCAAGTTTCCCACTCCACCAATGTCGCAAGATTGGATCGCCCTCGCTCCACTGAGAGCATCACACATGGGGGAACAAGGACACTTACCTACAACCGCTTCTGAGAACAAGTTTTTGCCTGCCAGTTCGGGCTTTGTGCAGGAATTTCCAATAATAACAGCTTCTACTACCGTAATGGCAAAAAATATTTGCAATAAGGATTATTATTGGAATTTTTGATCTGCCTCTGTAGGATGCCCGGAAAACGAGCTTTTCCGTGGAAAACCCCTCCCCTGCCCCGCCAACCGAACGGAAAACGGCCGATTTTGACGACTTGGTGCGTGTCGCGCGCGACGAACGCAAGCTGAGCGCGAACACGCTCCTTGCGTACCAGCGGGCTTGGCAGCGGCTCCTCGCCTGGACAGGGGCGCATCGCCTCGATCCGCTGGAGCTGGTCAAGGAAGATGCTGCACGGTTCTACCGGGAAATGGTGGCCACCGCTGGCCGCACGGCTTCTAGCAGCCAAGTGCAGGCACGGGCGGCGATTGCTTTCGCCTACGAGCACTGGGACGTGCCCAACCCGTTCATCCGCCTCAAACCGCCACGCAGCTCCCCTCCCCCACCCGTCTCTTTCCTCCAAGCCCACGATCTCGCCCGGCTCCTCGGGCATCTGGGCGACCGGCAGGCCACCTACGGCGAGAGCTTGACCTTCCACCTCGCCAACACGCTGTTTTTCACCTGCACGCGGTTCTCCGAGATCGCCAACCTGCGCTGGAACGATTGCCTGCTCGATCCGGTCAACCGCCCGGTGGCCCTGCGCATCCGCGGCAAAGGCGGCGGCCACTACAACCTCCCCGTCAACGCCACGTTGGGCGAATTGATCATGCAATGGCGCACGATCCAGGAGCAGCACCGGGGCATGAAGGTGTTCGCCGCGCGGGGGCTGAAGTTTTGCCGCTCGGACTACGTGTTCGCCGGGCCGGGCGGCGAGCCGTACACCAACCGCTCGTTCAACAACCATCTGCGCCTCGCCTGCCGTGACCTGCGGCTGCCGTGCATCCTCACCGCCCACGGGCTGCGCCATAGCGGGGCGACCATCCTGCTCAACGACCAAGGAAAGAACCTGCGCGAGGTGCAGGAGGTTTTGCGCCACAAGGACATCCGCACCACGGCCCGCTACACGCACGTGGCCTACGAGCACACGCGCTCGACCCTCGACGCGCTGGGCGGCAGCTTGCCCTCGCCGCGCAAAGGTGGTGGAATGACGGCAGGCGGCAGCAGGCCGGACGTGGAGGAGCGGACATGACACCGAGCGAAACCACGTTCCTGGAGCGAGCCGTCGTGCAGATCCTCTTCGTGAGTGGCCGGGAGTTTTCCATCGAGGGGCTGCGCGAGAAACTGCGCGATCTGTTCGTCCAGGAGCCGGATGCCACCCTGCGCGCGGCGGCGAGCGTCGGCAGCTTCGAGTTGTTGCAGATCCTGCTCAAGGCAACCCAGAAGCTCGAAAAGCTGGGCCTTCGCCTAGACATGCGAGCCGGCGGCGTGCGGCTCACCACCGCTGAGGTGCGTCCCCCCGCCCTGCGCAACTACTTCGCGGCCCTGGCCGAACAGATCAAAATTGAACGTGCCAACGGCCAGGAGGGACAGGAGGAAGAGGATGGGCCGCTGAGCACCACGGGACTGGAGGTGCTCGCCTGCATCGCATTCAAGCAGCCGCTGTCCCTGCCCGAGATCAACGGGTATTTTTCCACCGACAAGCGCTCCGTCGTTCTGCGCTTGCAGCACCTAGGGCTGGTGGACTGCCGCACGGCGGGGGAAAACGGCCGCACCGTGTGGATGACCACGGGCGAGTTTTTGCGGCGCTTCAACCTCCAATCACCGACCGACTTAGAGCGCCTTTTGGCGGGGAATCTTGCCCAGGCAGCCTAAAGCCGGAAAACGTCGGTCAAAAGCGGCGCTTGCGTGCCGCCCCGCACGTCGCTCCAACGGCCGCGCCAAAGGTCAGCGTCAGCAAGAACGCCCGCACGCCACCCGCAGCGAACTCGTGCCAATACCGTGGCGCATCGTCACGCAAAGGATAAGGCACCATCGTGAACACCGCGCCGGGCACGCTGTAGAGCAATCCGGCGACGGCACCCTGAAACCAACCGCGCCCCTGCCCGTTGCCGATGTTGGGAAGAACTGCCACCAGGAGCCCGATGCTCGCGTAGGAGAGACCGAGGCCCAGGCCCAACGTCCAACGGGCGGCGGGATCAATGGGTTGGAAGAAGGGAGTGACCCCGGCCAAAATCCCCCAGGCACAGCCAATGAGCAGCGGCCCTTTGTGGAAGTTCGGAATCATCTTTGCATACCGTAACGGACGTTTGCGTAAAGTCATCGGGACTGGGGAAAAGTGGCTGGCACCACGCTGCCGGGGTTCACGCGGCGTTCGATCCCGCTGCCAACCAAGCGAGCAGAAAGACAAGGGAGTCGCTGACAGACAAATCCCAGAGGATTGCTGTTATAAATAAATGAGTGTATTTATAACAGAATTGCAGGGAAAATTCACATGACAGCTTCAAGAAGTATTTCCAGGCGGATCGATAAGATGGGCGCGGGAGCCGTGTTTTCCCGCGCCGATTTTCTGGATTTGGGCACCACGGACAACGTAGGCGTGATCCTTGGCCGAATGCAAAACGCCGGCAAGATCCGCCGGATCGGCCGCGGACTGTACGAACTGCCGCGCACCCATCCGGTGCTGGGGACGCTCTCGCCGCAGCCTGACGCCATCGTGGAAGCTGCTTCGCGCCGGTCCGGCAGCCGCTACCAGCCCTCCGGCGCGCAGGCCGCCAACCTGCTACATCTCACCGAGCAGGTGCCCGCGCGGATGGTTTACCAAACGGACGGGGCGTCCAAGACGATCAAGGAAGGCCAGCGCACCATTGAATTGCAACACCGCTCGCCTCGCGCCATGGCCGCCGCCGGGCGCATGAGCGGCCTCGTGTTCGCTGCCCTGCGTGAGATCGGCCAGCGCAACATCACGCCGGAGCGGGTGTTGGCTTTGAGAAAATTGCTTTCACAGAGCGACCGCCGCCATCTGATCAAAGACCTGCGCCTTGCCCCGGCCTGGATGCACCCGCACCTGCGCCGGATTGCCTCGGAGGAAGAAGGTCAATGAGCCGTTTCACCGACTTGCCGACGAACGAGCAGGAGGTGTACGTGCGGGAGACGGCGGCCCGGCTCAACGTTGCCCCGCAGATCGTGGAGAAAGATTTCTGGGTTTGTTGGACTTTGCGGCTCCTTTTTTCACACCCGCTGTTTGCCCGGGACCTGGTGTTCAAAGGCGGCACCTCGCTCTCGAAAGTGTTCAAGGTCATCGGGCGTTTTTCCGAGGACATCGACCTCTCCATCGGTTTGCCTCTGCTCGGATA
>CAXTVY010000329.1:0-4032 GCA_964247665.1 uncultured Chthoniobacterales bacterium | reverse complement strand
GCTCGGGGCCGTGCCGCCCGCTGTGCCCGCCGTAGCTGCGCCAACCGTCACCGGATAGGTCGCCGGGTAGAAGTTGCCCGGCAGCGGCGACAGATCGAACACCAGCGTGGTGAGGGTCGTGCCCGCCGCGCCGCCATATGTGATGGTGTAGGCCTGCGGATCGGCATAGGTGCCCCGATCCCGGGCGCTGAACGCGGTCGCGCCCGCCGTCGCGTTGGCGACGCCGGGGTCCTGGTCGCTCTGGCCCTGGGTGGTGCTGGTCAGCAGGGTCTTCACGTCCGCCGGGCTCAGGGTGATGCCGTTGGCGGAGGCGGCGCTAAGGATCAGCGCGGCGCAACCGGCCGCATGCGGGGCGGCGGCACTGGTGCCGAAGAAGTTCGGGTAGCCATCGCCGTCGGTGTCGTTGACAGGATTGCTCGGCCCAGGGGCCACCGTGCCCGTCGCGGGCGGGAAAAACGTGGTACTGACGCCGTCTACCGTCGAGAGCAGCGGCTGCTTGCGGACGACCGGCGTGGACAGCCGGGTGCCGGCCGAGTCGAAGTAGATCGTCACCGGCCCGTTGGACGAATATTCCTCGACGATGGGCTTGAACGTCGGTGAAGAAGCCAGAAACTGGTCGTCGTAGATGTAGGCGGCCGTGCCCGCGCAGGTCGCCGCGGCGGGGTGGCCATGGGTTTCCACGCCGCTCGGGGAGACGAAGTCGGCGATGACCTGTGATGCATCGGTTTCGACGTTCCAGCGGATGTGGGTCGCCTGGTTGGGCGTGACACCAGCGTTGGGCGGGCGGTTGGTCAGCACGATGACAAACTCGTACTGCGTGCCGGCCGTGAGTGCGGCGGTGGCGATTTCGACGGGCGCATTCGTGCTGAAGTTGCTGGCGCGGCAGCTCCGGGTGGACTGGTAGGTGGCGGTGCCGTTGACGACGCTGAAGGTGAGCAGATCATAATCCGTGGTGATTTGCTTGACGCCGCCAGTGGTCACGCCGTCCGGGTCATCCCACTGGAAGATCAGCGTGCCGTTGTAGCTCGATGAATTGGTCTTCGGCACAAAGACCTTCTGCACGAGGATCGGCGTGCCGTCCGGGTTGGTGCCGAAGCTGTGGTACTGGCTGATGACGGTGGATTCCGAGGCGGTGATGCCGCCGTAGGTGATGCCGCCTTCGGAAAGGAGCAGCGCCTGCGAGGCGGAGTTGTTGGCCACCGGGCTGAACGTGGCCTGATAGCCGGAGTTGCCGTCGTTGCCCGCGGAGGAGAAGTAGCTCGCCCCGCCCGCCGTGGCCTTGTCGATGGCCTGGGCGAGCACGCCGTCGGAGAACGCGGGTTCGTCGTAATAGCCGAGGTCGTCGCAGATGACGTTGCAGCCGTAGGTGGCCTGGAGGGCGACGATGCCGGCGGCGAAATCCGCCTCGGAGGTGTCGCCGGTGCGGAAGTATAACTGGGCGGCCGGGGCCACGTCGTGGATGATCTGGAGCATGGCGCGCCCCTCGTCCTCGCCGCTGCTGGGGCCTTCCGCCACGACCGTCACCGGCGTGGTGTAGCCTTCCGGGTTGTTCGTGCCGGGCAGGTCGCCGCTGGCCACGTCCTGCGCGGCGTGCACCGGGTACGCCGTGCTGAGCTTATTGTAGCTGTCCGACTGCGCGCCGACCTTGATGCCTGCGCCGAGCGTGCTGTAATTGGTTTGGGCGGTGAGAGCGTTGAGTACCTTGGCCCCCGTGCCGGGGACCTTTCCGGCGCGGTGGAGCGGCTTGAGCGAGAGCTTGACGCTGCCCACGCCGTGCGCTTGGGCGATGGCGGCGGCCTGGCCGAGCGGCATCCACATGGAGATCAGGCCCTGGTGGTACCAGTCGATCTGCGCGGTGATCTCACAGCCCTGGGCCTGGTACGCGGCCACGGCATCCGCCATGGTGACCGTGCCGTCGAGAACGACCTCCACCTGGACGCGGTTCTGGCTGTCGAAGCGCGCCAGCGGATACTTCGCCGCCAGGGTAGCGGCGTTTGCGCTGGAGAGCGCCGGTTTCGCTGCGGCGGCGGACGCTTGACCCATCGTCGCCAGGGCCGCGCCTTTCCCGCCGGAAGCCGTCTGCACCGCCGGGGTGGCGACGAGCGATTGATAATCCGTCGCCAGATCCAGCAGACCGAGATCGAGATTATCGGGCAGTCCGGCGACCGCCGCGGAAGTGAGCACCGTCAGCGAAAGCGCGCCACAGGCGAGCAACGGCAGTTGGCGGCGGACGCTGCCGGTCAGCCCGGCGAGAGAGAAGATGGAACGAGGAGCCATAAAATGATGAGCGATGAAAAAAGAGAAAGGTTGGTCCGAGAGATTACCGTGCGTTCGCGCGGCGGGAACGTGCGAGGAACGCCAGGCCCGCGACGCCCGCGAGCACGGCGGCCACGCTGCCCGGTTCGGGCACGACAGCCGGGACGAACTGCGCGCCCGTGATCGCGATGGAATACTTACCCCCCTCGTTGCTGTTGCCAGTGTAGCCTGCGATGACCGCGGTCGGGCTGTTCGGACCATACGTGCCGGTCGGGTCGGTGGTGCCGTCGGTGAGATTGGGGAAGATCAGCGCGCCCTTGCTGCTGACCGGGTAGCGGCCCGAGCCGTCGATGAGCAGGTAGTATAGGCCGGGCACCAACGTGCCGGGCGTCAGGCTCGACTGGCTGCCCCCGCTGGCGGCGTCGTCGTTGGCGGCGACGCCCTTTCCTGCGGAGTCGAACAAGAAAAGCTGGGTGTCGAAGTTGTTCGACCCAGCCACGAAAGCGGTCGTGGAGGCGGAAAAGCCGGTCGTGCCGGTGATGGAGATCTCGAACATGTCCGCCTCCGAGATGCCGTTAGTCAACGTCAGCGCGCCCGTGATGCCAGTGAGCGGCGTTCCGGCGGGCTGCCCGGAAACGATCTGCGCGGTGGCCGGGAGGTCCCCCGCGTCGGCGGGCCCTTCGGCGTAGACGACGGCCCGCGAGGTGGCCACCAGCGACAGGCTGGCGGCGGCGATAGCCATCGGAATGGCAAATTTGAGACGCATAAAGAATTTCCTGAATCTGAGTTATTTAGATACCCTACTGACCCTGTTTAGAAGTGGTAATCACTTCTCCGAGCACCGCTTCCACCCGGTACATGCCCTTTAGAAAACGATGCGGCGGGTTGTAACCGATCCGGCAACCGCGCGTCCAGCGGAAATCACGCCATCTGCAAAAAAACTTGCTGCGAATCGTCTAAATCGACCTGGCTCCTCGGCCAGCCCAGAACAGAACCTCGCACAAACAAACCGCCGACAGATGTTTACGATAGGACGAGCCGCGGGAGCCGATCCGGCGACCAGGGATTTTGCGCGTAGTTGGCACGGATCGTGTCAGCCGCGTGTTCCGAGCACAGGGCGAGGACGGCGTCCACGTCCAGGCCGAGGTGGCGCGGGCCGTAAGCGGCGAGGTTGGCCGTGGCCAAGTCAAAAAGCCGGGCGGCCGGGCGCAGGCGTCGGCCGTGTTTGGCGTGGGTGGGGTGTTCGTACTGCTTGCGCAGGTGGACGAACGCGCCCGCAAGTTGGATGAGCCCCTTGTAAAAGAGGTGGTCCGGGTCTGACCGGCCGCCCTGGAGCCAGAGGTGTTCAAGCACGTCGTGCGCCTCGTAGTAGCGGCCCTCGTTGAAGCAGCGAAAGTACCCCTGGTAGCAGGGGTCGAGGACGCTGGCCGGATCGGCGTCGAGTCCCGCGACGAAGGCGGTCATGCGGGCATGTTTGTTCAAAGTCGGAAGGCGGAAGGATGAAGGCAGAAAATCAGGAAAGGAAAACTCGTCACAAGTTGCCGCCTGCACCGAGCCTAAACAACTTCCTACAAGACATCCTACACGCGAGGACGTCTTCTCTCTTCCCGCCTTCCGCCTTGTGCCCCATTCCGGGCCGGGCGTACACTGCCGCCGTCCATGCTCCTCGCCGTTGGCCATCTGTCGAACCGTCCGCCACCCTCTGTGTGGTGGGACATCGGCGTGCACTTCGGTCCGGTCCTTGTCTTGATGGCCATCTTCGGGGCGGCCTCGGCG
>CAXTVY010000328.1:0-4059 GCA_964247665.1 uncultured Chthoniobacterales bacterium | reverse complement strand
CATCGAAGGTGGCTGGAAGAGAGTCGGCGGGCAGGAGGTTGGCCCAGTCGATGTCGAGGAACTGCGCGGTGATCGCCGCCACCTTGCTCCGCATCTTGTCGTGGCCGGAGTCACCCACGCTCCGCCGATGCCAGTCCATCACGGTTTCCCCACCGGGTAGGTGCAGGTCGCGGGACTCGCACAGGGCCAGCAGGGCTGCCATCGAGCACTTGTCCGCCCTTTGCTCGCAACGCTGGAAGCCGAGCATGAACTCCCGGAATTTCCCGTAGATAATTGCCATCGGCGGCAGCTTTCGAACCGGCGGTTCCTCAAGGTCGAGAAACTGCGCGATCTTATCAGCGGTCTTGAGCTGGAGTTCGAGCCGCAGGACGTGGGGCGTCTTCCACGCCTTCCGCTTCGCGCCCGTGCGAGCCGGAGGCAGTTTCCAGTAAGCCTGGAACACCGCCTCGGTTCCGGGGAAACGGATGTTGCCGTTGGCGTACTTCTCGGTGGCGCGCCTGATCCAGGGGTGGTGGGCATTGCGGAGCGCCAGCACCATCCGCTCGGGCTCGTCATGGGCGATGTTGATGGCGATGTCCAGACGCCGGAAAGTTTCTGTCTGGCCCGGCAGGTCCGACACCTCGTTGAGGATGTGGTGGACGCGCAGAAGGGCGGCATCTCTTTCCATGTCATCCTTGAGCTGCACACCATTGTAGCCATGCAAGATGCGGGGCAGGCTCCCTGACCAGCCGCGCAGTTCATGAGGGATGCCGTGGATGTAAAGGCCGGTGGCCTCATGGGTGCCCTGGAGCTTGCATTCAGAGGAGAAACCTGGGGCCTCAGCCGCTCCTGTGGTCAGCTTGAACCGCCAGCCCGGAAGTGGCTGCATGTCGCCTTTGCCGATGGCGTCGGCGATGGGCGGAAGCAGCGACCGGACGGTTGTGCAGCTCACGGTGTCGAGCATGACAGGGCGGACTTAAAGTCGGACAGTTGGGGTGAGACCAGAGAGATGCAATCACGCCACCGGCAGCGGATTCTGACCCGCCTTGCCACGGGAGGAAGCCGGCTTGACGACCCGGTGCGGTGCTCGCTCGGGTACGCCTGTGTACACGGCAGCCTCGGCAAGAAGGCGGTCGACTTCGGACCGGGGAATCAGTAACCGGCCGCTGACGCGGATCGCCTTCACGCGCCCGGAGTAGAGTTGACGGTATCCCCAGGTTTCGCTCCGGCCGAAGAGACCGGCGAACTCGGCCGGCGTGTGGGCCGCCCGTTCTGCAAGCGGGATAACTCGTCGGCGCTGCCTGACCTTTGCGGCGTTTGTCGCCGGATGTTGCGAGGATGTGGAATCAATCATCCCCTACCATCTCCGCCTGGGGATGCCGGGGCATTTGCCTGATTAAGGGGAACCGTATTAGGACAATTACAAGGAGTAGCGGCAAATCATTGAAATCATCACTTCAAGATGTCCTTGGGCACCTTGGTATTCAGTAGGTCGCCCGTTCTGCTGTCACTCACAATCTCAGGAATCAAAATTGGTCTTCACCGAACCTGTGAAATCACCCTCAAGCTCGGTGCGTGCGCGGGCAACGGCCCTACCCCAAGCCGCCGCATCCCGGTAAACAGGCAGCACGTCGTGAGCGTGGTTAAGATTGGTCGTTTTCGTGTGCGACTTCACCAAGGCTTGAGCTTCCTTGTGGTTGTAACCGCTTTGGTGGAGTCGATAAGCTGCCAGCCATTTCAGGTACTCCCACCGCGGCTTTCGGCCACGTGGCCGCCGAACCTCGGGGGGGATGCCCGGGTGGCGGTCCTGTACCCAGCAGCGGAATGCTTCTACAAGCTGTTTGCTCGGTAAGCTCCAATCGACAAGTAGATGCTCGGCCCTCACACCCGACTGCTCCATGACGATATGCTGCCAAGTGTGTTGGGGGCCTAGGTCGTCCATGATGGCCGCGCGCGGCGAGAACGTGAAAAGCCTTCCTTTGAAATAATGATTACCGTGCATCGCCCGCAACTGTTCCCAGGGATGGTCAAGGTTACCAAAGGTTGTGGCGATTGATTTCCCAAGAAGGGATGCTTCGTCCCGCGGACCCACGAACCACAAATGTGTCAGGAACAAAGATTTCGCATCTGCATCTATATCCGTAGTAGCAGGATCGTACGCGATCTCGACGGCATCAGCGTTTGTGGCACCTTTTATCTTTTTAAGCGCCCTCAAAAGGGGTTTCGTTTCATCGGGGCAATCGAGCCGCAGCAATTCCCGGTAGTTCACTTTCTGGCTGTGCCAATCCTCGATGGTCGTACTAACCCTGTGACAAGACCGGGTGTATTCGTAGAGAATGACCGTGAACAGTTCCTCGTCGCGCACCAACCGAAAGTCCCACTCGTACGCACTGATCTTACCGCTGCTGTTGTAACCAATCATCGCGCCAGGGACTTTCTTGAATTCTGTTTTGCACTTGCGGCCCATGTAAGCATTAAGGCTGATGACTACTCGGCTACCCGATGTCCTGCGGCAGGTTCGGTGGTTACACCAAAACGCACCTTGCCGATCATCTCGGCCTCGTGATCATGGCGTACATGGCTGTAAACCTTCAGCAACAAAGCGCCGTTGTCCTTATGACCGAGCCAATTGGCGACCGTCCGGACATCGACGCCTGCTTCCAAACACGCCGTGCCGAAAAGATGCCGGAGAGCATGGGTCGTGAACCGGGGGATACCCATTTTCTTGCAGGCGCTGTTGATGAAGCCCTGCGCCTCCTTAACCAGCAGCACCGGGCTCGTCGGTCCTGCATTGTCTCGTTCCGCCTTCATCCGGGCAACAAGCTGACGCATCTCGGCAGTCATCGGAACCGTTCGCTCTTCCCCATTCTTGGTCACACGCAGCCGGATTGTGCCGCGCACGGTGTCCACGTCAGACCAATGCACATGCGCGGCCTCATTCTTGCGGGCACCGCAGAACGCCACGAACTGCACGTAATCAGCCGCCGCTCGGCAATCAGCCACCCCGGCGGCACGGATGGCTTCGACCAGCCGCAGGAACTCGGGACGAGTCGGTAGCCGGACGGTTCCCCGTTCCGCCCGCTCGCGCCGAACGGTCTTGAGCATCCGTCGCGCTGCTTCACCAACGGTGACATTCCGGGCGGGATTGGCGTAGAGATGACCAGAGGCCACGGCGATGTCGAGGATCTGCCG
Source organism: uncultured Chthoniobacterales bacterium (assembly GCA_964247665.1). Classification (GTDB taxonomy): domain Bacteria; phylum Verrucomicrobiota; class Verrucomicrobiia; order Chthoniobacterales; family SZAS-18; genus CAHJWO01. The sequence continues at coordinate 888 of CAXTVY010000328.1, read as the reverse complement.
GACAGCATCCAGGGCGCACTTGATGGTGGTCGCGCTCGCTCCGGTGGAGTTGCGCGCAGCTGCGGTCGCTCCACGGGGCACGTGGGGCTTGGCGTTGGCCTTGAACCGACGCAACCAATCCTCCACGGTCCTGGAGGTTATCCGCCGGACGTTGAGGTCAGCGATTCCCTCCCAAGATTTGAACACCAGCTTGATCCCGGCGTCCCGGTACGCCTTCGTGTTCGGCCTCACATCCGACGCCTGGAGTTGCTGCCGGTAGGTTTCCGTCACCTCGCCGAAGGTCAGTTTGCCCATCGCGGGCACCGATTCACCGGTGCTCTTCTGGCGCTCGGCGGCGTCCAGATGTTCCTTCATCCGGTTCTTGGCCACCGAGAGCAGCGTGGTCTTCAGGCTGGTCCATTTTTCCTTGCCACCGGCGAAAGTGCGGACATAGTAACGACTGTTCAGGTGCCTGTAGAGGAACTGGACTTTCGTTGGCGTCCACGCCGGCTTTTTATCCGTGTCAGTTGGCATGAGTTTGCACCTCTTTGCTACATTGACCGTATAAACTGACCGTATAAAAGTCAACCGAGGTTCAAAACTCCATCTGTAAGTGCCTCAAGATGAACAGGAAGAGTGGCTGAGCTTGGTTTAAGGCACTCGACTCGAAATCGAACGTGGGGTTAAACTCACCGTGGGTTCGAATCCCACCTCTTCCGCTCGCTTGTAAATCAACGACTGACGACGATCTTTCGCCTTCGGTTACAACACAATCATCCCGCCGGTACGTGCTTACCTGCGTCGATGTGGCATCCTGCCAGTCATCCCCGCGCGCAAGGATCAACGCTCCACTTCTCGCTTGGGACCGGCCACTTACCGCCAGCGCAACGTCATCGAACGCTGCGTGGG
>CAXTVY010000327.1:1350-4075 GCA_964247665.1 uncultured Chthoniobacterales bacterium | reverse complement strand
GCATCGCTTGTGCGGCGGGACACGGCTGACATCCTGCTCGTCGAACAAAATTTGTCCGCTGTCAGGAAAATAAAAGCCCGCGATGTGCCGCAGCAGGGTCGTCTGGCCACATCCGCTCGGACCGAGGAGGAAAAACAGGTCGCCCGGCTCGATGCGCAGGTTGATGTGCTCCAGGACGAGATGGTCGCCGAACTGCTTGTTCAGGTCGCGGATGGTGACGGCGATCATGGGCGAAAATAAGGGGCAGGCTGGCGGTACGGTCCTTTTCTAAACGCTGGCGGGGTCTTTGTCATCTCCCCACACGCGGCGGGTGACGCTTGCAGTCGCGCGGACGTGGTGTTCAGTGTGGTGCATCCTGCAAAATGCCGCCTTCCACTTCTCCCCTACCGCCGATACCTCGCAATCCTCCGTCGGCGGCGGACCTGAAGACGGAGGTGATCTCCCGGCCGTACATCCAGGCCGGCAGTCCGGTCAACGTGGCGTTCATCGCACTGAGCGTCCTCGTGACGTTCTATGTCTCCTTCGGTGCCGACACGGAGCGGATGATGCCTTTCCTGATCAGTCTGACACCCAGATCGGAACCCGGGATGTTTTCGGAAATTTTTGGCGGACAAATCTGGCGGCTGTGGACCCCGATGTTCCTGCACTACAGCGTCGCCCATCTGGGCTTCAACATGGTGGGCATGTACAATCTGGGCGCACCGTTGGAGCGCGTCAACGGCTCGCGCACCTACCTTGTACTTTGCCTCGTGCTCGCGCTGCTGAGCAACCTGGGGCAATACCTGATCGATGGCAGCCCATATTTCGGCGGCATGTCGGGAGTGCTTTACGGTTTGTTCGGCTACATCTGGCTGCGTGGCCGCAGCGACCCGGAATTCGTCCTGCAACTACCCACCGAGACGACCATCGTCGCAATGGTGTGGTTCGTGGTGTGTTTTACGGGGTGGCTGGGACCCATTGGAAATTCTTCCCACAGCACCGGCTTGATCGTCGGTGCCGTCTGGGGAGTGGCGGCGGGTAGAACCGCCGTTCGCCAGCGCCGGTTATCGCGTGGGCAGATGATGCGGGCCGCGGAGACATCCGACATGCGGCCCGACGCACGCTGATCCCGGTGGCAAGGCCAATTCGAGTTTCGAAGTCAGCACGTTGGCCCGCAAATGGTTCGCCATCCTCGGCACGATTTATTCGGCGGCTTAAACCACGGCGAACAACCCGGCGCTAACCTGCTTGACGCCTTTTAGACGGTAGATGCGCGCCGCCAGATTTTTCTTCGGTTCGGAAGCCGTAAACTGGTAGCCGTTCGCCGTCAGACCACTGAGAATATCACTCACGTTCATCGGCTTGCGCTTCGCGTGCAGAACCTTCACGACCGCTGGCGCCAACGGTCCGGAAGGCGAGGCGGCGCGTTTCTTGCCCAACAAAGGGGACCCTTGCCGACGCTTTGCTCCGCGCGCCGCGACCGGTTTGATCGTCGCCCGTCCCGGTTTTTCAGCTTTGATCTTCCTGGCCACCGGCGCGGCTTTCGCGGTCAACCTCCGCCCGTCACTCTTGAACATCTTCGGGCGTCCAGGCTGGCGTGGCGCGAACGGAATCTCTTCGATGGCAGCGGATGCAACCTCCGAACGCGCACGATCTAACAACTGGGTAAGTCGACCGCGCAAACCTTCGATTTTCTCTTGAAGTTTCGTCGCTCGACGGAGGGTGATTGAGATAGACATTAGGACCGAAGTTAGAAATCGGTCGTAAAATTGCAAGAGTTATTCACGGAATAGTATCCGATGCTAATAACAGGAAAAACTAACCGGGCTTGTACGTTAGTAGTAACCGCACAAGTTTTCTCAAGCGATGGTTGTTGAATGAAGAAGCGGTTCTATGTTGTCGTGACATGATCCCAGTTACCTCCCATGCACCCGGCCGCGTCGAACTTCTCGGCAACCACACCGACTACAACGAAGGTGTGGTGCTCGCCGCGGCCATCAGCTACGGCGTGGGCGCGCAAGGCGAAGCGACGGGCGCTTCCCAGATCGAGCTGCGATCCGATGCCTACCCGCAAGCGATCACGGTGCCGCTGGATCAGGTGACGCCGTTGAGCGGCGAGGCGGCGTGGACGAATTATTCCTTGGGAGTGGTGGAGAGTTTGCGCAAGGAGGGTTTTGTTGTTCCAGGGTTTCGGATCAATGTTTCGAGCGACCTGCCCCCGGGAGCAGGTCTGTCGAGTTCGGCCGCGCTGGAAGTGGCCACGGCTTGTTTGTTGAAGAAACTCTTCTCGTTCGATCTCGCGCCGATGCAGATGGCGAAGCTCTGCCGCCGCGCGGAGAACGAATTTGTCGGCGTACAATGCGGCTTGTTAGATCAGATCTCTTCTATCTTCGGGCGCGCTGGGCAAGCCGTCTATCTCGACTGCCGAAGCGAGCAGGTGGAAAACGTTCCCCTACCCCCGAACACGGCTTTGCTCGTCTTCGGCAGTGGCGTGGAGCACCGGCTGACCGGCGGCGAATACAACGAGCGCCGCGAACAATGTTTCGCGGCGGCGGCGGCACTAGGTGTACGTGCTCTCCGGGATGTCAACGGCGAACAGTTGGAGGCCGCGCGGGCCAGGTTAGATCCCACGGTATTCCGCCGTGCGGCCCACATCGTCGGCGAAAACGCACGGGTATTCGCGGGCCTCGACCTGCTGCGGAACGGGAACGCTGCGGCGTTCGGCGCGCTGATGTTCGCCTCGCAC
>CAXTVY010000327.1:0-1340 GCA_964247665.1 uncultured Chthoniobacterales bacterium | reverse complement strand
CAGCACGCCCGAACTGGACACCCTCGTCCGGCTGGCGCGCGAACTCCCGGGGGTGTTCGGCTCGCGGCTCACCGGCGGCGGCTTTGGCGGTGCGACGATCTCACTGGTGGAACATGCCCGGGCGGAGGAAATCGCCGCGCAGATGGACCGCCGGTACACCGAAGCCACCGGCCACCTGGGTCTGGCAATTCTCTGTGAAAGCGCCGACGGCGCGGCGTAATGCAAGCCGCGCCGCGCCAAGGAAAAGGCCGAGGTTGATCCTCCGCGAAACTGGCGGAGTGTGTCTCGTCATCATGGACCAGATATTGCCGCGGTTGACTGCCCGCCTGTTGAACTCCTACCGTTACGTCGGCGGGATCAACAACATCGAGGTGGTCAACGTGCCCTCCAAGCGGGCCATCGGGGCGATCTGCGAGGGCCTGTTGCAAATTCTTTTCCCGGGTTTCCACGACGAGAACCCCATCCTGTCCACCGAACTCCCGGAAATTACCACCGAGCGCGTTGGCAAGATCGCGGAACGGCTCAACCAGGAAATCTGCAAGTGCTTGCGCACCCGTATCCCGGGCGGCTGCTCGCGGGAACTCGCCGCCGAGATCGTCATGGCCTTCCTGGAGGACTTGCACGCTGTGCGCGAGATCCTGCGCACCGACGTGGAGGCTGCTTACGAGGGCGACCCCGCCGCCCAAAGCTACGAGGAAATCATCGTCGCGTATCCGTCCATCGAAGCGGTGGCGATCCAGCGGCTCGCACACCTCCTGTACCGCAAAGACCTACCGCTCATCCCGCGCATGATGACCGAATGGGCACATGCCCGCACGGGCATCGACATCCATCCGGGAGCGCAACTCGGCGCTTACTTCTTTATCGACCATGGCACCGGCGTGGTCATCGGGGAAACCTGCGTCATCGGCAGTCACGTGAAGCTCTACCATGGCGTCACCCTCGGCGCGAAAAGCTTCCAGAAGGACGAGGCCGGGCACATCCTCAAGGGCGGCCAGCGGCACCCGCGGGTGGAGGATGGCGTGACGATCTATCCAAACTCGACCGTGCTCGGCGGCGAGACGGTCGTGGGAGCCGGGAGCACCGTGGGCGGCAATGTGTTCCTCATGCAGAGCGTGCCGCCGGATTCATTGGTGATCTACGAGGAAACCCAGTTGAAGATTCTCCCGAAAAAGAGTAAGCCGTCCCCTAGCGAAAGTGCGCGCGGCGAGTGGTCGTACGACATCTGAGCGCCGCCGTTTCCCGGTTTATCTCCTACGCTGTTCCTCCATTCTGCCGTGAATTTTAGTCTTGCCCCTTATGTCAGACCGCGTCCGGCGGTTTTCGCCACCTGTTTGCTG
>CAXTVY010000326.1:0-4185 GCA_964247665.1 uncultured Chthoniobacterales bacterium | reverse complement strand
CCGACGCTGGTGCGGCAATGGCAGCGCTGGCTTGGCCCCATCGGCCTGCGTGTCCTCGATCGTACCAACCACCGTCGCCGGAGCCAGCGCCTGCAACTCCCAGACAACGTCGTCGTCTGCCACCCAGCGGACATCGTGATCGAGCACCTTCCCATCCGCCGTGGTCAACGTGAGCGCGAGGAAACGGGGCTGCCCGTCCGCAAATTGAGCTGCCAGGCTGCCGGCCGGGGTGGTCGCATCAGCCGCCACATCGACCGTGAAGTCCGCCTTCGACACCGTGACGCCCTGGAGGCTGACAATCTCCGCGTGCACCTTCGCCCCCTTCAAGGAGTCGGTTGGGTGCTTGCGACCTGGACGCCGCTGTCGTCAATGCTGTACTGGACGTGGACCGGCTTGAGAGCCTCCTTCATTGCGTAGTAGCCGGAGTTGGTGTGCAGATACCAGTCGAAGAGTTCCCAGATCATGGAGGGCCAAGCGGCGTTGACCTTCCAGAGATGGGTGCCCTCGTTGCGTGGCCGCACCTTGTTGGCTGCTTCATACACGCCCCGGTAGAACTCCCCGTGGAAAAGGTCCCCGATCCAGAGGTACTCCATCAGGTCTGGCATCGGCCCGAACTGCTCGGCAATCGCGCGATGCGTGGGAACATAGTACGCGACGGCATCGTGAAAACCGAAAGTCACGTTGAGCGGGAAATTCTTATCGTCGGTCTGATTCCAGTCGGGAATGGATTGGACGACGGAATTGATGTTCATGGGTGCCGCCATCCCGATTTCATTCTTGCTGGTCATGTGGGGATCGTGGGCATAAAGGTCAAACAACGTCCGCAGTGGTTGCTGGGAATAGGGTCCTCCCGAATCCATGTGGATGACGGGCACCCCCCAGGGGGCATTCCGGCTGCTGGATACCATCCACGGACGTGTCCCGTCCATGGCCGGGAGCACCTTGTCCTGCATCGGCTGCGCCCAATCCTGCGGGGGCACCGCCTCGTTGGCCCCCTCCCACAACAACAGGCTGGGATGGCTCCTCATGCGGTCGATGCAGTCAACCATGTTGTCCATGAGGAGCTTGGCATCGACCTGTCCGACGATGTTCGGGGAAGTGCGGGAAAAGTCCTCCCAAACCAGCAACCCGTTCCGGTCGCAGGCATCGAAGAAAACATCCGGCGGCATGATGCCGCAGCCGTTGACGCGCACGACGGTCTGGTTGCCTTCGGCCATCAGGCGCACCTCGTCGCGGTAGCGCTGGGCGCTCCAGCTCAGCATGGTATCGGGAATCCAGGCGCCGCCGGAGAGCCGGACCGTGCGCCCGTTGCAGGTAATTGCGCGCCCGCCGCTGGCCAGGACATAGGTGCCAACCGTTCTCACGCCCAGGAGCGAGCAGGCCGACGAGCCGGGTTTGCCGGCGACCGATGCGCTGACGGTAAGCTTATAGAGTGGATGGTCGCCATACGTGTCAGGCCACCACACCTTGGGGTTGTGCAGGAGCAGTTCGGGGTGATCCTCTGGCAGGAGAATGAACTCATTCCGGCCAGGAGCGGCGGAGACGCTTTGCCTAAATTCCACGGCGGGTCCATCGAAACTTTCCGGCTCGATGCGGACCTTGAGGTCGGTGCCCACCGGCTGCTGGCCCGGATTGTCCAGGTAACTGCGCACTTTGATGGGTGCATCCTGCCCGGGCTTCCAGTTGACATCGACGAACCCGGCGGGATCGCGCACGGCGACGGGGCCGGTGGCTTCCAGCCAGACATGCTGCCAGATGCCCATGTTCCGATCACGCACGCTCGGCGTCCAGTCCCACCCGACCGTCTGGTACATGGTCACATTGTCGAGAATCGTTCGGTCGCCAGCGTTGGGCCCGAGGCGGCCGTAGACGCCGCCTATTTGCTCCTCCACCGGATCGCCGGGCACGTCGAGTTGATGGATACGAATGGCCAGCGTATTCGTTGCGCCGCCCATCTTTGCGAACTGACTGATGTCGAAGCGGAACCGCTTGAACATCCCCACCACGTCTTGCGCGTTCGCGATCTGATGGCCGTTCAGCCAGACATCCGCGCGGTAGTTGATGCCGTCTAGATGCAGCCACTTGACTTGGCCCTGGTAACTGGTGGGCAGGGTGAAGGTCGTGCGGAACCAATAAGGGCGATCAAACGGGTTGGAGTGATCGGGCAGGTGACTGTACTTGAGCAGATCGTACCGCGTGTTCTCGGCCGCGTTCACGTCCGGGATCTTCATCATGTTCGTGCCCATGATCGGGTCGGGATAAATCCCATTGCGCACCAGAGTGGCCAGGGCGGTGGTGGGCACGGTTGCCGGATACCAGTCCTTCGCGTCGAACGTGGGCATGGAAAAAGTATTGCCCTGGTCGCCAACGATCGCTTCCTCTCGCATCTGCCACTTGTCGTGCAGCACGATCGCACCGGAACTCACCGTGCCCAGCGGTTCGCTATCCACGGGAGGAAAACTGAGGGGCACCTTGTCAGCTCGAGCCGATAATCCGAAAGAGAGGATAAGAACCCCAAAAAGGCACTGGCACAGAAAAGGAGTCGTAGTCATGTAGAAATTCGTCAAAGCTAGAATTGCCAGTTTAATTTACGGAATGTCCTAGCAGTTGGTAGATATATTTTACAAATCTGAATCGAACCCGAAGGGCGGGGTTTCGTTTAACTTTGGATAGGCGCGCTCTACCATTCAATGAAATTGTGCCCATCCTTTATCCGGGGACGCCCGCTGGAGGGCGATCAGTCCAGAGATGTGAGATTGCAACGCTGGGTCACCCACCTCTTCGTTGAACAGTTGCGTAAGCTTCCCTTTCCGGTTGCCCGCCTCCGTCAAGGGCATCCGCGCTTTAAGCTCGTTGTACAAGCCGGGAAGCAATCGGTCATACACTAGATCAATTGTGTAGTTGCCAACGCAACTGGGACGATTGATTTTCATTCCGCGCCACTCCCAACCGCGCAAGCGGAACATCTGTCTATAAAACTCATCAGGAAATTTTTTCGCCCATGCCACCAGTTCTTTGCGGAGGTACTTATCTAGGATAGCGTGTAGCGCGCGCTTGTCTCGAATGCCTTGATACCCGGTAGCTTCGTCAACGAGTGCATTAATGCCAACAATGGCGAATCCCTTGATCAGAATGCGGCATTGCGTGACGATGTGCTGCTGCTGTTTCTGAAATGGCTTCGCTTGATCAGCTTCTACCACTGCAAAGCAAATCTCCGCCAATGTGCGCGCTTCGTATCCATAAGCGAGCGAACCACCGTTTTGAGTGCGAAATCTCAGCGGCGAATTGATCATGCTGCTTAACTCGTTGGAAATGTGGCTTTTAAACCTCTCTTGAGCAATAAACTTGGATAAACGATCACCCCGCGTCCCGTTGGCGCTGGCCGTGCCGTAAGACATATCAAGAGCTTGAATCATAGCTCCTTGGACGAGAACGCGTTGCTCGTTTTCCAGGATGTAACACGGTATGGCCTTGCTTCCGATAAGAAGTGGTCGGTCAGCAGCTCCGCAGATGACTTTATGTATGATTTGTTCGTTCATGTAATTGCTCCTAATGCTTGTCGGATCGTGAGGTTGAACACGTCTTGGTTTTTTCGGTTGTTATAACGGAAGGCAAACTCGTTCACGTAGGTTTGGAGGTAGCCAACACTAGCCTTGTGGTACTGACCAACCATGCCGCGCTTCAACAAGCTCCAGAAGCTCTCAATAGAGTTCGTGTTGATCGGACCGTCTGCGTAGGTCGTGGCGTGCTGTACCATCGAATGTTCCATGATGGCGGCGACTTTGGCGTAGCCCTTGAACTCATCGGTGACTAACCGAGATTCGGCGACATTTACGTTCTGGCGAATGAGCCGGGTAAGCTTTTTTGCGGTTAGAATCTTGCAAACCCGCGCCACCACCTTGCCACTGCGTTCAACCATGCCGACAACGGGCGTCTTCTTTGTGCCACGTCCGCGCTTTAGCTTCTCGCCAGTGCCCTTGCGTGGCTTCCCGCCGATATAAGTCTCGTCCATCTCCACAACGCCCTTCAAAAGCTCGCCCTGGTCGATCATGGCGACCCGAATCCGCATCGCCGCATACCAAGCCGTGTTGCGATGAACTTCCAAATCTCGACCGAGCTGGCGAGCTGAGATGCCTTTCTTCGCGTTAAGGATGAGCGAGAGCGCTAGGAACCCCTTCTGCAAAT
>CAXTVY010000325.1:0-4211 GCA_964247665.1 uncultured Chthoniobacterales bacterium | reverse complement strand
TGATGACTCAGGCCGCCAACGGCAACAAGGCCGCGACGGCGCTCCTGCAATCTCGCCGGGCCAAACCAGCATCTTCCCCTCCCCTGCCCCGCGCAACGACCGCTTCCCAACCATTTTTTCGATCCAATGCACGACCCGACTACCGCCGTCCCGGCTCCGCCCGCATCCCCGTCACCCCGCGGCCCGACTACCAGCGAAAAGACCTCCACCGCGCTCCCCTCCCCTCTCGACCCGACTACGGACAGCGCCCCGGCCTCGGAATCAGAATCCTCTGGCGAACCGCCGCTTTATTGCAGTCCGGTCTTGGCAAGTCTGGACGACGCCCACCGGCCCGACCCCTCGCCCGCGTGCGAGACGTGTCCAGTTTCGATGTGGTTCACGACGGCCCGGGAACTGAAATGCTTTTGCGCGCGGATGAGCCTGATCGTCTGGGATCGGAAATCGGCCGCGACGCCGATCCTGCAATGCGACGGCCGGGAAATGGCGCTCCTGGCACTGGCAGCGAAGAACGCGAAGGCGGCGGCGAAGGCAGCTGCCAAGGCGGGCCGTCCAAAGCCGTAGCGTCACACCCCGCCACGCCCTACGCCACTCGCAACGGTACATTGCGTGGAGCTGTCGAAGGAGCAGCCAAAATCATCGAACGTGCGAAACGATGGACAAAAGGCAGATAATACAGCTAAATTCATGGATCACGCAGCAGTTTAGCGGCTAAACCATGAAAATCAGCAAGGCCAGCCATCCCCAAATCCAACAGCATACCCCCACCCTCAGTGTCCACGTCAAATTCGGTTTGTTCACCGGTTCGAGTCTGGCGGGTCTGGCGATCGCCACGCAGGTGTTCGCGTGGCGGGTCCACATCTCCCCCGCTCTCGGCCCAAACTGGCAGCACCTTTACACGCCCTGGAAAATCGTCGTTTGGCAACTCCAATGGGGAGCAGCAATCCAGAAAGAGATCATGCCCGGCTGGGGTGCGGGCGTGTTGACCGTCGGAGTCGGCTTGCTGCTGATCTCGCTTCTGCAAACGGCGGCGCGGCATTCCGGGCAGGCGATGGCCAATCTGCACGGTTCGGCCCGGTGGGCGAAACGCCGCGACATCGCCGAGGCCGGGCTGCTTGCCGACGACGGGGTCTACGTTGGTTCCTGGATCGACGACCGGGGCCGGCAGGTATACCTGCGGCACAACGGCCAAGAGCACGTCCTCGCGTTCGCTCCCACGCGTTCGGGCAAGGGAGTGGGGCTTGTCATCCCCACCCTCCTGGCGTGGACGCATTCCGCCGTCATCACTGATCTCAAAGGAGAGTTGTGGGCGCTCACCGCCGGTTGGCGGAAGCTGCACGCGGGGCAGAAGGTCTTGCGTTTCGAACCGGCATCGCTCAGCGGCGGCGTCGCGTGGAATCCCATGGACGAAATCCGGCTCGGCACCGAGCACGAAGTCGGCGATGTGCAAAACCTCGCCACCCTCATCGTCGATCCCCACGGCAAGGGCATGGAGGACCATTGGTCGAAAACCGCGCAGGCGCTGCTGGTCGGCGTCATCCTGCATGTGCTCTTGCGCGCCCGCAACGGGGACGCCGCCGCTGCCACGCTGCCGGAGGTGGACCGGATTCTGGCGGACCCCACGCGGCCCATCACAGAACTCTGGAACGAAATGATCGAGTACGGCCACGTTCGCGGCGAGGTCCATCCGGTCGTCGGAGCCGTGGGACGCGACATGATCGACCGCCCAGAAAAGGAAGCGGGATCAGTCCTTTCCACCGCAAAATCATATCTGTCGCTTTACCGCGATCCGGTGGTTGCCCGCAACGTCTCGCGTTCGGATTTCCGGGTGAAAGACCTGATGAACCACAGCACGCCGGTCAGCCTCTACATCATCACCCAGCCGACCGACAAGGACCGCCTGCGACCGCTGGTGCGCGTGCTCATCAACATGATCATCCGGCTTTCCGCCGACAAGATGGAGTTCGAGAAAGGCAGGCCCAAGGCCCGGTACAAGCACCGGATGCTGCTCATGATGGACGAATTCCCGTCGCTCGGAAAACTCGACATCATGCAGGAGTCTTTGGCCTTCGTCGCGGGCTACGGCATCAAGTGCTACCTCGTCATCCAGGACTTGAGCCAGCTCCACGCCGCGTACGGCAAGGAGGAGTCGCTCACGAGCAATTGCCACATCCAAAACGCCTTTCCGCCGAACCGGCTGGAAACGGCCGACCACCTTTCCAAACTGACCGGCACGACGACCATCGTCAAAGAGCAGGCGACCACCAGCGGCAAGCGTCTCGGGATGTGGTTGGGGCAGGTTTCGACCACGTTCCAAGAGGTACAGCGCCCGCTGCTCACCACCGACGAAGCCCTGCGGATGCCGGGACCAAAGAAGGACCCCGACGGCGGGATCAAGGAGCCGGGCGACATGGTGGTTTACGTCGCGGGGTTCCCGGCGATCTACGGCAAGCAGCCACTCTACTACCGGGACCGGGTGTTCCAGAAACGCGCTGAAGTTCCGGCACCCAAGCAGAGTGACCGCATCGCCTACGTCCAAACGCAGACGGCCAAGGAAACGGTGACGCTATGAGCGCGGCCCAAAACCTGATCGGCCTCGCGGTGTTCATCCTCGCGGGTGGGGGACTACGGCTCTACCTGGAGCGACGATCCAAGCCGCCGGCTCCCGTGGAGAGCCGGTTCGAGATCGCGGCTTTGACGGCGTTGGCTCACCGCCTCGTGCAGGGCGGCACCGAAGTCCGCGCCGCCGCCACGGCGGTGGCCGCGAGCGCCGCCAATCCTGCGAGTGGCCTCATCACGGAGCAGGACTTCGCGCGCCTGACCTACCTCATCGCCGACGGGGTTTACCAATTGCAAACCAAATGAAACGCTGGCGTCTTCCCATCCTGGCGTGTGGCTGTGCCGCCGCAATCCAAACGATGTTTTTGGCAGGAGGGATCGTCATCAACAACACGCCGAGTTTGCCCGAAGGGTTCTACCAGAAGAAAGCCCGCGCGGTAGAGAAGGGGAGCTTCGTGTTGTTCCACCTGCCGACCGGCGAGCTATCGGCGCGTCCCTACGCCAGTGAGAATCTGATCAAACAGGTCGTCGCGGTGCAAGGCGACACGATCTGCATCGAGACCACCGGGGTGCGCGTCAACGGTCAGATGCTGGCGAACAGTGCGCAATTGCCGGTGGATCGTGACGGCCTGCCGTTGCCCCAACCGAACTTGGAGAACTACACCTTGAGGGCAGGGGAGTTGTTGACCATGAGCACCTACAATCCACGATCCTTCGACAGCCGCTATTTCGGTCCAATACAGCGCGCCAACGTTCTTTCGGTGGTCGAACCTCTCCTCACATGGTGAGCATCGTTCCAGTTCGCCGCTCGCCTCGAATGCGCCGGTGTTCGCCTTCTCAAACGTCCCCTGGTTTAGCGGCTAAACCGCCGGGGGAGGGGAGAGGTTTCCTGATGAAATTTCGCGTCCCCAGTGGGAATGTCCCAGAACGCGAACGTGAAAAATGCCGCGTCGGGGTCACAGAACAGGCTTGCGGGTATCGAATTTGCTGATACAAGCTCGCCAAACGCTCCGGTAACGCCGTTGCACCGCATGAACTTATGAGCACACCCAAAGCGAAGGACATTGATCCAGCCGATATCGAGATCATCGAAGCTAAACTCCTCGATGCCTTGACCCCCGGATACGAGGCCGAGTTCACGCTGGATGAAGCCGAGGAAGCGGGAGCGTTTCGGGAAGACGCCCTGAGCGAGCAAGTCGCCAAGGAAAGCGCCATCGAGGTCGGGTAGGCAACGCTTGGGAAAAACGGTTGTATGGCAGACGAGAAAAAAGCGTTCCACCTCGTGGTGGCCGAAAAACTGATCGACCAACTTGAACGGGGCAGCTCCCTGGCAGAAGCCGTGGGCGGCGGGCGAGTCCTACCTGCCGTACAACCCGAGCACGGGCAAGACCTACAAGGGGATCAACACCTTGCAGTTGCTTTCCGAGGAACGCGGCGATCCGCGCTGGCTCACCTACAAGCAGGCCCAGGCTGAGGGCGCGCAGGTGCGCCGGGGAGAAAAGGGGACTCTCGTGCAGTACTGGAAATTCGAGGAAGAACGCGCGGTCAAAAGCGCGGACGGAAAGCCCGTCCTCAATGCCGCCGGCCAGCAGACAAAGGAAGTCGCCCAGTTGCGCCAGCCGCGCGTATTTTTTGCCACGGTCTTTAGCGCGGAA
>CAXTVY010000324.1:0-4235 GCA_964247665.1 uncultured Chthoniobacterales bacterium | reverse complement strand
GCCTTGATCTTTTCCGCTACGGCGCGGGTGACCCCATCCACGATTCCCTGGTCAGGGTTACCTTCCTCCACGGCACCGTCGCCGCGGGACGTTGCTGGCGGTTTTCCCGCGGTCATGGCTCCGGTGGCTGGGGTGGATAGATCAATCAGGGGGGCGGCTGAAGCCGGGTTGGCAGCCGGCGGGGACACGGCCGTGGAAGGTGCCTTGGGCGGAAGCGCATGTTTGTTGCGAACATCATCGAAGTGAAAGTTCAGAGTGTGCCCGTGCCGATGCTTTTTGTCGGAAAGATCGTCGGAAAAGCTCGCGGTGCCGGGGCCGCTGCTGAAATACTGCATGAGGGTCAGGCAAACGGCGCTCGTGAACAGAAAAAGCCGGAAGGGATGGACGTAGCGCACGCGATGCCCGGAAAGATAATCGAGCGTGAGCGCGCCGGGCCGGGTGAGCAGGGGCCGCAGGGTGAGGAAAAGTTTGTTGTCCCAGCAGAAGGCGTTGTCGAAGAAGTCCGCCACGAAGCGCCAGACCGAGCGGTGGAAGTCCCGGACGTGCTGCCCGCAGTTCGAGCAGAACGGTCCGTTGAGCGCCTGGCCGCAGTTGGCGCAGGTGGGCGGTTCGCGGACAATCGCGGCCAAGGACGGCGGGACGGGTTGCGCCGCCCCGGCGGCGGATGGAGGCAGGGGCGGCGGCAACGGCGATGGCTGGACGGCGACCTTGGCAGACACGGCGGGGAGCGTAAGAGAACGCAGCAAGGGTGTCGAGAAAAGGCGGCAGGCGGCAGGCGGAAAAATACAGGATGCAGGATGCAGGATGCAGGATGCGGACTTGTAGGCGGCGGGTGGCGAAGTAAAAGACGCTTGCTTCCATTCTCCCGACAGGGGAGGCCGAGAGTAGCCCGGGGTTTTGACCCTGGGTGGATCAAGTCAAGCGTAAGAGTCCCGGCAGGAACGGCGGCAGCGTCGTAGGCAAAGAGAGCCTGGCTCCATGGGCACACTGCTGCCGTCCTTTTACCGGGAACTCACGCCAAAAGCGCACCGGAACCCACCACTGAAATGGTGGGCTACTTTCGGCCTTCCCTGCCGGGACCACAAAGACGCACGTCGTTGTTCGCCATCTGCATCCTGCATCCTTATATCTTTCTGCCTTCTGCCTTCCGCCTTCCGCCTTTTGCCTCACGAAATAAACAGCCGGGTGACCGCGCGCTCGTGGCGGGCGGCGGCGATCTCCCACGCCGGGTCGCTCCAACCGGCATCCTCGCGCGTGACCTCACACGCCGTCCGCACCGCCTCCGCCGTCAAGGCGAGTGCGTCGGCCAGCACTGCCTGCACCCCTTCCTGGCCGATGCGGATGAGCTTGAGCGCCGCGCTGCCGTAACCCGACAGACTGCCGTAACTGTAAGCCGCCATCGCTGCTTCCACCGGCACGCCTAGGACATGCGCCTGCAACCCGCACACTACCGCCGCGTGCCCCGCCGCCTCGCCGCGCGCCACGGCTTGCGCGCACGCCCGTGCCAGCGCCCCCGCCTCGCTCGTGCCGCGCTCCAACCGCACGAGCATCCGCAAGCGCTGCGCACCCACCGCCGCACTCGCCGCGCGCGCCTCCCGCGCCACTTTGCCCGCGCCGTACTCGCGGTCCAGTTCCAGGAGCAAAGGCAGATCGTCGCCTGCCGCCGCTTCCAGGGCAAACCCGAGATAGGGCAACTCATACCGCGCCAGCACCGGGAGGACGTGTTCGCGCAGGAACGCCGCCAGGGTGGGCGCGTCCCGGACGACCCCGAGTTGCACGAGCGATTCCAGCGCGCCCGAATGCGCGTAGGCCCCCGTCGGGAACAATGAGTCCGCCGTTTGCAGCAACGCGGGCAGCCACCGCATCAATCCGCCGCCGTCCCCTGCCCGCTGGTCACGGGCATTGGGCATTGGGCATTGGGCATTGGGCATTGGGCATTTTCAGTGGTGCTGGTGTCCCGCGGCGTGCATCGGTTGGAACACGGCGCGATCTTCCTCGAACGCCACCTGTTCACGTGCGAGCATCTGGCGCACGGCGGAATCCGCCTCGACGAAGATCGCGCCGTCGCGCACCTGCGCCGGGAAATGCAGGTTGCCGATCAGCCAGCCCAGCCGCGCACCCTCGGCCGGGTCGGTCACGGCGAGGCGCAGGACGGGCTCGGGCTGCTGGTCCACGACGTAGCGCACCGCCTTCTGGAACACCGTCGCGCCGTGGCGCAGCGGGCGCGCCAACTCGAAGCCGAATTCCTGCCCGTCGTCGGCCACGCCGCGCCAGCGCGTCTTGGCGAGCGTGCGCCGGTCCACGCGCAACGCGACGACCGGCAGCGTTTCATCTTCCTGCCCCACCTCCCGATTGATGATTTCCATAGTCCCTTAGCGAGGGATGCTAACAACAAATTCGCCTGGGCGGAAAACCTTTCTTTTGGCAGGATGGCACTTCTTGCTAACCCATTTTACGGCAGCGGAACTAATGTGCGACGACATGATCAGCCGAACAGTGAAGCCAGAGCCCTCGTCAGAGCGATTTGTCAGCGAGCCGGAGGCAGGGATGGCATTTGACGGACGCGAACCCGTCTTGGGCTGCCTGAAAGAAGCGTTGGCATCGCGCACGGTGGGAGAATGGCTTGATGAATTGCGCGGCGCCTTCAAAGCGCCGTTTGACTCCATCGAGATACGTCGTGCACAAACGGCTGTGGGCGAATAACGACGCCCGTGCCTGTGATTTTAGACGTGTGAACATTTCTGCTATGCTATCGGCAGAAATCCCGGCAGCTTACTGGCACACTTGCATCAAGTTCGTCGGGCTAGTCACGTTTTCGCTCCTGATCAGCGTCTTGCTCCAAAATCCCGCGTTATTGCCGCGCAACTTCCGCTTTTGGTGCGGCTATATCGCGCAATTTTGGATGACATGCCTTGCGACTCCCCTCATGCGTTGGTTGGAATCGAGCTTTCCGCAATGTTCAGTGAACGGGATCAAAATCATTGACGCTAGTTTGCCCCGCAGGGATGACCCTCGATTTCTCACGGATACCGTTGATGCGCTTCGCCTCATCGAATCAGTCGATCCACGACGCTACCGTCGCATTCGACGGCATCTTAAACAAATCCTTAACACTGAGTCGATTACCTTCGCATACTACAACCGGCTACGGAAACAGTGCAGTGTCGATTACGGACGCCATACCAACCCCGAACATCGGGAGTGGTATCAATGGTGGTACGCCACTGTCCTCGTCCACGAAGCGACACATGGCACGGTCTATGCACATAAGATCATGTACACGCGCGCTCTGCGCGCGCGGATCGAGCGGCTATGTCACACCGAAGCGAAACGCTTCGCCCGCCGGGCCGATGCCCAGGACCGGCATTGGTCTGATGCGCTCGTCAAACCGTTTGACGAACGCGATTGGTATTGGTATTGGAATTTCACGCGCTGGCAAAGGACCAAAGCTCTCTTCCAACGCTACCGCGAGGCACGGCACCAAACCGCCGATCAGAACAGGAAGTAACGTTGCGCCATCGGCAGGACACTCGCGGGCTCGCAGGTCAACACCACGCCGTCGGCCTTCACCGTGTACGTTTCCGGGTCAACCTCCATGCGCGGGGTCGCGTCGTTCCATAGGAGGTCCTTCTTGCCGATCCGGCGCGTGTTGCTGGCCGCGCACAGGCGTTTGCGCACCGTCAACTTGTCTGCCAATCCGGCGTCCAGCGACGCGGCGCTCACGAACGTGACGTTCGTCGCGTACTTCACCCGGCCGTGCGCGGCAAACTGCGGCCGGTAGAACGTCGGCTGCGGCGTCGGGATACTCGCGTTCGGGTCACCCATGTTCGCGCACGCGATCATCCCGCCCTTCAACACCAACTCCGGTTTGACGCCGAAGAACGCGGGCTTGTACACCACCAGGTCCGCCAGCTTGCCCACCTCGATGCTGCCCACCTCGTGCGCCACGCCGTTGGCAATCGCCGGATTGATCGTGTACTTCGCCACGTAGCGCAGCGCACGGAAATTGTCCGCCTGCCCGTGCGCCGACACTCCGGCGGGCAAGGCGAGCACGCCGAACTGCGTCTTCATCTTGTGCGCCGTCTGCCACGTGCGCAGGACTGTCTCCCCCACCCGGCCCATCGCCTGGCTGTCGCTGCTCATCATCGAGAACGCGCCCAGGTCTTGCAACCGGTCCTCGGCCGCGATGGTTTCGGGGCGGATGCGCGATTCCGCGAACGCCACGTCCTCGGGGA
>CAXTVY010000323.1:0-4255 GCA_964247665.1 uncultured Chthoniobacterales bacterium | reverse complement strand
TAGTACACTTCCGGCTGCGCGCTGCCGTGCCAGAACTCCCGGTTGAGATCGCACCCGGCGCGAGAATGCCGCGTCCCGTCTTCCAAACCGCTAGGATTGCACACGGGGTAGGCATAGATCTCGTAGCCTTGCGCCAGCTGCGGATCGGAGACGAGTTGAAGCAGGAAGTCACGTAACGCCGCGGCTCCTTCGGGTTCATCCCCGTGGATGGTGGCGAAGATACCGAGGCGGATTGCTCCACCCCCACCCGGCGGCCCTTGGAAAACGAAGCGTGGCAACCGGTAGCGGCAACTGCCATGGTGGAACTCGCCGAGCGGCGAATAGCGCAGGCGCGAGCCCGGTCGGCTGGCTTCTGCAACCAAGGGGGCGAGCAACCGGTCCACCACATTGTTTCTGGTGCTGGGAAGGTCCACGTTGGGTGAGTGCATCTTCGGTCCTCTACATTCACCGCCGAAGAGCCACGGCAGAGGTTCCATGGTCGTCAAAGGTTGCGGAATGCTGCTGCCAGAAGGTTGATAAACGGAGCGCATGCGTCGGAGAGATCGTAGGAGAGAATGGGTCAATCTTAAGGAGGAACGGCGAGGTAATAACCCATTAATGAGCAGATCGCGCAGACGCACTATCCGCTGACTTCATGACGGGCCTCCTCCGCCAGTGCCGTGGAAAGGTACCGCTCGCCGGTCGAGCACCCGATGGTGACGATGAGCTTGCCCTTGTTCTCCGGGCGTCTGGCCACTTCAATGGCAGCGAACACGTTGGCCCCGGTGCTGATGCCTGCGAGGATGCCTTCCTCCTTAGCCAGGCGGCGAGCCATGGCGATGGCCTCGTCGTTGGTCACAGTGATGACGTCGTCCACGATGTCCAGGTGCAGGTTGCCCGGGATGAAGCCCGCGCCGGTGCCCTGAATTTTGTGCGGGCCCGGCTTGAGCGGCTCGCCGTGGCGCGTCTGGGTGATGACCGGTGAATCTTTCGGCTCGACCGCGATGGCCTGGAAAGAAGGCTTGCGCAACTTGATGACTTCCGACACTCCGGTGATGGTGCCTCCCGTGCCCACGGCGGAGACCAGGATGTCCACCTTGCCGTCCGTGTCCGCCCAGATTTCCTCGGCGGTGGTTCGCCGATGCACCTCCGGGTTGGCCCCATTGCTGAACTGTTGGGGAACCCATCCATCCGGGATCTCCTTTGCGAGAGCCTCGGCTTTGGCGATGGCTCCCTTCATCCCCTCGACGGCAGGGGTGAGCACCAGCTTTGCGCCGAGCATGGCAAGCAGCGTGCGACGTTCGAGGCTCATGCTCTCAGGCATGGTCAGGATCAGCGGGTAGCCCTTCGCCGCCGCGACAAAGGCGAGCGCGATGCCGGTGTTGCCGCTCGTCGGCTCCACAATGGTCGTCTTCGGGGTGAGCCGGCCTTCTTTTTCGGCAGCCTGGATGATGGCGGCACCGATGCGATCCTTGACGCTGCCCAGCGGGTTAAAGAATTCGGCTTTGAGGGCAATGGTCGCCTCCAAACCTGCGGTGACGCGGTTGAGCTTGATGAGTGGCGTGCGGCCGATGGTGCCGAGGATGTCGGGGTGCAGAGAGGTCGTGGTCATGTCGTGGATCAATCAAAGAGTCAGGCTTCGTGCTCGTCGCGCGGGACGAAACGGCGGCGGTCACTTTTTCGATCTGGCGTTGGTGAAAGCGGCTTTGCTGTTGAGTGGACGAGTCGGCTCGTCGTTGCCAGTGGTCTCCAACGGCGAATCGGTGAACAGCGGCGCAAGCTCCGACAACGCTGAAAAGGGCGAATCGACCTTGTCGCGCTTGAGTCTGCGCAACGTGACGCCGACCACGTCGGCGAGGGTGTACTTATCCAGGATGCGGGCAATGGCGTTGCGCACATCGAGCATGAGCATCCGCAATCCGCAATGCGTCTCGTCCGGGCAAGTACAAGGAGCGTAAGCCATCTGGCTCACGCAACGGATGGGTGCCAGGGGGCCGTCGATCAATCGGACGATTTCACCGAAGCGCACCGCCCCCAACGGGCGTGCCAGAGCGTAACCGCCCCGCTTGCCACGGGTGCTCGCCACGTAACCGGCAGACCGGAGTTGAAAGAGGATCTGTTCCAGAAAGGTCGCCGGAATCTGCTCCTTTTCGGACAACTCGCCCAACGAAAGCAACGGTCGGCCGAGTTCCTGCGCCACGCCCAGATCGATCAGGGCACGCAGGGCGTACTCGCCGCGTTTGGAAAGTTTCATCGTGAAATTGGCAGTTGCTTTACTTGACTGATTTAGTAAGGATTTGACAACAACCTAGTAAGCCCATAGACATTTGCAAAGAGTTTTTGTTCCTCGCTGTTTCAAACCTCTGTGTCCCAACGCCTGACAAATCCCTCAACAACCCCCATGAGCCAAACCGCTAAAAAAAAGTTCCGTCGGCCAACGCCACCGATGAGGCAGGGCTTGGTGAGCGGCGCGTCGGCAAACCTCCCGAGTTGGGGACGATGAAACTGCACCGAATTAATGCCCTCGTCGTCGTGGTGCTGGCTATCGTGCTGGCACTGGCGGCAAGCCGTTCGTTCGCTGCCGACAAGCCGAAGATCGTGCGAATCGGCTACCAGAAAAGCGGGGCTTTTCTCCTGGTCAAACAGGATGGCTCCCTGGAAAAGAAGCTCGCGCCGCTCGGTTACGGCGTGGAGTGGCGGGAGTTTCCCAGCGGGCCGCCGGTCGTGGAGGCGCTCAACGCCGGTGCGCTCGACATCGCGCACTCCGGGGATGCTCCGTTGGTCTTCGCGCAGTCGGCGGGTGTCCCGTTCGTTTACTTCGGCGTGAGCGCGGCCAGCCCGGAAAGCAGCGGGATCGTGGTTCCCAAAGATTCGCCGCTCAAAACCCTGGGGGAACTCAAGGGGAAGACCGTGGCGTTTGCCAGGGGTTCCAGCGCGCATTACCTCGTGGCGCTCGCGCTCGAAAAGGCGGGGCTCACCTTTGCGGACATCAAGCCGGTGTATCTCCAGCCGCCCGATGCCCGGGCGGCGCTTCAATCGGGCACGGTGGACGCCTGGGCGATCTGGGACCCGTTCCTGGCCGCCGCCGAGATCGACGCACAGGCGCGCTCGCTCACCGCAGGCATGAAGCTCTCGCCGCACCGGGAGTTTTACTTCGGCCGACGCGAGTTCGTGGAGGGCAACCCGGCACTCGTTTCCGCGCTGCTCGACGTGCTGCAAGTCTCGGGCAAGCAAGCGATGGATGATCCGAAGGCGACCGCCGCATTCCTGGCACCCAAGCTCGGGTTGAGCTTGGCGGTGATGGAGCGCAGCGAAGCGCGCAAGCAGCGTTACGGCGGCGAACCGCTCAGCGGCCAAGCCATCGCCGATCAGCAAGCGGTCGCCGACACGTTCTTCAAGCTGGGCCTCATCCCCAAGGCGATCCGCGTTGAGGACCTGGTGTATCGCCCGGCGAAGTAGGGGACTCCGCAAAACCATCGCGGCATCATGAAACTTTTCTGGTTCATCCCGACCCACGGCGACGGCCGCTACCTCGGCACGACGACGGGTGGACGCGTGCTCGACTTCGACTATCTGAAGCAAGTCGCCGGGGCCATCGACACTCTGGGATTTGAGGGCGCGTTGCTGCCGACTGGACGAAGCTGCGAAGACGCCTGGGTCACGGCGTCAGCTCTCATCGGGGCGACGCGGCGCATGAAGTTCTTGGTAGCCGTTCGACCCGGACTGGTATCTCCAACTCTCGCCGCCCGCATGACGGCCACATTTGACCGGCTTTCGGGCGGGCGTGTGCTCATCAACGTCGTCACGGGCGGCGATCCGGTCGAACTGGCAGGCGACGGCATCTTTCAGGAGCACGATACGCGCTACGAAGTCACGGACGAGTTTCTGCACATCTGGCGGCGGCTGCTAGCGAGTCCGGACGCCGTGGACTTCGACGGCAAACACCTGCGTGTCAAAGGGGCCAAGACCATCTTCCCATCTCTGCAACGGCCTTACCCTCCATTGTACTTCGGTGGGTCGTCTCCGGCCGGGATCGAGGTAGCCGCGCGGCACGTCGATCATTACCTCACCTGGGGCGAGCCGCCTACCGCTGTGGCCGAGAAGATCGTCACCGCGCGCAAAGCCGCCAGCAACCAGGGCCGGCGGCTGCGTTTCGGCATCCGTCTGCATGTGATCGTACGCGAGACGGACGAGGAAGCCTGGCAGGCCGCCGACCGTCTGATCTCCCACGTCACGGACGGCGCGGGGGCCGCGGCCCAAACCAGGCCCCCCGCCC
>CAXTVY010000322.1:2615-4282 GCA_964247665.1 uncultured Chthoniobacterales bacterium | reverse complement strand
GGGTCGGCCGCCCGGGTGCTCAGGAGGGGGCAACCCAGCAGAACCAGGTTAGCGGCGACGGCGAACAGGACCTTGGTACGAGACATGGTGACCAATCAAGCCTCCCGGCACCCGTTGCAACCTTTCTTGACAAAACCGGACAAGCCCGGAGCCGTTTCGCTGGCGTACCGGGGCAGACGCGCGTTTATTGCCGGTCTGTGGCTCCGACCCTTTACGACCTGCTCCCCCGGGCGACGGAACCGGCGACGAACGATTTTCTGCTCGGGCGGTTCCTGGACTATGTGGCCGGGGCTTCGCTGAAGCTGTACCCGGCCCAGGAGGCTGCCGTGCTGGAGCTGTTCGAGGAGCGCAACGTGATCCTCAACACGCCTACGGGCTCGGGCAAGTCGCTCGTGGCGATGGCGCTGCAATTCAAAGCGCTGGCGCAAGGGCGGCGGAGCGTTTACACGTGCCCGATCAAGGCGTTGGTGAACGAGAAGTGGCTCGCGCTGTGCCGGCAGTTCGGGCCGCAGAACGTGGGGTTGTCCACGGGTGACGCCACCGTGAACCACGACGCGCCGATTCTCTGCTGCACGGCGGAGGTGCTTGCCAACCTGGCGCTGCGCGACGGCGCGCGCTCGGACATGCGCGATGTCATCATGGACGAGTTCCACTACTACGCCGACCGCGAGCGCGGGGGGGCGTGGCAGGTGCCGCTGCTGTCTCTGCCGCAGGCGCGCTTTCTCCTGATGTCGGCAACCTTGGGCGACACGGGATTCTTCGAGGAGGAACTGACGCGGCTCAACGGCCGGGAAACCGTTACCGTTCGCTCGGGCGAGCGGCCCGTGCCGCTGGAATACACCTACGCGGAGACGCCGCTGGCCCAGACGCTGGAGGGCCTGATCGCAGCGGACAAGGGGCCGGTGTACGTCGTGCACTTCACCCAGGCCGCCGCGGCCGAGAGCGCGCAGAATTTCACGAGCCTGCCCGTCAGCACCCGGGAACAAAAAGCGGCGGTCGCGCACGCGCTGGAAGGCTACAAATTCAGCAGTCCCTACGGGCCGGAAATCAAGCGTTGGCTGCGGCACGGCATTGGGCTGCACCACGCGGGGCTACTGCCGAAATACCGTGTGTTGATCGAACAGCTTTCGCAACGTGGATTGCTCAAGGTGATCTGCGGGACGGACACGCTCGGGGTGGGGATCAACGTGCCGATCCGCACGGTGCTGTTCACGCGCTTGTGCAAGTACGACGGCCACAAGACGGCGATCCTGACCGCGCGGGATTTTCACCAGATCGGCGGGCGCGCCGGGCGGCGGGGGTACGACAACGTGGGGTACGTCGTGGCGCAAGCGCCGGAGCATGTCATCGAGAACCTCCAGTTGGAGCAAAGGGCAAGCGGCAAGAAGTTCGTGCGCCGCAAGCCGCCGGAGAAGGGCTACGTGCCCTGGGACAAGACGACGTTCACGCGGCTGATCGCGGCGGCCCCGGAGAAGCTCGTGGCGCAGTTCCAGGTGACGCACGGCACGCTGCTCAACGTGCTGGGCCGGCCGCACGAGGACGGCTGCCGCGCGATGCAGGGGCTCGTCCGCCGCTCGCACGGGACCGCCAAGGAGAAGAAGGCGTTGTTCAAGCGTGCGTGGCAGCTTTTCCGGGCGCTGGTCGAGCGCCGGATCGTGGAGTTCACG
>CAXTVY010000322.1:0-2605 GCA_964247665.1 uncultured Chthoniobacterales bacterium | reverse complement strand
GGCTCAACGTGGGCTTGCAGCAGGATTTCTCCATGAACCAGACGCTGTCGCTGTACGTGCACGACACGCTGCCGCTGATGGACCCGCAGGCCCCGGATTACGCGCTGGTCCTGCTCTCGCTCGTCGAATCCATCCTCGAAGACCCGGACGTGATCCTGCGGCGGCAGTTGGACAAGGTAAAAACGGCGGCGGTGGCCGAGATGAAGCAGGACGGCGTGCCCTACGAGCAGCGGATGGAGGAGTTGGAAAAGCTCGAATACCCCAAGCCGAACCGCGAGTTCATCTACTCGACGTTCAACGCCTTCGCCGAGCGGCACCCGTGGGTGGGTCAGGAGAACATCCGGCCCAAGTCCATCGCGCGGGAGATGTTCGAGGAGTTCCGCTCGTTCGCGGATTACATCAAAATCTACGAACTCCAGCGGGCGGAGGGCATCCTGCTGCGGCACCTCTCGGGCGTGCACAAGGTGCTGGCGCAAACGGTACCCGACGCCGCCAAGAACGAGACCGTGCGCGAGATGGAGACGTACCTCGGTGCGCTGCTGCGGCAGGTGGATTCCAGCCTGCTCGAAGAATGGGAGCGCATGAACGATCCCAACTATCGGCCGCCTTCCGCCGACGACGCGGAGGTCCGCCCGGCCGGGTGGGAGGACGCCGCACGGGACATCACGCGCAATGCCGAGGCGTTCACGGCGCTCGTGCGGACGTTTATCTTCACGTTCCTGCGCGCGTTGGCGGGCGGCGATTACGACGGCGCGCTGCTCTCCCTGGGCACCGCGCCGGAGCCCGCCGCCACCGATGCGCCGGTCCCCGAAACCTGGACCACCGACCGCCTGCGCCGCGCCCACGACGCCTACCGCGACGCCGGCCACGCGCGGGTCCGCCTCGACCCGGAAGCACGCAACCGGCGGCACACTTACGTCGTGCCTTCGGAGGACAAAAAATCGTGGACGGTGCAGCAGATGATCGTGGACCCCGAAGACGCCAACGATTGGGTGGCGGAGTTCACGGTCGATCTCGCGCGGTCGCGGGAGGAGGGCGCGCCCGCGATCCGGCTGCGGCGCATCGGCGCGCTCGTGGATGTCGATTGAAGCGGCCCAGCCACCGGATGGCGGACAGCACGCAGGGGGAAGAACCTAGCGATGAACGTTTCGGCGAGTTCGCAGGTCTCATTGACGGCGGGACACCAATGTCCGAGCAGCACAGCCGCCGAAAAACCAATCCTACCGTATCCACATCCCCATGCGTTGTTTAAACAAAACCACCCTCACCATCGTCGCCGCCACGCTCCTCGGGGCGCTCCCGGCCATGGCACAGCAAAAGCGCGTCAGCCCCCACGAGACGGTCAGCACGCACATCGGCAGTGGCATGATCACGCTCGTCTACGGCCGCCCGTACGCGAAGAACCCCAAGGGTGACGACATCCGCAAGATCTGGGGCGGCATCGTGCCGTTCGGCGAGGTGTGGCGGACGGGGGCGGACGAGGCAACGCTGTTCATCACCCAACAGGAGTTGGACGTGAACGGCACAACGATCCCCGCCGGTGCCTACACGCTCTTTACCCTGCCCATGGCCGACGGCAGCGCGAAGCTGATCTTCAGCAAGGAAATCGGCGAGTGGGGCGCGGAATATCCCGAGGGCAAGGATTTTGCCCGCGTGGACCTCAAGAAGGCCGCCACGGACAAACCGGTGGATCAATTCACGATGGCGTTCGACCGCAACGGCGACAGCAAAACCGCCACCGGCGGCACGCTGAAGATGATGTGGGAGAACACGGAATATTCGGTCCCGTTCACGGTCAAGAAGTAACGGCCTGCTCCTCTTCGTTCCGCGCGGCCTGCTGTTCCGACAGGCCGCGCCTTTTTTCCATGATCGCCGCATCCGCACGGCGGGTCCGGCGACTGTGCCGGGCGCGTTTGTCTGCCTCGTTGCTTGCCGCCTGCGCCCTGTCCTTGCCCATGGCCCTGGCTGCCGCCGAACTCCCGCCTTCATCCTCGCAAATCTTGCAAGAACTGCGGGCGTTCCGTGAATGTGGCAGCGTGCTTTACATCGCGGCACACCCCGACGACGAGAACACGCAGCTCATCGCCTACCTGGCCAAAGAACGCGGCGTGCGCGTGGGTTATCTCTCGCTCACGCGCGGCGAGGGCGGCCAGAACCTGATCGGCCC
Organism: uncultured Chthoniobacterales bacterium; assembly: GCA_964247665.1. Lineage (GTDB taxonomy): Bacteria > Verrucomicrobiota > Verrucomicrobiia > Chthoniobacterales > SZAS-18 > CAHJWO01. The sequence continues at coordinate 438 of CAXTVY010000322.1, read as the reverse complement.
GGAATTGGGTGATGCCCTGGGCGTGATCCGCACCCAGGAACTCCTCGCGGCGCGCCGGATCGACGGCGGCCAACAATTCTTCACCCGCGCGCGGGACTTCGGCTATTCCAAGGATTACGAGCAAACCCTGGCGAAGTGGGACCGGCAGGGCGTGCTCTCGGACATGGTGCATGTGATCCGGCAGTTTCGGCCCGACGTGATCGTCACGCGCTTCCCACCCGAGGGCGGCGGCACGCATGGCCACCACACGGCCTCGACCGTGCTGGCGCTGGAGGCGTGCAAGCTCGCGGGCGACCCGGCGGCGCTCGTCCTCGGCCGAGTCGACCACCCGCTGCCGCGTCGTCTCGAGCACACCGACCCGGTCGCGTAGGTCGTCGGAGACGCTGCGGCCGAGCAGCGACCGGCCGACCGCCGCCTCGATGACCGACAGGCCGCGGA
>CAXTVY010000321.1:3053-4303 GCA_964247665.1 uncultured Chthoniobacterales bacterium | reverse complement strand
GTAGTAGAGGGGGCAGCCGTGTTCCCGCAAGAGGGCGGCGGCATCCTGGATGTGGTCGATGTGCGCGTGGGTGAGCAACAGGGCGTCGAGCGTCCAGCCGTGCGATTTCACCCACTGCCCCACGCCTTCGGGCGCGTCGATGAGCAACCGGCCGCCCGCCGGGGTCGGCAGGGCGTAGGCGTTGGTCTGGAAGAAGCCGCCGGTGTATTGGTCGATCTGGTTCGTCATGGCCGCTGGCAACAAACGTCTTCGCCTGATATTCGCAAGGCCCAATGACCAAGGCCCAAGGCCCAAGTGACCAATGACCAACGGCGGCTGAACGCGGCGCGGGGTCTGCTGTCAAAGCATCCGTGACGCACAAAAGACGAGCTGCCCGACCCACCGGCGCGCCCGGTGTTTTGGGCCTTGGTCATTCGGGCCTTGGGCATTTCCGCCGCGCCGTGCGGCGGTTGCGTTTTCAACGCAATGCGTGTTAGCTCCGTGGTTGCCCGGATTCCGCTCCCAGATCCTCCGCTCATGACGAAACTTCCGCTCTCTTTGGCCGTTGGTTGTTCGCTCCTGCTCTCCTCCCTGCCCGCCTGCCGGGCGGCCGACCCCGACCCCGGCCAGATCGCCATCTCCGTGGCCAAGGCGCTCGAACAACTCCACTACACGCGCCACCCGCTCGACAACGGCGTGTCCGAGCGCCTGCTGCACATCTACATCGACACGCTCGATTACAACAAACTCTTCTTCACGCAGCAAGACATCGACGGCTTCGAGAAGAAGTACGGCACCGAACTGGACGACGACATCTGGCTGGGCCAGCTCGACCCCGCCTACACGATCTACGACACCTACCTGGCGCGCGTGGACGCCCGCGTGGCCAAGATCAAGGAGCTGCTCAAGACCGAGAAGTTCGACTTCAACGGCCACGGCTCCATCGAGCTGAGCCGCCAGAAAAGCCCCTGGCCCAAGGACGAGGCCGACGCCGACCACCTCTGGCGCGACCGGATCGAGAATGAACTGCTCACCGAGCAGTTGGCCGGCGAGTCGGCCGACAACAAGACGGCCGCCACCCCCGCCGGCGGCACCACGCCGAGTCCCGTCCTGGTTGAAAAGGACAAGGACGGTAAAGAAGTGCCGCCACACCCCGAAAAACCGGAAACCAAGGTCGCCAAGCGTTACGACCGCCTGCTCAAGAGCCTGCACGAGCAGACCAAGGAGGACGAATCGAAGTTCTTCCTCAATTCCCTGGCGCTGGCCTACGA
>CAXTVY010000321.1:0-3043 GCA_964247665.1 uncultured Chthoniobacterales bacterium | reverse complement strand
ACATGAGCCCGAGCGAGATGGAGAATTCCTCCATCAACATGCGCCTGTCGCTCATCGGCATCGGCGCGGTGCTGCGCAAGGAGGACGAATATTCCAGGATCATGGAACTCGTTCCCGGCGGCCCGGCGGCCGTCGAAGGCGAGTTGAAGGTGGACGACAAGATCGCGGGCGTCGCGCAGGGCAACGAGCCGTTCGTGGACACGGTGGACATGAAGCTCGACAAGGTCGTGGAGATGATCCGCGGCAAAAAGGGGACGACCGTGCGTTTGCAGGTCATCCCGGCGGGCACGACGGACACGAGCAAGCGCAAGGTGATTCCCATCGTGCGCGACGAGGTCAAGCTGACCGACAGCGAGGCGCGGGCGGAGGTCATCGAGCAGAAGCGCGACAACGGCACCGTGGACAAACTGGGCTGGATCACCCTGCCGAGCTTCTACGCCGACATGGACGGCGGTAGCCGCAACGGCCGCACGGGCCGCAAAAGTACGACGCGCGACGTGGCCGCGCTGCTGGGCCGCCTGAACAAGGAGAACATCAGCGGGCTGATCATCGACCTGCGCCGCAACGGCGGCGGCTCGCTGGAGGAGGCCGTCAACCTGACGGGCCTGTTCATCAAGAAAGGACCCGTCGTGCAGAGCAAGAACTACGACAAGCGCATCGACGTGCTCAGCGACAAGGACCCGTCGATCCTCTACAACGGGCCGATGATCGTGCTGACCAGCCACGTCAGCGCGTCGGCGAGCGAGATTTTCGCGGGCGCGTTGCAGGATTACGGCCGTGCGGTCGTGGTCGGCGACAAGAACACGTTCGGCAAGGGCACGGTGCAGACGCTGCTGGAGGTGGGCCGCTTCATGTCGCCCTTCGGCTTCAAGGTGGCGGACGCGGGCGCGCTCAAGCTCACGATCCAGAAGTTCTACCGCCCCTCGGGCAAGAGCACGCAGCTCAAGGGCGTGGAGAGCGACGTGGTGTTGCCCTCGCGCTACGCGCACCTGGAGGTGGGCGAGGACGCGTTGAAGTATCCCCTGCCCTTCGACGAGGTGAAGCCCGCCGACTACGAGAAGTGGCCCGGGGCCGCGCCGGACTTCAATGACCTGCGCACGCGCTCGGCGGCGCGCGTCTCCAACGAGCCGGAGTTCAAGTTCCTGCAACAGGACATCGACAAGATGGAAGGGCGGATTGCCAGCAACAAGCTCTCGCTCAATAAGGGGGAGCGCGAAGAGGAGATCGCTGCCGACAAGAAGCGCACGGAGGAAATCAAGAAAGAGCGCGCGGAGCGCAAGGTAACGCCGCCCGTGGAGTTCTCGCTGGCGTTAGGCGACGTGGACAAGCCCAAGTTGGACCGCATCAAAAACGACAAGAACGATAAGAAGGACAAACAGGACAAGGACAAGGCCGCGCAGCAGAAGGCCGACGCCGCCGGGGCGGACGCCGCGGACGACAGCGCCGACGACGAGGAGGACGTGTTCGGCGCGGCGAAGGCGAACGTGGTCGATCCGATCAAGACGGAATCGCTCAACATCCTCGAAGACATGATCGAGCAGCAGCGCCACGTGAAGCTGGCGCGGACGCGGGATTGAGACGGCGGCCGGGGGAGATACCGGCTGGCGGGATCATCATCGCCAGGGGCTGACCGGGAAACGGTTAGCCCCTTTTGCTGTCGGCACAGCGCGTGCTCTGCTCGGAGGGTGATGCGCGCCCCCACCCCGCCCGGCGGCCACGCCGCCGCCACGCCCGCGCCCGCGCGCTACGACTACCTCGACGCGCTGCGCGGCTGGGCCATCCTGGGCGTGCTGGCGACGCACAGCGCATACTTCGCCGGCAAAGTTTTCCCGGGGGCGGCCATCGCATTGGCGGGACAGTATGGGGTCCAGCTCTTTTTCGTGGTCAGCGCGTTCACGATCTTCCTGACCCTGGACCGCGCGCGGGAACACGGACCGCGGGATTGGACCAGCTTTTTCATCCGCCGGTTCTTCCGGGTGCTGCCCATGTTCTGGGTCGGACTGGTGCTTTACGCTTTCGTGCCGGGCCGGGAAGCGGCGTATGCGGCGCTGCGTTACACGCCGTTGGAGTACGGGCTGACGGCCCTGCTGCAACACGGCTGGCAGCCGCGCCTCGCCAACACTCTCGTGCCCGGCGGCTGGAGCATCGCCGCCGAGGGCACGTTCTATCTCGTGGTGCCGCTGTGCTACCGGTGGGTGCGCGGGTGGCAGGGGGCGGTCTGGCTGCTGCTGGGCACGCTCGCCTTGTCCCAGGCGGCCAACGTGCTTTTCGGCGTGGCGTTTGACCGGCACCTGGTCGGCACAGGAATCAGTCTGGACGCGGCCGTGGGCTTTATCTACGTCTGGTTCCCCACGCAGTTCCCGGTGTTCGCGTGCGGCGTGCTGGCGTATTTCCTGGCCCGCGCGCTGGACGGCCCACGCCTGCCCGGTGCGTCCAGGTCCACGGGCGCGGCCTTGCTGGCCGTGGCCGGGATGACGATCTTCACCGCGTTTGGCTTCGGGATGCGCGGCTGGTTGCAGGAGCACGTCTGCTACGCGCTGGGGTTTGTGCCGTTGATCCTGGGGCTCAAGATTCTGCCCCTGCGGCTGCTGGTCAACCCGGCCACGCGGTTCCTGGGCCGGATCAGTTACAGCGTGTATCTGCTGCACTTCGTCGTGCTGCACCTGGCGCTGAACTCGCTCGACACGTTCTTGCCCGAACCGTGGCAGAACAGCCTGCCGGCGTTCCTGCTGCTGTTCGCGGTCACGCTGGCGGGAACGTCCGCGCTGGCGTGGCTGACCTACCGCTGGGTGGAACAGCCCTGCGTGCGCCTCGGGCACCGGCTGGCCGCTGCCCGCCGGGAGAACGCGAGGCCGGCGAGTCCGTTTGACCATGATGGAACTTGTCCGCCTGCCCTTCAGCCGTTGCCATTCGGCGAGCAGGTGAGCTAACCCTCTCGGGGAAATTAACATGCAAAGCTAAGCTTTGCTTTTTCGCTTCCCGAACAAAGACCCCGGCGGCGGAAGAAGTTACAAATCAGGGTAATATCTTCCCGGTGTTCCGC
>CAXTVY010000320.1:0-4322 GCA_964247665.1 uncultured Chthoniobacterales bacterium | reverse complement strand
GGCGCTGGAGTGCGACGTGATCGTCTTCGACAACGAGATCACCCCTGGCCAGCAGCGTAAGTGGGAAGAACTCAGCGGCCTGGCGGTCATCGACCGCGAAGAAGTCATCCTGGATATTTTCAACGCCCGCGCCCGCACCAAGGAAGCGCGGTTGCAGGTGGAACTCGCGCGGATGGAATATTCGCTGCCGCGGTTGGCGCGCGCCTGGGGCCATCTCAGCCGCCAGCAGGGACTCGGGGGCAAGGGTGAGGGCGAGAGCCAGCTTGAAACCGACCGCCGCTTGGTGCGCAAACGCATCGACATCCTCAAGGCCGAGCTGGGTGAGGTCCGCAGCCAGCGCGCTACCCAGCGCAAGCACCGCGAGCGTCTGCCCGTGCCGCACGCGGCCATCGTCGGCTACACGAACGCGGGCAAGTCCAGCCTGCTCAAGAAAATGACGGGTGCCGACGTGTATGTGGAGAACAAGCTTTTCGCCACGCTCGACGCCACCACGCGCCGCATCGAATTACCCGGCGGCCAGCCACTGCTGCTCACCGACACGGTCGGCTTTGTGCGCAAGCTGCCGCACCGCCTCATCGAGGCGTTCAAGTCCACGCTCGAAGAGGCCATGCTGTCCGACTTCCTGGTCCATGTGCTCGACGCCAGCCAGCCGGAGGTGTTCAACTTCCACCGCACCACGATGGAAGTGCTCGCGGAGCTGGGCGCGGGCGAGAAGCGCATGATCACGGTGCTCAACAAGGTCGATCTGCTCGCGGACGATTCCGATGCGCTCAACCCGTTGCGGCGGCATTTTCCCGACGCCCTGTTCATCTCCACGCGCACCGGCGCGGGCCTGGACGCGCTCATCGCGGCCATGGGCGACCAGCTCGCCGGGCGCTCCGAACGTGTGGAACTGTTCCTGCCCCTGGATCGCACCGACCTGCTGAGTAGCCTGCACCGGCAGGGTCAGGTGTTGTCCACGGAATACGAGGATGAGGGCGTGCGTGTACATGCCGTGCTGCCGCTCAAGAACCTGGCGGCCATGGAGCCATTTCGTTCCCATGCGCTGGCCTCCGGGGACGGCCAGGATAGGGTGAGTGCTCCGCCTCCTCCCGCCCTGACCGGGGTGTAAATTTTTTGTTGGCCGGTCAACCTTGGGTTGTGTTAGAAGCACTGCCGTTTCCCATGAAACTGCTTCTTCTTCTCCTGGTTGTGCTTGGTGTCGGGTACTACTACTTTTTCTACCGGGAGCAGCCGCCTGCCCCGAAAGAGCCGGGCGTGGAGGTCGCCAAGGCAACGCCCGCACCGGCCGCCGGAAAACAGGGTTTTGATAACCTGACCGCCTTGCTCCGGCAAGACATGAGCAACATCCCCGCGCCGCTCGACGGCCCGGGGCATACGCCCACCAACGCCATGTCGATCAAGCGCCGGGTCGGACCTTACACCAACACACGGCCGGAATACCGGGTGCTGACCCAGGCCTGCGACCTGATTATCCAGGCCGATGCCCAGCGCACTGCCTTCCAGCAAGCCTGCCACGCGGAGCAAACCCGTGCTTCCTTCGGCGAATCGCTCAACACCACCGGCTTGATGGATCGCAGCGTACCCGCGTCACATGGGGGAACCCTCTCGGTTCAAACTGCGACGCCGGCTATCGCCGCGGCGGCAATCCACCAGCGCGTCGAGGGGAACTGGGCCAATTACCGCACACACGCCTCCGAGCAAGTGCAAACCCTGCTGACCGCGCTCGCCAACAAGCAGCTCTGAGGATGGCGGGGAAAGCCGCCGTGCCGGGGGGGAGATGTGACGCTCGCCACCGGGTGGCCCTGGAATTGCTGGTAGAATTGGTGCCATGTCAGCCCCCCTGCCCCACGATGAGGAAGAACGCTTGCGAGAGCTGTTCTCCTACGCCGTACTCGACACGGGGTCCGAACCGGCCTTTGATCGCATCACGCATCTGGCCACCCGGTTGCTCCACACGCCGGTGGCGCTGGTTTCCTTTGTGGATCGTGACCGCCAGTGGTTCAAGTCCCGCGTGGGCACCAAACTGCACCAGACCGAGCGCTGCCATGCGATCTGCGCGCACACGATCCTCGATACCAAACCGCTGATCGTGCCCGACATCCTGGCGGACACGCGATTCAGCGAAGTGCGTTCCGTGCAGGGGCTGGCTCACGTGCGTTTCTACGCGGGTGCGCCGCTGATCAGCCCGTTTGGGCACCGGCTCGGTTCGCTCTGTGTACTGGACAACCGGCCGCGCCATCTGGAACTGGATCAGGTCGCCCTGCTAGAAGATCTGGCGGCGCTGGTGGTCGATGAACTGGGGCTGCGGCGGGCCCGCGAGCGCAGTCACGCGGCGCTGGAGGCACGCGGCCAGGTAGACGACGAACTGATCTCCCTGCGCGACGAACTCCAGGCCCGGGTGGACGAGCGCACCACGCTGCTGGTGAACGCGGAGGCGCGCTACCGCTCGATCTTCGAGAACGCGCTGGAGGGCATCTACCAGACCCTGCCCGATGGCCGCTTCCTCAACGTCAATCCTGCCTTTGCCTGCCTCTTGGGTTACGCCTCGCCCGGTGCGCTGCTCGAGGCGGTCGGCAACGCTGCGCTGCTTTTTGTCCAGGAAGGCCGCCGCACGGAGTTCCAGGCCCGCATGGAAGCGGAGGGACAGGTCATCAACTGGGAATCGCAGCTTTACCGCGCCAGCGGCTCGCGAATCTGGGTCTCCGAAACGGCCCGGGCCATCCGCGACGCGGACGGCGGCCTGCTGCGTTACGAAGGCAGCATCGAGGACATCACAGCACGCCGGATGAGCGAGGACGCGATCCAGCGCACGCACGATGAACTGGAGGACCGGGTGCACTCACGCACGGCCGAACTGGCGCTGCTCAACGGCACGTTGCGCCAGCAGATCGCCGAACGCGAGGCCGCCGAAGCCACTGCCCGGCGCAGTGAGAGCAAGTTCCGCGCGCTGATCGAGAACGCGCAGGACCTCATCACCATCGTCACGCCCGACGGCGTCGTGCTCTACCAAAGCCCCTCGGTCCAGCACGTCCTCGGCTACCCGGCGGAGGGAACCGTCGGGTTGAACATCTTCGAGGATAACCATGTCCACCCGGAGGACCGGGAATCCTTCGGCGCGTTGCTCGCGCGGTTTGCCGCGCACGGCGAAGCCAGCTACGTGCGCAGCGAGGTACGCTTCCGGCACCAGGACGGTTCCTGGCGGCTACTGGAGAGCATCAGCTCGCTGCTCCCACCAGATTCGCCCGTCACAGGCGTGATCATCAACTCGCGCGACATCACCGAACGCCGCCGCACGGAACTCGAACACCAGGCCCGCACCCGCCAGCAAACCGCCATGGCCGAACTGGGCCGCTACGCCCTGGGCGGCCTGGAGTTGCAGACGATCTTCGACCGGGCCGCCGAACTGGTCGCCCGGGCGCTGGAAATCCGCCTGACGACAGTCACGGAGGTGACGCCCGACGGCACCCACCTGCTCGTCCGCGCCGGGACGGGCTGGGACGAGGGTGTCGTGGGTCGTGCCCTGGTCGAGAACTGGCGTCCGCTGCTTCTGGACGGCAAGCGCAGCGAGGAGCCGTTCGTCATCGGGGACATGCGCATGGTGCCAGCGTGCAAACTGACGCTGCCGCTGCCGATAGGTGAGGCCCCGCCCATCAGCGCCGCCAGCGTGGTCATTTGCCGGGACGGCGAGATATGCGGCAGCCTCTGCGCGATGTCCGCCGAGCGGCGGCGCTTCAGCCCGGCGGATGTCACGTTCCTGCAAACGATGGCCGACCTGCTTTCCACGATCATCCGCGGCAAGCACCACGAGGCCGCTTCCCGGGAGGTCGAGGCGCGCTACCAGCGCATCGCTGCCCACGCGCCCGGCATGGTCTTCCAGTACGTCGTCCACGCGAACGGCACGCTGTCGATGCCGTTCGTCAGCGAGGGCTGCCGGTCGATCTACGAACTCGAAGCGGCCCAGCTTCAGGCCGAGCCCAAGACGATAGGGCGGATGGTGCACCCGGAGGACAAGGAAAGCTACAAGGCGGCGCTGGCGCAAGCGTTCGAGCGGCTCCAGCCCTTCCACTGGGAAGGCCGCATCCTGGTGCCCTCCGGGTTGACCCGCTGGGTTTCCGGCCGTTTGCGCCCAGAGCGCCTGCCCAACGGCGACCTGATCTGGGACGGCATCGTCTTCGACATCAGCGAACTCAAACGTGCACAGGATGCCATGCTTGCCGCCAAGGAGGAGGCCGAGCGTGCCAACCGGGCCAAGAGCGAGTTCCTCTCGCGCATGAGCCACGAGCTGCGCACGCCCCTCAACGCCATCCTCGGCTTCGGGC
>CAXTVY010000319.1:0-4332 GCA_964247665.1 uncultured Chthoniobacterales bacterium | reverse complement strand
CTCGGTCCCGGCGAGGAGGACACGATCTCATTCACGCCCACTGCTCCCGGTGTGTACGAGTACGTTTGCACGTTCCCGGGGCACCTGGCGGCGGGGATGCGCGGACAGATCACGGTGCGGTGACGCCCCTGGACGCGCCCGGTGCCATCATCCCAAAAGCCAGCCGGGCGGCTTGGAGCGCAACCCGATCACTGGCTGCCAAAAAAGCCGTAAGTTTGCTACCCCTGACACTCGCCTCAAGCTAAATCCCGGGATGCTTCGGCGGTTCGTCACAAACTGAACGCCTGCTGCTGTTCGCCTCCGGCGATGATCTCCAGCGCCTGCAAATACTTCTCGCTCGTGCGTGCGATGATTTCTGGCGGCAGGGACGGCGCGGGCGCTGTCTTGTCCCAGGAGAGGGTTTCCAGGTAGTCGCGCACGAACTGTTTGTCGAAACTCGGCGGACTGCCGCCGGGCTGGTAGGCGTCGGCGGGCCAGAAGCGCGACGAATCCGGCGTCAGGCATTCGTCGATCAGCATGATCTCGCCGTCCGTTTCGTCCACGCCGAACTCGAACTTCGTGTCGGCGATGATGATGCCGCGCGCCGCCGCGTGCACGCTGCCCAGCGAGTAGATGAGCAGGCTGGCCGCGCGCAGTGCCACGGCCACGGTTTCGTCGCCCAGCGCCTCGACGAAGCGCGGCCAGTCGATGTTCTCGTCGTGGCCGCTGTCGGCCTTGGTGGCGGGCGTGAAGAGGGGTTCGGGCAGCGGGTCGGCCAGGCGCAGGCCCTCGGGCAGCGGGTGGCCGCAGACGGTGCCCGTGGCCTGATATTCCTTCCAGCCCGACCCGGCCAGATACCCGCGCACGACGCATTCCACGGGCAGCGGCTTCGCGCGCTGGACGAGCATCGAGCGGCCCGCCAGTTGCGCCTCGAAGGGCTGGAGCCGCGCCGGGAACTGGGCAAAGTCGGCCGTCACCAGGTGGTCCGCAATGCTGCCGTGTGCGCGCAGGTGATGGAACCAGAACGCCGAAATCTGCGTGAGCACGCGGCCTTTTTGCGGGATGGGGTCGGGTAGAATGCAGTCGAAGGCGGAAAGCCGGTCGGTGGCGACGAGCAGGAAGCCGTCCGCGCCGAGATCGAACACCTCCCGGACCTTGCCCGAGCGCAGCTTGGGGATGCCGGGGAGATCGAGTGTCGTCAGGTCCATAAAGAGAAAGGCAGAAGGATGAAGGCAGAAGGCAGAAGGCCAGAAAAGACAAAATTCACCGATTCGGGAAGGAAAAGCGGTGGGGGCCGGATCAAACCTCTGGTTCTGCCTTCATCCTGCCGCCTTTATCTGAACGCCGGGTTTTCGATGTCGTCCTTGTCGATGGGTTGCAGCCGGGCGGTTTCGTCTTTCGCCTGCGCGGGCGAGACAATGCCCAGCCGCGCCCGCCCCGAGAAGCCGCCGGGCAGGACGAGCAACTGGAAATAATAGTGCTGCCCGGCCGAGGCGCGCAGGTCGCCCGCCTTGTCGCCATCCAGCTCGAAGTGGTATTCGCCCGGCAACAACCGCGCCGTGAACACCTGCGAGCGATGCGGCGTGATCAGGTCGCTGCCGTTGACCGAGACCGTCGGATGACGGTCCACGTCCTCGCCGTAATCCGGCCGGTAGATCGTGACCATGGCGACCTGCGACGCGGACAGCTTGGCGGGCGCGGGCAGCAGCGCGGGCCGGTCGGCGGCGTGCGGGGCACCCTGGCCGGCGCATCCGGCGAGGACCAGGGAAAGTGACAGAAAGGACGCGGCGAGGCGGGGCAGGGGCGATTTCATGGGCAGGCGGGGCAGTTTCCAGAACCAGGGACCAGGCTGCAAGGAAGAATCCAGGAACAAGCTGCCAGACTGAAACGGGAAAATCCACCACTCTGGTCTGGCACCTTTGCCCTTTGATCTTCCTTGAAACTTGAAGCTCGCAACTTGAAACTTCCCTCACCCTCTCCGCCATGACCAAGGAAACCATCGCCAACACGCTCGAATCCATCGCCCGCCTGCTCGACCTCAAGGGCGAGAACCCCTTCAAAATCCGCGCCTACCAGCAGGCCGCGCGCGCCCTGGAACTCTACACGGGCGACCTCGAAGCGGCGGCTGCGAAGGGCGAACTGGGGGCCATTGAGGGCGTCGGTAAATCGGTGGCGGAAAAAATCGCCGAGATGGTTCAGACCGGGCATTTAGCCTATTTCGACGAATTAAAAAGCGGGTTTCCCCCGGGTTTATTTGAATTGTTTGACATCAACGGGCTAGGGGCCAAGAAGATCAAGGCGCTCTACGAGCAACTCGGCGTGGCGTCCGTGGCCGACCTGGAAAAGGCGTGCCGCGAGGGCAAGGTGGCCGGGTTGCCCGGCTTCGGCGACAAGACCGCCACCAAGCTGCTCGCCAACATCGCGCAACGGCAGGCCAACGCGGCGTTCCACCGGCTGGGCGACGTGGCGGGCGTGGCGCAACGCATGGTCGAGGAATTGCGCGCGCACCCGGCGGTCGTGCGCGCGAGCGAGGGCGGCAGCCTGCGGCGGCGCAAGGAGGTCGTGCGCGACCTGGACTTCGTGGTGTCCACGAAGGACCCGGCGGCGGTGGGCGAATATTTTGCCAAGCGCCCGGACGTGGTGGAAATCATCGCCCAGGGGCCGACGAAGGTGGCCGTGCGGCTGGGGGGCGGCGTGCAGTGCGACCTGCGCCTGGTCACCGACACGGAATACCCCTACGCGCTGCACCATTTCACCGGCAGCAAAGAGCACCACATCGCCCTGCGCAACCGGGCGTTGGAGCGCGGCTGGTCGATCAACGAATACCGCTTCAGCGTCGCCCCGGGCGAGAGCGGCCAACACGCGCAGGCGCTGCCGGAGATCCACGACGAAACGGAGTTCTACGCCGCGCTCGGCCTGGACTACATCGCGCCCGAGCTGCGCGAGAACACGGGCGAAATCGAGGCCGCCGCCGCGCACCGGCTGCCGGAGTTGCTCACGCTCGACAACCTGCGCGGCACCTTCCACTGCCACACCAACGCCAGCGACGGCCACAACACGCTGGAGGAAATGGCCGCGGCGGCGCAGGATCTGGGGCTGCAATACCTGGGCATCGGCGACCACAGCAAAAGCTCCTTCCAGGCCAACGGCCAGGACGAGCGGCGGCTCGCGGCGCAGGGCGAGGAGATCCGCCGGCTCAACGCCCGCTACGCGGCCGAGGGGACCCAATTCCGGGTGTTCGCGGGCGTGGAGTGCGACCTGCTGAAGGATGGCACGCTGGACTTCTCCGACGAGGTGCTGGCGCGGCTGGATTACGTGGTCGTGAGCGTGCATGGCTCCTTCTCGCTGCCCGAGGCCGAGATGACGCGGCGGCTCATCCGCGCGATTGAAAACCCCTATGTGACCATGATGGGCCACCTCACGGGGCGGCTGCTCCTGGAGCGCGCGGGCTACGCGCTGGACGTGCCCGCCGTGCTCGACGCGGCGGCGGCGACAGGCACGATCATCGAACTCAACGCGAGCCCCTGGCGGTTGGACATGGACTGGCGCTGGTGGCACCTGGCGAAGGAAAAAGGCGTGAAGTGCGCGATCAACCCCGACGCGCATCGCACCGAGGGATTGCAGGACCTGTGGTTCGGCGTGGCGCAGGCGCGCAAGGGCTGGCTGACGCGCGGCGACGTGGTCAACTGCCTGCCGCTCGGGCAGATCGAGGCGGTGCTGGGCGCGAAGCGGGAGAAAAGAGCGGCGGGGTACGTGTCCGCCCCGCGTGTGACGGACGAAAACAACCCGTTCTGAGAAGCGTCGGGCCCGCATCGGCCGCTGGCGGCCAGACCGTCTTGACCGGGGGAACGTCCCGCCACCGCGAGGGATCGAGGCAGCAAAAACCCTGCGGCAGGGCCGCAGGGTTTGCGATCAGCGCGCAGGCCAGCCTGCAGCGCGTTCACCCGATCAGGGCAACTTCCGCGGGCCTCCCGGGGTCACTTCGTGATGATCGAATTGGTATGGAAATTGTAGAAGTAACGCGGCCGGGTCGTGTAGTGACCGGCGCTACTCGTGTTGGGATAGTAGTAGAGCACCGTGTTCAACGTGAAGTCGTACAGGTACGGGAACGGGAACGTGGGACTCGTGTAGAAGAAGGTCCGGCTCGCGAAATCGTAGAGGTACACGCCGTTCTGGCCGTCGTTCGCGTTGAACACGTACTCGTAGCCCAAATCGTAATGGTAGATGTAATGCTGGTCGGATAGGTAGCTGTAGTAGCCAAACGGAACGCCGTTGAAGAACTGCAGGTAGTACGCGGCACCGTTGCTCAGCGAAACTTCGCGGTCGAAAAATGGCGGATGCGCCGTCGTGGTG
>CAXTVY010000318.1:0-4443 GCA_964247665.1 uncultured Chthoniobacterales bacterium | reverse complement strand
GTCATGCACGTCGCGGAATTTGGCGTCGTGCTCATGCTCTTTCTCATCGGCCTGGAACTGCGCCCGGCCCGGCTGTGGGAACTGCGCCGCCCGGTGTTGGGCATGGGCGGGTTGCAGGTCGTCGTCACGGCGGCGGCGGTCATGCTCGCCGCGCGGGGGCTGGGCCTCCCGTGGCGGGCGGGGTTGGCCATCGGGTTCATCCTGGCGATGTCGTCCACGGCCATCGTGCTGCAATCCCTGGGCGAAAAGGGGCTGCTTAAGACGCCCGGGGGCGAGGCGTGCTTTTCCGTGCTGCTCTTCCAGGACATCTCGGTCATCCCCATCCTCGCCGTACTGCCGCTCCTTGCCCTGCCGGGGGCCGGCGGCGGCACGGGCGCGGCAAACGCCTCGGCCACCGCGCAACCCAGCCCCATCGAGGCGCTGCCCGGCTGGGCGCACGGAATGGTGGTGCTCGGGGCCGTGGCGGCGGTGGTCGTCGGTGGACGCTACGCGCTGCGGCCGGTGTTCCGCTATATCGCGCACACGGACCTGCGCGAGATGTTCACGGCCACGGCCCTGCTGCTGGTCACGGGCATCGCGCTGCTCATGCAAACCGTGGGCCTGTCGGCGGCGCTGGGCACGTTCCTGGCGGGCGTGGTGCTGGCCGACAGCGAATACCGCCACCAGCTCGAAGCGGACATCGAACCCTTCAAAGGGCTGCTCCTGGGGCTGTTCTTCATCTCGGTGGGCGCGGGGATCGACTTCCGCTACATCGCCGGGCACCCGGGCGGGACGCTCGCGCTCGTGGGCGCGCTGCTGGCACTCAAATTCGGCGTGCTTTTCGGGTTGGGCAGCCTGTTCGGGCTGCGGGACGGCGACCGCCTGCTCTTTGCCTTCGCGCTGGCGCAGACGGGCGCGTTCGGCTTCGTGCTGATCTCGTTTTGCGTGGGCCAGGGCGTGTTGCGCCTGGACGCCGCCAGCCCGCTGACGGCCGCCGTCGCGTTGAGCATGGCCGCGACGCCGCTGCTGCTCATCGTCCACGACCGGCTCCGGCGGCGGCTGCACGCCTGGCGCGCGGGCCACGCGCCCGCGCCCGCGGGCGACGAGCGGCCTGCGGACACCATCGAAACGCCCGACGCGGGCGGGGCGATCCTGGCGGGTTTCGGACGCTTCGGCAACGTCGTCGGCCGGATGCTCCGCGCCAACGGCATCCCCACGACCGTCTTGGAGCACGACGCCGACTGGGTGGACACCATGCGCGGCTTCGGGGTCAACACGTACTACGGCGACGCCCTGCGCGAGGACCTCCTGCGCTCCGCCGGGGTCGCGCGTGCCAAGCTCTTCGTCATCGCGCTCAAGGACCGTGAGAAATCCCTGGCCCTGGTGGACATGCTCCGCGCGGAGTTCCCGCACCTGACGATCCTCGCCCGGGCGCGCGACCGCATCCACGCCTACGAGCTGATCCGCCACGGCATCCCGCCCGAGCACATCTACCGCGACACGCTGGGCACGTCGCTGGACATGGGCGTGGACGCCCTGCGGTTGATGGGTTTGCGCGGCACGCAGGCGATCCGCGTGGCCAAGACGTTCCGGGAACACGACCGCCGGTCGCTGACCGAACTGGCCCAGGTGTACGACGGCGACGAGAAAATCTTCATGTCCACGGCGCGCAAGCACATCCAGAACCTCCAGAACCTGTTCATGGCTGACCGGGGCCAGGGCGGCGGCCCGGGGCTCGACCGCGGCTGGGAAGGCGCGCCGCGCGGCGAACCCGCCGACGGGCCTGACCCGGACCCTGGCGTGGAGAGCGCGGCCGAAGCGAATGGCACGGGAAACAACCCGAACGGCGCGCCGGCGCGATAAACACCTGATGGAACCAGGAGATTGTGAGGTGATGATCGTCGGGGCGGGGCCGACCGGCCTGATGGCTGCCGCGTTGCTGGCGCGCCACGGCGTCCGCGTGCGGATCTTCGACAAGAACCCGGCGCAGGCGCACGAATCGCGGGCGCTGGCGGTGCAGCCGCGCTCCATGGAATTGTTCCTCGGCCTGGGATTGGCGGGGCCAATGCTGGATCGCGGGACAGTCGTCACGGCTGGCCGGATGTACGTGGACGGCAGCGTAAAGGTGGAACTGCATTTCGACGGCATCGACCGCCGTGACACCCCGTTCCCATTCATCCTGATCGTGCCGCAACGGGACACGGAAGCGGTCCTCCACGAAGAACTGCGGCGGCTGGGCGTGCCGGTCGAGCGGTCCGTGGAGGTCACGGGTTTCGCGCAGACGGCGGCGGGCGTGACCGTGCAGGCACGCGGGGCGGACGGCGCGGAGTTCGCGGCGCACGGGGCGTACCTCGTCGGCGCGGACGGCGCGCACAGCGTGGTGCGCAAGGCGCTGGGCCTGAGCTTCGCGGGCGCGGCGTACCCGCAGGATTTCCTGCTGGCGGACTGCCGCGTGGACGGCCTGCCGGACCGCGACGGACTGGCCCTCTTCCTGCACGGCAAGCATTTCGCCGTGTACCTGCCGCTGCCCGGCGGGCAGGGGATGGGGCGCATCATCTCGATGCGGTCCGGCCCGGGTGGCGACCGGCAGGAATCCGTGGACCGGCAGGGCGGCAAGGACGTGGCGCTGGCGGAGGTGCAGGCGGCGTTCCGCGAGGCGACGCAACTCGGCGTGACGCTGAGCGATTCGATCTGGACCTCGCTCTACCGCGTCCACCATCGCGGGGTCAACCGCTACGGCGAGGGCCGCGTGTTCGTCGGCGGGGACGCCGCGCACATCCACAGCCCGGCGGGTGGGCAGGGGATGAACACGGGGCTGCAGGATGCGGCCAACCTCGCCTGGAAACTGATTCTCGCGCTCCGCGGCAAGGCCGGACAGGAGGCGTTGCTGGAGAGCTACCATGGCGAACGCTGGCCGGTCGGCCAGGTGGTGCTCACGAAGACCGACGAGATGTTCAGCACGATGACCTCGCAGTCAGGCTTTTTCGCCGCGTTGCGCAACGCCGTCGTGCCCCGCGTGGCCGGGGTGCTCGCGCACACGGATTTCGCGCGCGAACGGGCGTTCAACTTCATCTCGCAACTGGGCATCCACTACGGACCGGGTGTCGCCGTGCTCGACGAAACCCCGGGTGCGAACGCGCCAAGCTGGAAACACGGCCCCGCTCCCGGCCACCGCGCGCCCAACGCCTCGTTCGCGCGGAACCAGGACGTTTTCGGGTTGCTGACGGACTACAGTTTCCACGTTCTGGCGCTGTCGCGGCGAGCGTTGACCAGCGATGAGATCGGCGCGTTGTGCGGCGGGTTGGCCACGCTGCCGGCCCCGCCCGGCGTCGGGTTGGCGACGCACCCCATCGCATACTGCGCCAGCGGGCAGGACACACGGGTCCGGCGGGCCGAATCGGGCGAGGTGTTCACGGCTTACGGGGTGGACCACGAGACGCCGCAGGCGCTCTACCTCGTGCGGCCCGACGGCTACGTGGCTTGGCGGGCGGCCGGGCTGGACTTCCCGGCGCTGACCGCGTTCCTGCGCGACCGGTTGTGTTGAGCCGGGTGCCGGACGGGCGGCGCGCTGCGCGGCAGGACGGGCTATCCCTGTGGCTCCGGTCCGAGCACCTTGTCAACCTCGGCTCGGATGGCGTCCGCCCAGATGTCGTAGCCTCTGGGGCCGGGGTGCAGGAAGTCACCCATCATGCCTTTGGAGATCGTGCCGTCCGGCTCCAGGAATTTGTCGCCAAAATCCACGAAGATCACCTTCTTGCCGTCGTCCAACTTGGCGATGACGGCGTTGATGTCCTTGATGCGCTGGCGGAGGGGATCGGTCGGCTTCTCGCCGCGGGGGAAGATCCCTTGGAGGAGGATCACGGCGTCCGGGCAATGCTTCTGGTAGTCTTTGACGATGGCACCGATCCCCTCGGCGATCTCTTCGTCCTTGTTCACGCCGAGGTTGTTGGTGCCGATCATCAGCGCGATGAGCCTGGGGTGCAGCCCGGCGGTCTGGCCGTGATCGAGCCGCCAGAGCACATGCTCGGTGCGGTCGCCGCTGATGCCAAAGTCGGTGGCGTTGCGTTTTTCGTAGTTCCTGGCCCAGACCGCTTTGCCGTTGCCCTGCCAGCCATCCGTGATGGAGTCGCCATCGAAGATGAAGTCCACCTTGCTGTCTTTAACGCGCTCCACGTTGTGCGCGAAGTGCACCATCCAATCGTTGCGCGGCACGGGATAGAGGGCGGAGTTCGTCCCGGCCGGAGGCGGGGGAGGGAGCGGCCAGTTGGTGAAAGCAGCGTTCTCCTGCGCGGAGGCGAGCAGCGGCAGGAGCAGGCAGCAGGCACCGGAGAGAGCGGCGAGGCGGGGGAAGCAACGGGGGAGCATGATGGAGGCGAGTATCTTCACGGCCTGGGAAGGTGCAACCACAAAAGGCGGAAGGATGCAGGATGCAGGATGCAGGATGCAGGATGCAGGATGCAGGAT
>CAXTVY010000317.1:0-4460 GCA_964247665.1 uncultured Chthoniobacterales bacterium | reverse complement strand
CCCTAGCTCCGGCTTCGCGCAGGCTGACCACCCGGGCGCGTGCCGTCGTGCCGCGCACGATGGAATCGTCGACCACCACCACGCGCTTACCCTTCACCGCACCCTTGATGAGGTTGAGCTTGATCCGCACGTTGAAATCGCGGATGAGCTGGCTCGGCTGGAGGAACGTCCGCCCGATATAATGGTTGCGCACGAAAGCGTGCTCGAACGGGATGCCCAGTGCTTCGGCGTACCCGAGCGCGGCGTAGTTGCCCGAGTCAGGCACGGGCACGACGAGGTCGGCCTGAACAGGGTGCAGGCGGGCCAACTCACGGCCCATGTTCGTGCGCGCGGCGGCGACGTTGACATCTTCGATGAGACTGTCCGGCCGCGCGAAGTACACGAACTCGAACATGCAAAACGCCTTGCGCTCCTGCCGGAACGGCCATTCGCTGCGGACCCCGTGCTCGTCGATGATGACGACCTCGCCCGGTTCCACCTCGCGGATGAACTCGGCGTGGATCAGGTCGAACGCGCAGGTTTCCGAGGCGAGGACATAGGCTCCGTCCACGCGGCCCAGCACGAGCGGCCGGAAGCCGAACGGATCGCGGACACCGATCAACTCGCGCTCGCTCATGATGACCAGCGAGAAGGCACCCCGCGCCCGGGTCAGGGCAGACAGCGCGCTGGCTCCGGGCGGCAGAGGCTGCGCGAGCAGGTGCAGCATGATCTCGCTGTCATTTGTGGTTTGGAAGATGGAGCCCCCGGCCTCCAATTCGTCGCGCAGCACGTCGGCGTTGATCAGGTTGCCGTTGTGGGCGAGGGCAATCTGGCCGCGGCTGCCGTGCCCGATAATGGGTTGGGCATTGACGAGATTGCTCGATCCCGTGGTGGAATAGCGGACGTGGCCGACGGCGCGCGTGCCGCGCAGGCGCTCCAGATCATCCCCCTTGAACACCTGCCCGACCAGGCCCATGGCCTTGTGGAGGTTGAACAATTCGCCCGGCCCGGCGGCCGTGACGATCCCGGCGCTTTCCTGTCCGCGGTGCTGGAGGGCGAAGAGGCCGTAGTACGTCAGCGTGGCCGCGTTGGGATGGTTGAAGACCCCGAAGACGCCGCACTCGTGGCGAGGGTAATAAGAAGTGGGTTGGGCCACGGGTTTCGAGGAAAAGAGAGGAACCGGACAGGAACTTCAGGGTTGGAAAACATTGTTGCCGGGCATCGGCCAGCCCGGCACGGCCGGTTCGACCTCTGCGGATTCAAAAGTGGGCTTTCTGCCAAACATGGGAAGCGGAATAACCCTGCCATCGATAATTTCCGCCTTCGCTTCGACGCAGGCCAGTTCGTCGAGCAGAGATAGCTCCATGGTGGTCATGCGACATGGCAACTATGACAGACCGGCCGCCAAAAAGCGAGTACCGCCTCTAATTAACTCGCACCCATAATTTTACCGATAGAACCGTGCCAAGTGTCCCGGAGGACTTCTACGGGCCAAGCATGGACGTTGGCCGCGCAGGCAATGACGAGTTTGCCGCCGCCCACGCTGCCAAGCCGCCGCGCAGGGACGCCTGATTCTGCAAGCTGCGTCAGGACATGGTCCGCCTCGCTTTCACGGACGGAAACCACCACCCGGGACTGGCTCTCGTTGAATAGCGGAACCTCAAGCCGCCCAATGTAATCCAGCGTGATATGAGCGCCGACCTGATTCGCGCCGGACACGCAGCACTCGGCCAACGCTACGGCCAGACCACCTTCGGAGCAATCGTGCGCGCTCTTGATTCGTCCGGCGCGAATCAGGCCGCGCAGGGCGTCGTGGAGCGCCAATTCGCGTCGCACATCCAGGCGTGGCGGCAAACCTTCCTTGCGACCGTGTACCACGGCGAGATACTGCGAGCCGCCGAGTTCGTCGCCCAAGTCCCCGAGCAGCAAGATGGCATCGCCCGCGTCTTTGAAACCTTGCGTTGTGATGTGGCTGGCATCCTCGATCAGGCCGACCATGCCGACGGTGGGTGTCGGATCAATCGAACCCGCCGGATTCTGGTTGTAAAGGCTGACGTTGCCGCCCGTGACCGGCGTCCCAAAAGCGCGGCACATCTCGGCCAGTCCATCGACGCACTCGCGCAGTTGCCAGAAGTTCTCCGGCTGGTACGGATTGCCGAAGTTGAGGTTGTCCGTCACGGCCAGCGGCACCGCGCCGGAGCACGCGAGATTGCGCGCGGCCTCGGCCACGGCGATGCGTGCGCCCTCGCGTGGGTCCAGGCGGCAATAGAGAGAGTTGCAATCGCTGGTTGCGGCAAGAATTTTGTCCGCCTCGCGGATGTAGAACACGGCGGCGTCAGACCCAGGCGCGACCATCGTGCCCGTGCGGACCATGTGGTCGTACTGACGGTAAACCCAGTGCTTGCTGGCGATGGTCGGGTGCGCCAGCAGGTGCAGCAGGGCGGCGTGGGGATCAGTCTCGGGAACGGTGGCGAGGTCCAGCACGGGCTCCGGCGGACGGGCCGTGGCCTCGCGCTGGTAGAGCGGGCCTTCGTCGGCCAGCGCGCGCGCCGGAATTTCGACGGCAACGCGGTCGCCGACCCGGACGCGCATCATGCCGTCGTCGTTGACGACGCCGATCCGCGCGCAGGGCAGGTCCCACTTGTCAAAGATAGCTTGCACCTCCGCCTCTCGCCCGGCCTTGGCGATGATGAGCATCCGCTCCTGTGATTCGCTGAGCAGGATTTCGTAGGGTGTCATGCCCGGTTCGCGTTGCGGCACGAGGTTCAGGTCGATCTCGACGCCGCTGCCGCCACGGCTGGCGGTTTCGCAGGTCGAGCACGTCAGCCCGGCCGCGCCCATGTCCTGGATACCCGCGACAGCGTCGGTGGTTTTGAGAACTTCCAGGCAGGCTTCGAGCAGGAGTTTTTCCTTGAATGGGTCGCCCACCTGCACGGCGGGGCGGTCTTCCCTAGATTCCTCGGTCAGGTCGCGCGAAGCGAACGCTGCCCCGGCGAGGCCGTCGCGCCCGGTTTCCGCGCCAACGTAGAACACCGGATTGCCGACGCCCCTGGCCGCGCCGCGCGCGATATCCTCGTGCCGCAGGACACCCAGGCAAAACACGTTGACGAGCGGGTTGCCCTGGTAACTTTCGTCGAAGTAAATCTCGCCGCCGACCGTTGGAATGCCGATGCCTTCCACGACCCCCGCAAACAGCCGCCGGTTCGCCTTGGCGGCGTCACTATCGCCCTGAATGGGACCAAAGCGCAGGGAATTCAGGCTGAAAACCGGCCGCGCTCCCATCGTGAAAATATCTCGGATGATGCCGCCCACGCCGGTCGCCGCGCCCTGGAACGGCTCGATGGCGCTCGGGTGATTGTGGCTTTCCATCTTGAAGGCGACGCCCCAGCCGTCGCCCACGTCGATGACCCCGGCGTTTTCCTCGCCCGCTTTCACAAGCACACGCGGGCCTTCGGTCGGGAACTTGCGGAGTTCCACGCGCGAATTTTTGTACGAGCAATGCTCGCTCCACATGACCGAGAAGACGCCCAGTTCGGTGAAGTTGGGTGCGCGGCCGAGGATCGTCTCGATGCGCTGATACTCCTCCGGCGTGAGACCGTGCTTGGCGACGAGTTCGGGGGTGATGGCGTGGTCGGGCATGGGGAAGGCAGATTTGTCCACAGATTACGCAGATTTACACAGATTAAAAAAGGGAAGGAGGGGCTCCTTCGGAGAGGAAGGATTCCACCCGGTATCCTCCCGCCTCTTCTCCCAATCTGTGTAAATCTGCGTAATCTGTGGACAAATCTTCTGGCCGCTCGGCACCGACGAAACGAAGGTACTCCAAGCTGGGCGCACCAAAGTTCATCAGCAGACCCACCCGGTAGCCGGTGGCTTTGAGTTCGTTGATAATTTGCGCGCGATGTCCGGAAACCAAGGCGCTGACAGCCTTCAGTTCGACCACAACTGCCTCGAAGCAAAGAAAATCCGCCACGTACTCGCACCGGAGCGCCCGGCCCTTGTACCGGATCTTCAGGTTGGCCTCGCGCTGGAACGCGATGTCCCGATCGGCGAACTCCATCGCCAGTGCCTCCTGATACACGGCTTCCAGAAATCCGTGGCCTAACTGTCGGTGCACTTCCATGGCCGCGCCGATGATCGCGTGCGTTTGCGGGTCCTTCGCTTTCATCCTGCCAGGAAATCACGCGCCGACCGGGGCGAGCACGTTGTCTTCCTTGGGCGGGGTGCGGCGACCGGTGAGCGTGTCGATCATCGACTGGAAAACGCGTTTGCCATCCTCGCTGCCGAGGCGGCGGTTGCACGCGCGGTCGGGATGCGGCATCAGGCCGAAGACGTTGCGCTCCCGGTTGCAGATGCCCGCGATGTTGGCCAGCGAGCCGTTGGGGTTGGCCGAAGCAACGGGTTCGCCGGTCTTCACGTTCACGTAGCGCAGGAGCACCTGGTCATGGGTCTCCAAATTGCGCAACGTATCGTGGTCGGCG
>CAXTVY010000316.1:0-4491 GCA_964247665.1 uncultured Chthoniobacterales bacterium | reverse complement strand
GCCGTAGCGTTTGTTGACGTGGTCGGAGTAGCCAGCCGGTCCGGCGTGGGCCGCGGACCGGCCGAAGAAATGCTTGTCCCACATAGGGTTTTGCGGCCACCAGGTTTCCGGTGGCATGAACTTTTTGTAGCTGTCGAAATTGGTGAACACCGCCGTCCCAAGTTCGCTGCGCATCCCGAAGGGGACGCCTTTCTTGCGGTCCAGCTTCTCGCCGGTGAAGTAGTTGACCGGATCGAAGTCACTCCATGGCCCGCTGCCACTCAGGTTGCCACTATTGGAGCAGGGCTGGTAGGGGCGGTCGCCCCCGTCGTAGGTCATCACCGCGTCCGCCAGAAAGGCGTTGAGCGGCGCGGGCGGCGTGCCCTCGTTGTCGCCGCACCACAAGCACACGCAGGCGTGGTTGCGGAACTGTTTGATCTTCTCGACGGCATTGTCTTCAAAGACCTGGGTGTCGCGCGGCGGGCCGCCCTGGGAATTGAGCCAGAACTCGTCCCACACCATGATACCGTTGCGGTCGCAGGCGTCGTAGAAAGCCGCGTCGGGCGTCATCCCCATCCAGTTGCGGATGATGTTGAAATTCTCCTCCCGGTGCAGCCGAACCATCGTGTCATAATCTTTGGCTTTGCAGCGAAGCAGATATTCCGCCATGCCCCAGCTTCCCCCCTTCGGGAAAACCGGGATGCCGTTGATGTGAAAATGCAGGGTCTGATTGTTTGTATCGTAAGTGTACTTTCTGACACCGAACGTGATGTCCTTCTGGTCCGAAAGGGCGTTGCCAACCCGGAACGACAACCGGACGGTATACAAATTTGGGTCCCCGTAGCCGTTGGGCCACCACAATCTTGGTCTGGCCAGATGGAGCGCGGCGACGGTTTGGCTCGTCAGGGCGACAGTCTGGCTCGCCCCCGCACGGATCGTCACCGGCTGCGTGAAGGTGATTTTCCCCGGGTTGATCTCGCCTTCCAACTGGCCGCTCACGTCTGCGGACGAATGGTTCTGCAACTCCGTCGTGAGCGAGAGGTCCGCACTCTCCGCGCTCGCTTTGTCCGTGCGGATCCAGGGATCGCGCAACGAGACGTTGCCGGTGCTGCTGAGATAAACGTCCTTGTAGATCCCCATGTCCAGGCCTGGAACCCTGGGCATCCAGTCCCAGCCCCTGGTGCAGATGAAGGCCGGGCTGCTGAAATTCTCCTTATCACGGGTTTGCGGCGGCACGATGGGAGAGAGCACCGGCACATGGTCCAGCACCGCCAGCGAGTTCTTTGCGCCAACCTGCACGAGGGCAGTGACATCAAAGGAGCCACGTTGGAAAAAGCCGTGCATCGAACCCACCAGATGCCCGTTGACGAAAACATCGGCGTCGCGGTTGACCCCATCCAGGTTCAGCCACACACGGTTCTGGCGGTAGATCTCGGGCACATCGAAGTCGGTGCGATACCAAAAATTGCGGTCGTATTTGGCGAGATCGACCTGATAGATGTTGTCTCCAAAATTCGGGTCTTTCTCTTTGCCGGCAAGCACATAGGCGTTAAAAACCGTGCCGGGAACCTGCGCTGTCTGCCATGCTTCCGCCGCAAAGCCCCGCGTCGAGATCTGCTCACCCGTGGCACCAACTTCAGCCTGCGGAGCGACCTTCCATGCCCCCTCATCGAGGGAAGTGACCTCGCTTCCCCGGCTTGTCACCGACCAGAAGGAAAGAGCCCCGATGAAAAACCGCCAGCCAACAGAGAGGTGCCACCGGCAGAGGAAACGCTGTCTGCGAAGACCGGAGGTGTTGGTGCGAAACTTGGCTGGCGTTTCCGGCGACTCGTCGGCCACGGTCGCGCAAGGTGCAGGGGAGAAGCATAACCGATTGAGCAGGGGGATGGCGTTGTTCATCGTGTCAGTGGTGAATTGGCGGGGAATTCCGGTCGTCGCGGCGATAATCCAGTGCTCGCTTTTCACGTTTCAACGCCGCGTCCGCTAAAGGATAATCTCCTGCGGTGACTGTCAAAGAGAATCCGGTGGGCAGTCATCCAGCCCGGTGATTTCAGCAACGATAGAGGTGCGCTCTGGCCGGGGTGAATCGGTCGTTTTGAGTAGCGCAACGAAGCGCGCCGGTCCGAAAGCCTAGTTGCATGGTGTCGCCTTCGGCAGAGTGAACCACGGTGCAAGCCGGGGTTTGCGCCGCCTGATCAGTTATTGGGAGGTGTGCCGGACGGAGATGTTGACGGAAGTTGGTAGGCCGGCGTGGACGGCGCTTGCTCAACGAGCCATTCGCATTGGTCGGCGACCGTCTTGCCGTCCGCCTGGCCGGTTGCTTCGATCCGGTTGAGGCCGGGTTGCAACACGACGTTCTTCCAACGGTAGACGTTGACCGCGTCCTTCTCGGCTTTGCCAAGCGGTTTGCCGTTCACGGTCAACTCCGCCAGCGCACAGTTGGAATAAACCTCGATGTCGGTGGTCGGCTGCTGCCGGGGGGTCAGACGGCGCGCGGCGATGCGGATGGTCGGTTGTTCGCTCCAGTTCGCCTTGTAGAAATAGAACGCGTCTTTCCTCACCTGCCGGTCCTGGGTCACCATGCCTTTGTCGTTGAGTCCTACCGTGCCGCCTTCATGGCGCGGGGCGGCAGGGAAGTCGAACATGACCCAGAGGAAGGTGCCCCACAGCTTCGGGTTTCCTTTCATGGTGGCGTATTCGATCTCGTGCACCAGGGCCTGGTATTCTTCGGGATGGAACGGCGCGCTCGCCTTTTCAATCTTCGGAATGCCTTCCATGTGCTGCACCGGATTTGCTCCCGCGCCGTACTCGCTTACGGCGATCCGGCGATCCCCGAATTCCTTGAACGTCTGGCTGATCTGATCTTCCATTTGCTCAGCTTTGCCGCCATACCAGCCGGGATACGCGTTCAGGCAGAGCGCGGCCGGAATCTGGTTGTAGGGTTTGTTGTGGTGGTCGCTCGCCGCGACGATGATCCGGGAGGCGTCCAGCGCCTCGCAATCCGCCTTGAGCAGCTTGAGCAAAGGAATTGGATCGGGCGTCGGCTTGTTGCCCAACTCGTTGAAAATGCCCCAGAAAGCGATGCTCGGATGGTTGTAGAGCTGATGGACCATTTCGGTCAGTTCCTGACGCACGCCGGCCGTGTATTCGGGCGTGTCGTTAATGGTATCGACGTTAGAAACTTCGTCCCACATAAGTAGGCCACTGTGGTCGGCGAGGTCGTGCCAGCATTGGCTCTGCGGGTAGTGCGTGTTGCGAACGGCGGTCGCGCCCATCTCCAGAATCAGGCGAGCGTCTTCCTCGTGGTCAGCCGGTGTCAGCGCCCAACCCTGATCGCGACGGTCCTGGTGCCGACATACGCCTTGAATTGGGTAAGGACGGCCGTTGAGGAGGAAGCCCTCCTCCTGAGAAATTCCCACCGTGCGGACGCCGAACGGCTGGATCACTTCGTCCAGCATTGTGTCGTCGAGGTATAGGCGCACCCGCGCGGAGTAGACGTAGGGGTCTTTGCATCCATTCCAGCGGTGCGGTGCGGGCAGTGTCAACGCGGCCACGCCGTGGGTGGCTTCACCGCCCTGGACGCGTTGGGTGGCATGGGTGACTGGCTGACCGGCGGCATTCTCGATTTGCGTTTCGAGCCGCAGACTTCCCGATTCGACCGCGCCGCTGGACACGACGGTCTTCACTTCGATCTGGGCCGCGGCATCCGAGATAGATTTCGGCGTCACGTAAACTCCCGAAGAAGCAAAATCCAACGGACTGATGCAGGCTGCGCCGGTGACAAGGAGATGCGCCGGACGGTAGAGGCCACCGTCCATGTTGAAGTCGCCGGAGATTGGCGGCACGTCAGCCTGTGGGGAATTATCTACCTGCACGCGCAACTCGTTCCTGCCGCCGAAGCGCAGACGCGGGGTCAATTCATAGCAAAAGGCCGTGAATGCGCCGCGATGCTCGCCGAGGAGTTCGCCGTTGAGATAGATTCTCGCCACAATCGACGCTGCCTCGAAACGAATGAAGACCCGCCGTCCTTGCCAGTTCGCCGGAATGTCCAACGTGCGCGCATACCAGCAGGCTCCGCGATAATAGCCGCCTTTGACGCCGGGATTGCCCAAGACCCCCTTTTGGGCATCCAGTGCATTCCAAGTATGCGGGATGATCACATCGGTCCAAGCTTCCGTCGATGCGGTCGGCCCCGCGTCCTGTTGGATGAACTTCCAGCCGCTGGAGAGTTCCGTGTCGCGGCGTTGCGCACGCAACGAGCCGCACGCGAGCACCATGGAAATGACAACGAAGAGGCGAACGTCAGAGATCATGGGAAATGCAGGCGTAAAAATCCTCGCGACGAGCTGCGAGGATTTCCAGAACCTGAACTCCATCCGAGTTTTGTGCAACTACCGGTAGTTCCCCATTTTTGTCTGCGTTTTCATGCCCTCGACAATCAGTTTTCACTTTCCTGTTGGCCCACGGTGTTCACGAAGCATCCTTTGCTCCGAAACTCCACTCCCGACAGCT
>CAXTVY010000315.1:0-4505 GCA_964247665.1 uncultured Chthoniobacterales bacterium | reverse complement strand
TTGTAACCCTGCGTGGTGATCGCGTCCTCGCCCGAGTCTGCTACGCTCTTGGCCGCTGCGTCGCGTGCCCGCTGCAACCGCAACAGTTCGGACACGGCCACGCCGGTCTGATGGTTGTCCGCCAGCGCGAGCGCCAGCCGCAGCGCCGCGCCCGGGGCCAGTGGGCTCCCCGGGAACTGGCGCGCGAAATCACGTCCCGCCGTGATCGCTTCGGGCAGCCGCCGCGCCCGGGCCAGCGCCACCAACCGGATGAACGCCAGGTCGTCGCTGCCCGCGATGTCGGCTTTGCCCACGTCACAGAGCTCCAGCGCCTTCGCCTGGTCGCCCGTGCCGCTGGCGGCCTGCGCGAGGATGGCCAGGTAGCGCCCCTGCCAGTCGTGGTCCGCGTAGGCGTCCTTGTGCGCGATGACCTCCGTTGCCAGCTTCGGCAGCAGGGCCAGCCGCCAGCGCGCGACCTGCGCGGGCGAATCGGTCTGGCCGTCATAGTTATTGCTCTCGGAGGAGTTGACGAGCAGGTAGATCAGACTCATCGCCAGCCGGGGATGTGCCGCCACGCGCTGCAAGGCAGCCGTGTTGTCCCCGGTGGTCAGCCGGGACAGGCAGCGCTCGCACATGAACCCCGCCGACTTGAGCACCTCGGGATGCCCCGGCGCGTCGGCCTGCTGGACATAGCAGTCCAACGCGCGCAGGTAATCCTTCTCGTCGAACGCCAGCGCGCCCAGCCAGCCGGGCACATCGGCGGCGAACCGCCCCTTGGGGTAGCGCTTGAGGTAGTCGTCGAACAGCGTGCGGGCCTCGGCGCGGTCCCTGGCGGCGGCTTTGGCCTCGGCGGGCGTCGGCTCCGTGTAGTCCTGATGGCGCGAACGCGACGCCACCAGAGCGCAGCGAGCCAGCATGAAGCGCGCAGCTTCGGCGCGGGGATGTGCGGGGAAGGAGTCCACGACCTGCTGGAACCGGGCTGATCCACCGTGGGGATAGTCGCAGGCTCCGCGCAGGTAGAGCCAGTGGACGTGCAACGGCCCCGCCGCCGGGTCGGCCACGAGTTTGTCCAGGGCCTGCCCGGCCGCTTTGCGGCGGCCCTTCTGGTCATCGTCCGTCTCGCTGTCACCGGGCTTCTTGTCGCCCTCGAAGAACAGGTTGAACCATGCGCCGTGCTCCACGCGCCAGCGGATGTAGTCCGCCGCTGCTTTGCCGGTGACGGGCGGGGCAGCGGCGAAGAGGTCGTGGACGTCGTTGAGCACGTTGCACGAAGCGGCGGCATCATCGGTGTCCAGCCGCGCGCGGGTCAGGAACTTATCCGTGTCAGCCAGCAGCGCGGCGGACGCGCGGCCCTTATCGCAGGCGGCGGCCAGGGAGAGCAGGTCGGCTTTCAGGTCGAACTTGCCGCTGTCTTCCGTGGGGCCGCCGAAAGTTTCCTGGAAGATCAACGCGGGCGGCTTCGCGGGCAGGCGGCCCAGGTAGTAGGGCAGGGTGGGCGGTGGCTCGTCGTCGTAGCCGCCCGTGGCCCGGACGGCGGACGGGAGGCCGAGGGCAGCGACGGCGGCCAGCAGGAGCGCGGTGCGGGTGGGAAGATTCAATCGGGCGATTGCCATGGGGAAGTTTCGGAGGAATCGGCGGGCAGGCGAAAACGCACGGCGGCGGGCTCCGTGCCCGGGGCAAACTGGACCAGCCCGGTCGTCAATGCTCCGTGCGCGGGCAGTTGAGCAAACCAGAAAGTGAGCCGCCGTGCGAGCGGAATTGCCACGGGAACGGGGTTGCCCCCGCCGGACTTTGGGTCCGCCCCGGCGCGCTCCTGGAAAACGTGTCCGGCCACGCGGTGGAAATCCCCCGGCAGCGCCTCGCGCCAGCCGGGGGAGCCGTCGGCGATTTCGAGTTCCAGCCCGTAGCCACGCCCGGGCGCGGCAAAGCGCGGGGGCAGGTCCGTGTCGGACTCGTTGCGCAGGGTCCAGCGCTCGCTGCCGTCGTCCGTCCGGCGCAGGCTCAGGCGCGGCGGGGTCAGCGGAGTATCGCCCGGGGCGCACAGCGCCAGCGCCTGCGCCAACGACCAGCCGCCACCGGTGGACCGCGTGGGCGAGGGCGGGTCCGGCAGCCGGAAGAGGACGACGCCCCGTGCCCCCGCCGCGCGTGCCTGCGCCATCCCGGCGCGCAGGGTTTCGCGCGGGGCCGTGCGTACCGCCGCGTACTCGCCCGCGGTCAGAGGGCTTTCCCCCGCACGGGTTGGCCGCAGGGCGCGCAGAACGGCCGTGCCCCCGGCGGGCGGCCGGTCGAGGGCCAGGGCCGGGTTGAAGACGAGGTCCTCCCAATCCCAACTCCGCAGGTGTCCGTGGGCGCGTCCGGCCGCGTCGTAGAGCGTCACGCGCGCGAACACCGGCAGCCCGGCGTACCAGGGGACGGGGCAGCCCCCCCAGCTGCGCAGCCGCGCCCCGAGTTCCGCCGGGTCGAGCAACGGCTGGGGCTGGCACGGCGACGGATCGCCGGGGCGGGGCGGGGGATCGAGCCGCGTGTCGTAGAGCATCGGGTACACGGCATCTACGGCGGGCCAGAGGGACGCGGCGGCGGGTGCGTCCGCCCAACCGGCCAGGGCGGTGATCGTCAGGCGGCGGATGTCCGCGACCTGCCGGGCCGTGCGCAGACGTTCCGCGTACACCGGCAGGACGTGGTCGGGGCAGTCGAAATCGAGCTGCAACTCGCGCCCCGGGGCCGCATCCGCCACGGGCCGCAACGCCCGGCCCAAAACATCGCCGGTGAACTGTTCCGGTGAGCGGATCGCGGTGGACACCCGCACCACCGGCGTCACCATCATGTCGCCGTGCTCGCCAGCGGGCGGGAGGCTGGCGGTGCGGCGGAAAACGAGTTCGCCGCCGTGGAGTTCCAGTTCGCCCGCCTGCCAGTAAAGGCGGCCGACCCCGGCGGCGCGCAACGCGTCGTGCTCGGCGGACGTGAGCGCCTCGGCACGGTTCCAGACCCAGAAGGCGGTGTCCGGTGGGACGGCACGGACGGCCGCCACCACGCCGCCCAGTGCGCCCCAGACAAGCACCAGCAGCCGCAGCATCCGTGCCCGGCGGCGGAGACCGTCAGTGGCGCGTTTCATGCCCGGCTGCCGCCTCCACGGGCCGGTCGCCCGCGCCGAGTTTACGTTTGAACAGGTCCACGGTCAGCGCGTAGCACCGCAGGGCCAGTTCCGGGTCGTAGCGCGGCCCCTCGTCACGCAGGAAGGCGTGTTGGGCGTTAAACTCGTGCCAGGTGAAGTGGACCCCGGCCCCGGTCATCGTGCGGTAGACGAGCGCGCGTCCCTCCGGCGGAACGTGCGGGTCCTGCCGCCCCCAGACCATCAGCATCTCGCCCTCAATCTCTTTCATCCGGTCCAGGCTATCGTCGTTCTCCCCTTTGCCCAGGCCGCGCCGGTGAATGTCCGTGGCGTAGAAGCAGACGCCTGCCTTCACTCCAGGGTTCATCGCGGCACGGAACGCGAGGTGTCCGCCGATGCAGATGCCCAGGACACCCAGATCGCCCGTGCAAGCCGGGTGCGTCCGGAGAAAATCGAGCGCCGCGCGGGCGTCGGCGTCGTAGCTGGCGAGCGCCTTGGTAGTCTTGTGCGCGTTGCCCCGGTCCGCGCCCGCGGTGTCGTAGGGCAGCACCGTGCCCGCCGGTTCGAGTTCGTGGTAAATCTCGGGCGCCACGACCACGAAGCCGTGCCCGGCCAGCAGCGCGGCTGTCCGGCGGATGGGCCCGGTCACCTGGAAGATTTCCGAGAACAACGCGACGCCCGGATACCGCCCTGGCGCGACGGGACGAAAAACGTCGGCGCGCATCGGCCCTGCGGGCGTGGGGAGCGCAACGACTTCGCCGGATTGGAGGATCATAGGAAAAAAGCAGTCCCCGGTTATCGCCGAAACCAGCGCGCGCGCCAATGTCTTTCGGTGGGTCATCCACCGCAGCGGCCGTGGTCAGGCGGCGTCCGCCGGACCGGGCAGCCAGTGGGCCAGCGCCTCGCGCAGATGTTCCTTGCGCACCGGCTTGGTCAGGAAGTCATCCATGCCCGCGTGCGCGCAACGGAGGCGGTTCTCCAACAGGACATCGGCTGTCAGCGCCAGGATCGGAACATGGATCAAGCCACCGCCCGCGCCCGTCTCGGCACGTTGCTCACGCTCCCGGATCGCCCGCGCGGTTTCCAGACCGTCCATCTCGGGCATGTGGCAGTCCATCAGCACGAGCGCAAACCGGCCGTTGGCCAGGGCGTCGAGCGCCTCGTAGCCGTTGAAGACGGCCTGAGCCTGGAAGCCCAGGCTGCGCAGTTGCGTGAGCAGGAGCCGCTGGTTGACCACGTTGTCCTCGGCCACCAGAATGTGCTCGGTCCGCAACGGTGTCCGGTCACCGTTGACGGCCGGCGGGCGGGTCGTCTGCTCGCTCCCGGATGCACCGGAACGCTCCGCCGCAAACACCTCGGCCATCTCTCGATGCAATTCCGCCCGGCGCACCGGCTTGCGCAGGTAAGCCGAGAAGCC
>CAXTVY010000314.1:0-4534 GCA_964247665.1 uncultured Chthoniobacterales bacterium | reverse complement strand
GCGTATTCTCCTTTTCGCCGCACCAGAGGGTGACGCAGGCGTGGTTGCGCAACTGCTTGATTTTCTCGATGGCGTTGGCCCGGAACACTTCCGGGTTGGCAGGCAAGCCGCGCGTGGAATGGAGCCAGAAATCGTCCCAGACCATCATGCCGTTACGGTCGCAGGCGTCGTAAAAAGCCTCGTCGGTCGTCATGCCGATCCAGTTGCGGATCATGTTAAAGTTCATCTCCTTGTGGAAACGCAGCCGGGTGTCGTAATCCTGGCCGTGACAGCGCAGCATGAACTCCGCCATGCCCCAATTGCCGCCCTTGGCGAACACGCGCACGCCGTTGACGTAAAAATTCAGCACCTTCTTCGAGGTGTCGTAAGTGATTTTCCGAACGCCGAAGGTAGTCGTCTTCGTGTCGGAAACCGTGCCGCCGACCTGGAAGTCGAGCCGGCACGAATACAGGTTTGGGTCGCCGTAGCCGTTGGGCCACCAGAGACGGGGATGGGCGAGGTGCAGGGCCGGGACCGAGGACGGGTCGAGCTTGACGGTTTTGGTCTCGTTCGGCCCGAGCGTGACCGGTTGGGAAAAGGCGATCTGGCCCGGCGAGAGGACGCCTTTCAACACGCCGTTGACCGGCGCGCCGGAATGGTTTTGCGCTTCGACCTGAACCGAAACATCCGCCTGCGAGGGATCGGGCACCTCCGTACGAATCCACGGATCGACCAGCGAAACGTCGCCCGTGTTGGTGAGCCGCACACTGCGATGGATCCCCATGTTGTATCCGGCGACCGAGGGCATCCAGTCCCAGCTGCTGCTGCAAATAAACGACGGGCTTGTGATGTTGGCATTCCTGCTCCTGTCGTTTTCCCCGGGGAAGTAGTCCAGCACGGCCAGCGCGTTCGTTGCCCCCGGTCGGACCAACCCCGTCACGTCGAACCGGCCGCGCTGCACGAAGCCGTGGAGGGAGCCGAGGCTCTTGCCGTTGAGGAAAACGTCGGCGTCCTTGTTCACGCCATCGAGTTCGAGCCACGTCCGGCCGGAGGTGAAAGCCGCCGGGCTCTTGAACTCGGTACGGTACCAGAAATTGCGATTGTACTTCTTTTTGTCGATCTTGTAGGCGTTGTCGCCGTAGCTCGGTTCCTTCTCCACCCCGGCCACGACGTAGGCTTCCAGCACCGTTCCCGGCACGGTTGCCTTCACCCAATGGTCCGCCGTGAAGCCGGGCGCGGCGATTTGCTCTCCGGTGGCAGCGACCTCGGCCTGCGGCGCGACCGTCCAGCCGTTGCCGTCGAGCATCACGGGTGCCGCCGCCGCGTGCGCGAGGACCGGGAGGCAGAGCGCTGCCGCTAAGGTCACTAGCAATCCTTGAGCGGAGCGGACCGTGGTCATCGCAGCCGGTTTGTTCTTCGGATCGAGAGGTTTCATGGGGGATTGCCTGCAATATCGCGAGCGATTTTTGGCATCTTCTTTTCGCTCCGTCTTTTTACAAGTTCTTTTCGGAACCCGTTCCGCGAATGGGGACGGCGAGAGGGCAGCGGCTGCATCTCACGTCTGACGTTGGCAGCCTCCGATGCGGAGATATACTCGTCGGGACAGCCTGTAAACACGACCCAACAACCAAAGGATGGAGCGCCATCCTTTTGCCGTTCAAAAAACTCCACGGTCTCACCCGAATCTTCCTGCCTGTCGCGTTGTCGCTTTTTGTGGCCACCTTCGGGAAGTCCGCCGAACCATCGGCGCGCCCGTTTGCTGCATGGAAGGGTTGGTACGGTGCCAAGGCCAATGGCTGCTCTACCGTGAAGGAGGCAATCACACGGGCTGCATGGCAAGCGGTGCTCGCCCGAGTTTTTGAAAACGCGACCGAAACAAAACGCTGGACGTTTGTTCAGGAGCGAAACCAAATTCTGCGTTCTTCAATCGGTCGGGTGCATTCCGTCATCGGATGGTGACTACTTCCTTCGGTCCTGGAATGCTCGCAGAGTTTCGGGAGCTAAATTCCCGATGGTAGTCAGACCGGAAATCTTGAAGCACAATGCCGATTTGCAAGGCAGCGTGGCGGGCAGCGAAATAACGAGGTCGTCCGTGGTTCGAGACCAGTGGATTTTCTCCGGGCTGCCAACGAGCGTGACCGCAGCGGGTTCCCGGGTGACGAGCGGAGACGCGCTGCCCAAAGCGTGGATCACGACCTGCCCGGTTGGCACTCCAAGGATGATGGCATAGATATCATCCCCTTTCCGCGTGAAGCGAACGTCCTGGGGAGTGTATCTGACGTTTTTGCGAAAAGCGTTGTGATTGAACGGAGTAGGACCTTCTCCATATACGGTCCAGGGCCGGGTGCCAAAAATCGCCTCGCCGTTCACCTTCATCCAGTCGGCCATCTCACGCAGGAAAATTTCCATTTCCGGAGCGAGGCTGCCATCCGGGAGCAAGGTGACGTTGAGCAAGAGATTGCCGTTCTTGCTCACGATGTCGGTCAGGCCGCAAATGATCTCGGTGCTCGAAAGATAATGATCTTTGGGCACCCAAAACCATTCCCCGGTCGAGGCATCGGTCTGCCACGCAAAAGGCTGGATATCCGCCATCATCTGCCCCTCCAAATCCTGCACGCCGATCCCATCGATAAAATCCGTTTTGTTGTAGTTCTTCTTGCAGCAATAGACCGCCTCCTCTCCGCCATGTTGCTTGATGCTCAGGTTATAGAGCTGGGCCACGATGTTCCGGCCGGCTTCGCCGTAGGGCAGGCCGCCGTCGCTGTAGAGCAGGTCGGGCTGGTAGCGGGTCACCAGATCGTACATGCGCGCATACCATTCCTGCGCCCAGCGGGGATCATTGCTGTACCACCCGGTGTCGCCGGGGTTGGCGGGCAACTGGTATAAGTCCCAATAGGCCGGGTTGGCTCCGTCGTAAGGAACACCCGCCAGAGGTCCGGTTTTATCGGCACCGTGGGAAGGTTGCATGAACGTGAAACTGTGACCCAGATGTTCCGAGACACCGAAGGGCAAGCCCTGTTTCCTGGCTGCCGCTTGCCAGATGCCCACCATGTCCTTGTGGGGACCGATGTTCACGGAGTTCCACTTGTGATACTTGGAATTCCAGTTGTCGAAGTTATCATGATGGACCGCCTGCGCGACGAAGTAGTGCGCGCCCGCCGCCTTGTAGAGTTCCATCAAACGGTCGGGCTCCCATTTCTCGGCCTTCCAGAGCGGAAGGATATCTTTGTATCCGAATTGCGACGGAGGTCCGTACCTCTTGACGTGATCCTGGTTGGCCGAGTAGCCATACCTCTTCGTGTTCTGCCGATACATTTCACTCGCATACCAGTCGCCATCGCCGGGCACGGCCTGAGGGCCCCAGTGCGCCCAGATCCCGAACTTGCCGTCGAGATACCACTTTGGACATTGAAACTGCTTGAGAGACTCCGGCGTTCCCTTGAAGGGGCCATCAACCAGGGGCAGACTTTCCATCTTGGGGATGGGAATCGCCTTTGTTTCCGGCGGGTAGTCGATTTGCGCAAACGTCACGCAAGGAGCATGGAAAAGCGCAGAAACGACGAACACGAAGCCGAGGACTTTTGCCGATGGGGGGTATGGCACCATACGGGTGATACTCAAACACGCGCGATTATAGTCAAGAGAAGATCGGGTGGATCACATGCCAGGAGCCTCTTCGGCGATTGTGTAAATCCTGCGGCCTCCTGAAAGCCGGTAGATCGTAGTGAAAGCTGAAGATGCGCTGGCGTTTCCACCCGATCTTCGTCGATTTTCGCGTGGCCATCACTTGAGTTACAAGACGCGCAACGACCCTTTGCCCGCTTCCTCGACAAACCGCTGTAGCAGCCGGTCTGGAAAAGAGTGGCCTTCGAGACGCTGTATCCATAGGCTAATCACTCGAACGTCGTGCCGGTCCGACCGTGGAAACGTCGAGGATCGGTTTCGCCGCACTCGTGGCGTGCCGGTCTCAACGCCCCCCGGCAGCCACCATCACCCCCCATGCACAAACACATTTTCTGGATTTTACTGCTCGGTGTCACCTTCCTCTCGACCGGGTCTTCAAAGGCGGACGAAACGGCCCCCTCTCCCTGCGGACTCAGCTTTGTCGTGGGGGGAGACACACACCATCGCCGCGCCACTGCGCCAGTGATTAGCGCCGCACAAAATGATGCGGCAAATACCTTTGCGGATGAGGTGTACGGTCAAACCTTCACGGCTACGGTTAGTGGTTTGCCCGAGGGTAAATATGAAGTGCAGATCGATCTGGCGGAACAATTCTTCGATCAGCCGGGAGCACGGCTGATGAGCATCAAATGCGGAGAGCAGGTTCTGGCCGACCACCTCGATATCTTCAAGGTGAGCGGAGGCAAAAACCGGGCTCACCGGATCAGCGCGCAGGTTTATCATTACGCGGACCAGAAGGCGGGCGGGTTGAGTCTGGCTTTCACCGGTGAAGTGGATCAGGCGAAGTTCAACGCGATTCACATCCTCGACGCACAACAAAATGGCGTGGCTTGCATCACCGCCGCAGACATGATTTCGCTCGACCTGAAGG
>CAXTVY010000313.1:0-4534 GCA_964247665.1 uncultured Chthoniobacterales bacterium | reverse complement strand
TTCCTGCGGTGGAAAAAGGGACTCACGCGCACACACAACCGCTTTGCCGGAGGACCGTTACCGATCCGCCTGCCCGCCGTCCGGAACCCCAAGACTTTGCTGGTTTAACGATTTCAGCGGCCTGACACAACGATATTCTCGGAGCAGACCCGGGGCCGGGCAGCTTCCGTGCCCGTCATGCTTTGGCAAAGCGGGCAACGCCCGCAGGGAGCGTGGCTCCCGTCTTGCCGTCCCGCCACCCGCCGTCTTCCCCTCACTCGCCGATGATCTTCACCAGCACCCGCTTGTCGCGCAGGCCGTCGAGTTCGTAGTAAAAAATCTGTTCCCACGGTCCCAGGTCGAGCCGCCCCGCCGTGATCGCCACCACCACCTCGCGCCCCATGATCGTGCGCTTGAGGTGCGCGTCGGCGTTGTCCTCGCTGCCGTTGTGCTCGTACTGCGAGTACGGCTTCTCCGGGGCGAGCTTCTCCAGCCACTTTTCGTAGTCGCGGTGCAACCCGCCCTCGTCATCGTTGACGAACACCGACGCCGTGATGTGCATGGCGTTCACGAGCACCAACCCTTCCTTGACCCCGCTCTCCGCCACGGCGCTTTCCACCCGTCCCGTGACGTTGAAGATCTGGCGGCGCTGGCTGGCGTGGAACCAGAGTTCCTGGCGATGGCTTTTCATCTGGGAAATGCGTTCTCCGGCTGGCCCCGGGTCATCCCGGCACGCGTCCGCGCGGCGGCCTTCATTGTGTCAGGTCGTTCTCCACCGAGTTCACGTCGAAGCCCACCGGCAGCGTCACCTTCGGCACACCCTTGAGCGTGAAGTTGAGCACCACGCCCACGTCGCTGACCCCGTTGTTGTCCCGCACCGTCAACCCCAGCGAGCCCACGAAGCTCGTCAGGTCGCGGTACACCGTGTAGCTCTGCG
Organism: uncultured Chthoniobacterales bacterium; assembly: GCA_964247665.1. GTDB lineage: Bacteria > Verrucomicrobiota > Verrucomicrobiia > Chthoniobacterales > SZAS-18 > CAHJWO01. The sequence goes on along the minus strand of CAXTVY010000313.1, from coordinate 3,618 downwards.
CCTGCAAGGTGCGGTCCGCGAATTCGTACCGCTCCGAGAACGACGCCGCCCAGTTGTCGTCGATCCGGTAGTACAGGTTGAACTTCAGCAGGCTGCTGTTGATGAAGAACGGGTTATGATCCAGGTAACGGTGCGAAATCGTGATGTCCAGGTTCCGCGTCGCCTGGAATTGCAACCGCGAGTCGATCTCCGTGAAGCCGCTGCGCCCGTTGAAGAGCGGCAACTGCGAATCCACGGACCCCGTGATCCACGGCACCGGCCGGAACGTCAGTTGGTTGAACACGTTGGAAATATTGGAGCGCTGGTTCGGGTCGTTGCCTATTTGGAAAAACGTGTCCACTTCCAGCCAGTCGAACGTCAGCGCGTCGCGCTTGGTTTGCAGCCGGTTGCGCACGCCCAAACGCACCACCGTCTCGTCGTCGATGGAGTCAATCGCCGTCTGCTGCGGGAAGTCGATGGGCTGGAGCTGCGTCGAGGGCAGCCGCCGGTCGAACTGCAACAACCGCCGCGAGGTCACGCCGAAATCCTCCACCTCCAGAAAGTTGATGTAGGGCTGGATGACGTGCTGGATCTGGTCCAGCCCGAAGATCCGGTTCTGCGCGTCGTCGTACACCTTCGACACCTTGAACGATGCCTCCACGCCCGCGTCCACCACCGGCCGGATGATGTCGCCCTGCGGCTTGAATGCCTTGATGGCGTTGCGCAGCCCGATGTAGTCCAGGTTGGTCGGATCGGCCGCGTCGAAGAGTTGCCGGTCCGTCGTGTCGTCCCCCGTGGTTTGCAGGTCATACGCGGCGTCGCTCGCCGGGGCCGAATGCGAGTAATACGTGGCGCGTACCCCGAAGCGGGGCACGACGCTCAGCCAGTCGAAATACGTTTTGGGAAACGTGAACTGGTGGAACGTGTCCAGCCGCACCGCCGAGTACTCCGGCAAGGGGCTGGAATTGTCGAAAGTCCGGCGCAGGTAGCCGGCCGTGTTCTCGCTCTCGTAGAAGAATCCGCTGTTCCAAAGCGGCAGCCGCGGCACGTCCAGCGCCAGCTCGGGCAGCCGCCCCGTGTTGTCGAAGAATTGGTTCAACTGCGCGCGGGCCGTCAACGTCGTGATGAACGTGGGCTGGTAGTACACCAGGAAAATCTGATTCTCCGGGTTGGGGTTGCGCGTGAACTCACCCTCGTAGAAATCCTGGAGCAGGTAGCGGTCGCTGAGCTTGTCGATGTCGGCCTTGAAGAACAGGTCGTCCGTGATGAAGTCCGTGCCCGAGAGCTTGATGCGGTAGCGGTCCGCGTCGACCGGCAGACGCGCCAGCGTGGTGCGGTTTTCGTCGGGCTGATCGTCGTGGACGAAGTAGGTTAGCAGTTGCAGGCTCTCGTGGTCGCGGATGCGCCGGGAAAGGGCTTCGCCGGTCAGCGCCACGCCGGATTCCCGCTCGCTGGCCGGCACGGCCGTCCGGGTGCCCGTGGCGTTGTTCGGGGAGGTCTGGGGCGAGGTGACGGCGGCGGCCTCCGCGTCGTCGTCGTCGCTGGCGTAGGGCCGCAGGTTCGAGCCGTCGGGCGAGGTCTTGCGCCGGTGGTTGGGCTTGTACTCCAGGTTCAGCCCGATGCCCGCGCCGCGCTTGGAGCGATAGTCCAGCCGCGCCACGCCCGTGATGTGCTCGGTGATGGGGAAGGTGACGCCCGTAAGCAGGTACGCCCCGAACGTGCTCGTGTACCCGGGGGTCAGCGTGTAGCCGCTCTGCTGGTCCAGCGACTGGTAGAAATACGGGAAGTAGAACACCGGCGTCTGACCGATGAAGAGCGTCGCGCCGACGTAGATGATCCGGTTGTCCGGGTAGAGCCGGATGCGCCGGGCGTTGAGGTGGTAGCTCGGCTCCGAGGAATCGTCCGTGGTGAACGTGCCCTGGCGGATGTTGTACTGCGCGCCCGAGCCGGGCGAGAACAGGCCGACGCCGCCGAAGGCGAAGGGGGGACGGCTGCCGTTGAAATCCAGCGCGCGGACGCTCTTGGTGTCGAAATTGTAGATGGCGTGGTTCGCCATGATGGTCGTGTCCAGCCGGAAGATGCGCACGTTGCCGGTCAGTTCGGCCTCGTGGGTATCGACGTTGTACTCGGCCTCGTCGCAATAGATGGTCGCATCGTCGGTCTGGATGGTGACGCCCCGGGTGGCCGTGGCGATGCGTCCGTTGGGTGTCTGGCTGAAGTTCGTGTTGCCGTTGGCGGAAATATCGACGGGCCCCTGCTGTCCGCGGCCGGGCAGCGCGTTGTTGTTGCCCAGAGAATACGGCGTCTTCCCGGCAGGCGTGGCGGATGCGGTGGGCGCGGGCGTCGCGGCGGCGGGGACGGGCGCGGGCGGCTCGGTGGTTTGCGCGTGCAGCGTGGTCGGCACGGCGAGCGCACAGGCCACGAGCGCAACGGCGAGCGCCAACGCCGGATAGCCGCCGAAGGCGGTTGTGAACCAAGGGAGGGATCGCTCTCCGAGCGGCTCCCAAACCGTTTGCCCTGTTGGCGGATGAAAGTGCAACGCGGGTGACAGGTTCTTTCCAGACAGTTTGGGATTGCCTCGGAGAGGCATCCCTACCTCGCGGCAGGCACGCACACTCAACCGCGAGGATGGATCGTTGGTCATTTGGGCCTTGGTCATTTCTGGCGCGCTAGCGCACGCCGCTTTATCAATCCCCGTACCCGTCGGGATTGGCCTGGTGCCAGGCCCACGCGCTTTCGATGATCGGGTCGAGCGCCTGGAATTTGGGCTCCCAGCCAAGCTGCTGTTGAATCTTGCCCGACGCCGCCACCAGCCGGGGCGGATCGCCCGCGCGCCGGGGTTTCTCGACCACCGGGATGGCGTGGCCCGTCACCCGGCGGCAGCACGCGATGACCTCCGCCACGCTGTTGCCCCCGCCCGTACCCAGGTTGTAGAACGCGCTCTCCGGCGCGCCCAGGGCGAGGATGTGCGCCTGCGCGAGGTCCACGATGTGGATGTAGTCGCGGATGCAGGTGCCGTCGGGCGTCTCGTAGTCGGTGCCGAAGATTTCGACGTGATCCTTCTGTCCCAGCGCCACCTTGAGCACGTTGGGGATGAGGTGCGTCTCGATCCGGTGGTCCTCGCCGTATTTCTCCGTCGCCCCGGCGGCGTTGAAGTAACGCAGCGCCACGAACCGCAGACCGTGGATCGCGTCGTACCACCGGAGGATTTGCTCGAAGATGAGCTTGGATTCGCCGTAGGGGTTGATCGGGTGCTGGGGCAGCGTTTCGTCCATCGGCAGCCGTTCGGGCGGGCCGAAGGTGGCGCAGGTGGAGGAGAACACGAGGCGCTTCACGCCCGCCGCGACCATGCCGTCGAGCAGGTTCAGTCCGCCGCCGACGTTGTTGTGGAAATACTTGGACGGGTTGGTCATGGACTCCCCGACGAGGGCGTTGGCGGCGAAGTCCATAACGGCCCCGGCCCGGGCCTCGGCGAGGGCCTGGTGGATGGACGCGGGTTCGTTGAGGTTGCCCGCGACGAACGTGGCCCGGGGATCAATGGCGCGGCGGTGGCCTTCGGTGAGATTATCGAAGACCGTGACCTGGTGGCCGCGGTAAAGGAGCTGTTGGAGCCAAAGTCTGCTTATGTACCCGGCCCCC
>CAXTVY010000312.1:0-4577 GCA_964247665.1 uncultured Chthoniobacterales bacterium | reverse complement strand
CGTCTGCACCATTGAAATTCCCGGCAAACGGCTCGTGTTGAGCCAGTGCGCCAGCGGGATGCCGCACAGCAGCAGCAGCCCCGCAGTCGCCGTGGACAGCCGCAGGGTCAGGCCTAGCGCCTGTAGAAAAGGAAAACCACCAGCGAGCAACGGCACGGGCAGCGACAGCAAGCCGGGCAGAATCGTCATGGCTCGCCTCCGCCGCGCGGGGCCGCCGTACCCACGCGGCTCACAAGCGGAAGCCGAAACGGTCGAAAATCTTGCGTGCCTCGGGCGAGCGCAGGAACTCGACGTAGGCGCGGGCCAGCGGGTTCTTCGTGCCCGCTGTCGTCAGCACGGCTCCTTGTTCGAGCTTGCCGTAGAAATCGACCGGGACCTCCTGCCATTTGCCCACTTTCGCCAGCTTTCCCGAAACCACCAGCGAAAGTGCCACCAGCCCGGCGTCGGCATTGCCGGTTTCGACAAACTGCGCCGTCTGCGCAATGTTCTCGCCCAGCACGATGCGCCCCTGCACCACGTCCCACAGTTTCTCGTGTTGGAGAGCTTCCTTGGCGGCGCGGCCGTAGGGCGCATGGTCGGGGTTGGCGACGGCGAGCTTCTTGACCAGATCCGGGTTGGACAGGATATCCAGGCCCTTTGTCACGTCGATGGTCGCGGGCTTGGAGGTCCAGAACACGAGGCGGCCAACGGCGTACTGGGTCAGCGTTTTCTCGTCGGCCAATCCGCCTTTGACCAGGTCACGCGGATAACTCATGTCGGCGGAGAGGAAGACCTCGAAGGGCGCGCCGTTTTTGATCTGCGTGGTGAAGTTGCCCGACGAACCGGTGGACACCCGGAGATCGGCGTCCGGGTGCGCCTGCTTGAACGCGGCGTCGAGGTCGTCCAGGCAGTAAACGAGGTCGGCGGCGGCGGCGATGGACACGCTGTCGGCGGCGTGCGCGGCGGGGGTGGCCAGAGGCACGCTGGTCACCAGCGCGACGGTGGAACAGAGCGTGGCAGCCAGGATGCGGCGGCAGTTTTGCATGGGGAGAGATGCCTGCGGGGAGCTTACGGGCGTTCGACGGAGACGTTGGTGGCTTTGATGAGCGCGTGAACGGGGTCGCCTGCTTCGAGCCGGAGTTCCTCGACCGAGCGCGTCGTGACCACGGCGCTGATCGTGCCCGCAGGAGTATCGATGACGACTTCCGAAACCACGGTGCCGCGAATAATCTCCGCCACGGTGCCCTGGAGTTGGTTGCGAATGCTGGATTGGCTCATACACAGACAAGTCGGCCTCCCAGCGGCAAACGGCCGTGTCCGGCGGCGCGATATCTCAAGAAAGAGATATCGACTGCGGCGCAAGGCAGAGAGGCAGATAGAGGAACCCCCGCCCGATTATTTGCTTGTTCTGTCTTCCGCCCCCTTCTCTCTCACCTGCTATCACCGGTGCCAAAAACGCCCGGGTATTTTTACTCCGACCGCAACGCCTTGACCGGGTCCAGCCGCGCGGCCAGATACGCCGGGATCAACGCCGCCAGCGAGCAGATCACAAACGCCCCCGCACAGATGAAGATCACGTCCGAGGGACGCGTCTGGTAGGGGATCGCCCCGAAGCCGTACACCTGCTTGGCAAAGACATCGATGTGAAACAGGTGCTCCATCATCCGCTTGAACGGATTGAGCGCCGCCAGGATGCCCAGGCCCAGCGCCAGCCCCGTCAACATCCCGAACGCTCCCACCACCACCCCCTGCGAGGCGAATACCCGCACGATCTGCCCCATGTCCGCACCCAGCGCCTTCATGATGCCGATCTCACGCCGCTTCTGCACCGTCACGGTGATCAGCGTGTTCATCACGCAGAACGCCGCCACGATCAGCACCACGAACAGGATCACGAACATCGTCGCCCGCTCCGTGCGCACGGCGTCGAAGAACTGCGCGTTCAACTCCATCCACGTCTGCGCGTGCGGGACGCTGACGGGCGCATCGTCCGGCGACGGGTGGCGCGCGGCCTCCAGGGCGAGGAACCGGTCATCCAGTGCGCGCTCGACCACGTCGGCGTGGTAGGCATCCGTCGTCTTGACCGACAGCCCGTGCACGCCCGCGCCGAACTCGTACAACTCCTGGCCGATGTGCAGCGGCACGAAGACGAACTCCGAGTCGTACACGTAGCGCCCGGAATCGAAGATGCCCGTCACCTCCAGCGTGATCGGCGTGACCATGCTCTGGAGTTGCGCGATCTGGTCCTTGTCGGCGTTTTTGCCTTCGAGCTTTTTGAGCGCGTCGGTCAGAGCTTCGAGGTTGCCCGGGGAATACAGGGTCAGCCGCTCGCCCACGTGGATGCCCAGCATCCGCGCGAGGTCCACGCCGACGACGACCTTGTCGCCGTCCAGGTCGAACTTGCCCCGGGCAGGATCGTCCTTGCCCATGAGCGCTTTCAGGTCGATCACCCGGCCCTCCAGGCTGGGCTCGACGCCGCGGATTTTCAGCGGGACGCGCTTGTTGTTGAAGTCCCCCAACACCGGGCCCAGGACGAAGGGTGCCGCCGCCAGAACACCCGGCGTCGCCTCGATTTCCTGGCGCACGCTCCGCCAGTCGTAGATGAGCGCATCCGGCACCGTGACCTCGATGTGCGGATCGAAGCCGAGCACCTTGCTCTTGAGTTCGGTGTCGTAGCCCGTCATGACCGAGATGACCACGATGAGCACCGCGATGCCCAGCGTCACGCCCAGCACGGAAATCAACGTGATGACCGACACGAACGTGCGCCGGGGCGTCAGGTAGCGCAGGCCCAGGAACAGCCCGAAGGGCAAGCGCGGAAAGGCGGTGGGCGGCCGGGCGGCGGCGGCAACGGGGGCGGTGGCGGGCATGGACGGGAAGAGGAAGCGCGGCCCGGGACTCTACACGCCCCCGCCCGTTGCGCCAGGACGGCGGCCACGGGGCGGCCCGGGCGTGGGGCGAAAATATTTTCGCTACCTGACCCATCATGCATGGTTTTAGCTCACAACCCCTTGTGCTGTGCCCGGCATCCCGGCCGGGCCGCCGAGCGTTTGAATTTTGAATGCTCCCGGTTGTATCCTCGTCTGAAACCTTGCCAGTAAACCCCATCCCACCTGCCATGTGCGTTCCTGCCCCGTCCGTGTCGATTCGTTCTCTCCGGCGTTCCGTTGCCGCCTCGCTCCTCGCCCTCAGCGTAGCCGCCGCAGGCGTCGCCCTGCCGGCGGCCGCCCGGGCGCAGGTTCCCACGATCCTGCATGAATTCAGCAACGACGGCTCCAACGGCGCGCATTCCGTCGCCGCGTTGATCCAGGGGGCGGACGGCAACTTCTACGGCACCACGGCCCGCGGCGGGTATTCCAACAACGGCACGCTGTTCCGGCTGGGACCGAACAACGTGTTCACCCTCCTCTACGCCTTCGACGGGTACGGCAACGGCGGCGAGCCGACCGGCGCGCTTCTCCAGGGCCCGGACGGCAACTTCTACGGCACCACGGAGTACGGTGGTTATTACAACAACGGCACGCTGTTCCGCCTCACGCCCGCCGGGGTGTTCACGGTGCTCGTGAGCTTCGACGGCTACACCGGCTCGCAGCCGGTCAGCTCGCTCGTGCTCGGGCCCGATGGCAACCTCTACGGCACGGCCTCGACCGGCGGCACGCGCGGCCAGGGCGTCGTGTTCCGGTACACGCTCGCCGGGGTGTACACCGACCTGTTCGACTTCGGCCACGACTTCGGCACGGAACCCCAGACCGCGTTGACGGTGGGAGCCGACGGCAACCTCTACGGCACCACGGAATACGGCGGCTTCTACGACCGGGGCACGGTGTTCCAGGTCACCACGGCGGGCATCCTGACGGTGTTGCACAGCTTTCAGGGTGATGCCGACGGCTTCTATCCGCAGGGTGCGCTGACGCTGTTGCCCGGCGGGACGACCCTCTACGGCACGGCCTCGACGGGCGGCGCGTATGGCTACGGCACGGTATTCCAGATCACCACGGCCGGGGCCTTCACTAACCTGCACGACTTCAACGGGGCGGACGGCAGCCACCCGGAGGCCGCGCTGGTGCGCGCCAGCGACGGCATCCTCTACGGCACGACGTATTACGGCGGGGCTGGCGTGGACAACGGCACGATCTTCAAGCTGACCACGGCGGGCGGGTTCAGCCCCGTGACCGTGCTCAACCGCGCGACCGGGCAGTACCCGGCCGGGCCGCTGCTTCAGGGGACGGACGGCGCGCTCTACGGGACGACCTACGGTGGTGGCGACAACGACGACGGTACGATCTTCCGGCTGGACCTCGCGTTGCCCGCTCCGCAGTTCACATTCTTCAGCGGCGAGGCGGCGGTGGGCAACGGCGTGTTCTTCCTGACCTTTCCCAACGGCAATTACTTCGGGTACTACAGTTTCCTGACGGACCCGAACTACATTTACCATTTCGACCTCGGCTACGAGTACGTGTTCGACGCGGCGGATGCCAGCAGCGGGGTGTACCTGTACGACTTCAAGAGCGGCGGCTTCTTCTACACGAGCCCGGCCTTCCCGTTCCCGTACCTGTATGACTTCAGCCTGAACTCGGTGGTGTATTACTATGCCGATC
>CAXTVY010000311.1:4234-4596 GCA_964247665.1 uncultured Chthoniobacterales bacterium | reverse complement strand
AGCCTCAATCTTGGAGAAGTCCAGGATGTCATTGATGATGGACAACAGCGAGTCGCCGCTGGTGCGGATCGTCTCGATGAATTCGCGCTGCTCCTCGTCCAGGCTGGTGTCCAGCAGGAGGCTGGTCATGCCGATCACGCCGTTCATGGGCGTGCGGATTTCGTGGCTCATGTTGGCCAGGAACTCGCTTTTGGCGACGTTGGCGGCGTCGGCCTTCTGCATGGCGATCTGCAACTCGCGATTGGCGTTGGCCAGCTCGCCCGTGCGCTCGGCCACGGCCCGTTCGATGCGCTCGTTGGTCAGTTGCGATTCTGCCTGGCGGCGTGCGATGCGGCGCATTTCGAGGATGCTCTGGTGGCACA
>CAXTVY010000311.1:893-4224 GCA_964247665.1 uncultured Chthoniobacterales bacterium | reverse complement strand
GTTGGCCAGGAACTGGCTTTTGAGCGTCGCGCTACGCAACGCCTGGTCGCGCGCCTCGGCGAGTTCCGCCTCGATCCGCTGCCGCTCGATCACCTGCTGGTGCAGGATGCGGTTGGTCTCGGTCAACTGCGCGGTGCGCTCGCGGACGCGCGCTTCCAGATCCTCCTGGGCGCGGCGTACCACCTCCTCGGCCTGCTTACGCTCGGTCACGTCCGTGGAAGTGCCGATCCATTCGCGGATCGCGCCGCTGGGCTCCAGCACGGGAATCCCTTTGGTGACATAGTAGCGGTAGGTACCCTCGGCGGTGCGCATCCGGTGCTCGTTCTCGTAGATCGTGCGGGTTTCCAGCGCCCAGCGCCAGAGTTCGGCGGAACGCTCGCGGTCTTCGGGGTGGAACGCGTCCAGCCAGCCGTAGCCGATCATCTGCTCGTAGCTCTGGCCGGTGGCGGCACGCCACTCGGGCAGGTCTTGCGTGATGCGGCATTCGGCGTCGGCAAGCCACACGATCTGCGAGCTGGCAGCCACCAGCGAGCGATAGCGCTGCTCGCTGCGGCTGACGATCTCACGGCTACGCTTCTGGTCGTCGATGTCGGTGAACGTGCCAAACCATTGGATGATGTTGCCATCCGGATCGCGCATGGGGATGGCGCGGCTCAGGTGCCAGCGGTAAGCACCGTCGCTACCGCGGCGCAGGCGGCTCTCCACCTCGAAGACTCCCTGCGATTGCACGGCAGCCAGCCAGAGTTCCACGCCCCGGGCGAGGTCGTCCGGGTGCGTGACGGCGCGCCAATCCCATTCGCGCGCTTCTTCGGCGGTCTGGCCGGTGTATTCGTGGAAGCGGCGGTTGAAGTAGTCAATGTGGCCATCGGGCCGGGCCGTCCAGACGATCTGCGGCACGCTGTCGGTCATGAACCGGTAGCGCTGCATGGAGCGGGCCAGCTCGTCCTCGGTCTTGCGGCCGTCGTCGATCTGACGCTTGAGCGCCCGGTTGGCCGCGCCGAGTTCGGCGGTGCGCTCGCGCACGCGGCTCTCCAGTTCGTTGTGCGTGGCGCGCAGTTCCACCTCGACGCGCTGACGCTCGTTGATCTGGCGGCCCAGGTCGCGGTTGGATTGGGCGAGCTGCATCGTCCGCTCGGTCACGGCGCGCTCCACGCTGGAGCGGGATTCCTCCACCTCCGCTTGGCGCATCGCGCGCACCTGCATCCCTTCGGTGCCCCGGACGCAGGCAAAGATCAGGAAGATATCCTCGAACACCACCCAACCCACGTGCTCGAGCCAGCGCCAGCGGATACCGGCGCTCGCCACCGTGCCGAACACCGACTCCGGCCAGTACACGCCGCGCAGGAACTGGTCAGCGGCAACCACGCAGGAGGCGGTCGCAAGTACGCGCCAATCGCGGTAGAACGCCAGGAACGCCAGCGAGCCAAAGATGTGGAAGTGCGACTCGATCCGGCCACCGGTCAAATGGATGAGCAGCGCGGAGCAAAGCATCTGGCCCACCGCGACCACGTGGCGCGTGAGGCACGCTTCCGGCTTTCGGTAAATCAGGAACAGCGGCAGGGAAATGAACAAACCGCCCAGGCCAATCGCCGTGGCGATCTCCATGCGCAGGCTGCTGACACGCACCGCCGGGCCATGCGGGGAATACCAGGCTGCCACGGCGATGCCCGCCAGCCACTGGAGCACGAGCAACACGGAGAACATCCGGTTCGTCGAGCGCGTCAGTGACGCCCTTTCGGCCCGGTATAGTTGTTCGCTGCGCTGTCTGAGGAACGCGGTGTCGGCTTCCATCTTCGGTCGGTACTGGGTGGACGATCTTTCCCGGCTGCCTTGCCCGGGGCTGAATTGTCCGGGAACTTGTCAGCAGATGCCATTCCACTTCGCCGTTGACCCGCGCGGTTCGTCGGACCCTGAAAAGTCTTCGCTTGCGCGCCGTGCGAGCACCGGCCAAAGTGTGCGGGATGGTTGATACCGTTGCTGCCGCCCCCCTTTCCGAGGTATCGCCCGGGACACTCGCGCAACCCCCCGCAGCATACCTCGAAACTTTCCGCTGGATGCTCCTGGCGCGCACGCTGGAGGAGAAAATTGCCAGCCTCTACCGTGCCGGGAAAATTGTCGGCGGCGTCTTCCTCGGCACTGGCCAAGAGGCCCTCAGTGCGTCGTTGGGAGTTTCCCTGCGCGAGGGAGATTACTTCGGGCCGCTCATCCGCGACATGGCGGGCCGCCTGGCTTTCGGCGAGGCACCCGTGGATGTAATGCGCACCTACCTTGGTTCTCCGCTCGGGCCGATGCAAGCGCGCGACGGCAACATCCATCGCGGTCGGCCGCGCCAGGGAATTTTTCCCATGATCAGCCACCTCGGCACGATGGTTTCCGTCATCGCCGGGGCGCTGGTTGCCCGGCGGCTGCGCGGCACCCTGGAAGGTGTCGTCGGAGCGACTTCCATTGGTGACGGCGGCACAAGCACCGGTGCCTTCCACGAGGGCATGAACATGGCGGCCGTCGAGCGCCTGCCTTTGGTGGTCCTGGTCGTTAATAATCAGTACGCCTATTCCACGCCGACGACCAAGCAGTACGCTTGTGCCGACCTGCTCGACCGCGCTGCTGGCTACGGCTTTGCGGGGCACGAGGTGGACGGCACGGATCTCCTTGCCTGCCTGGGCACCGTCCAGGCAGCGGTCGCGGCGGCCCGTGCGGGCAAGGGTCCGCAAATGGTCGTAGCCAAATTGTTGCGGCTGACCGGCCACGGCGAGCACGACGACGCTTCCTACGTGGACCCCTCACTGCGGGCTTCCTCGCTCGGCGGCGATTGTCTCAAACTGGCCCGGCAACAGATTCTCACATGCGGCTGGGCGCAAGCGGCTGACCTCGATGCCTGGCGCGCCAAGTGCGGCTCGCAGGTGGACGCAGCCGTGGCTACCGCGCAAGCCGATGCGCCGCCCGACCCGCAACGCGAGGATTGGTCGGCCCTGAGCACGCGGAGCCTGAACAGCGTCTTCCCCCAGCCATGACTTTCCCTGGTGGCAGCATCGAGGGATGTTCAGGGAACTTGGTTACATGCGGTCTCTTCGCCCTGGTGCCTCCGTCCGGGCACATTCATCCCCTGCCATGAGCATTACCTATCTGGAAGCCATCCGCGAGGCGCAGGCCAAGGCGCTTGCGCTCGACGACCGTGTGTTTATCTACGGGCAGGACGTGGGGGCGTTCGGCGGCGCGTTCAAGGCGACGAAAGGTCTGGCCAAGGAGTTCCCGGGCCGTGTGCTGGATTCGCCCATCAGCGAGGACGCCGCCATCGGCCTCGCGGTCGGGGCTTCCTACGAGGGGATGCGAC
>CAXTVY010000311.1:0-883 GCA_964247665.1 uncultured Chthoniobacterales bacterium | reverse complement strand
TCGCCGATTTTTCCAGCGTGGCCTTCAGGCAGATCGTCAACCAGGCGGCCACGCAATTCTGGCGCACGCAGGTTCCCTGCCCTATCGTCGTACGCTTGCCCAGCGGCAGCACGGCGGGCAGCGGCCCCTTCCATTCTCAGAGCATGGAGGCCATCTACGCGCATTATCCCGGGCTGATCGTGATGAACCCGGCCACGGTGGAGGACGCCTACCAGATGTTCCTCGAAGCGGTTTCCATCGATGACCCGGTCATCTTCTGCGAACACAAGTTCCTTTACTACCATCTCAAGGCCGATGCGCTGCCGACAGACATCCGGCCTTCCCTGCCCATCGGCAAGGCGCGCGTGACGCGGGCCGGGCGCGACGCCACCGTGGTGACGTACAGCGCGCTGGTGCACGAGGCGATTTCCGCCGCGGAAAAGCTCGCGGCGGAGGGGATCGAGATCGAGGTCGTTGACCTGCGGACCGTCAAGCCGCTCGATGTGGACACGATTCTGGGCAGCGTGGCGCGCACCGGCCGGCTCCTCTGCGTGGGTGAGGCGATGCCATGGGGCGGCACGACGGCGGAAGTGGTTTCGCGCGTGGCACAGGAAGGTTTTCACCTTTTGGACGCGCCTCCCCAGCGTTTAAACGCACGGGATACGCCCGTGCCTTATCATCCCGCGCTCTGGCAAGCACACCGGCCGGGCGCGCAGTCCATCGTCCGCGCCGTGCGCGACCTGCTCAAATTTTAAGCCGCCCTTCTCCCATGCGTGTTCCGATCATCATGCCCCAGCTCGGCGAATCCATCGCCGAGGCCACGGTCGTCACCGTCACCGTCAAACCCGGTGATCAGGTCGCCGCCGATCAGGAAATCATCGAGGTCGAGACCAACAAGGCGCTG
>CAXTVY010000310.1:2210-4611 GCA_964247665.1 uncultured Chthoniobacterales bacterium | reverse complement strand
CCGGGATACCGACCAATGGAGGCGCAGACATTCAGTCGTGGCAACATCACCACCCGGGGTGTGGCGAGCGTGGATGCGGTAGCGACGCCTTTCGGACGGTACCAGAAGGTACTCTACGCCTCCATTCAGACGATTTGGACCCAGGAGATCAACGCGCGAAGTGATGTTGCGTCGTTGGGGGCCGTGGTGTGCCACTTCGCCGTGGACCGCAGTGGTCATGTGCACGCGCCTCGCATCCTTTCTAACTCGGGCAACGGGGGGCTCGCGGCCATCACCTTGGACGCGGTTACCCGCGCACCGATTCCTCCGATTCCCCCGGAGGTTGTCGAATCCATGAATGGGGCGATGTTGGAACTGGACGTGACTTTTGAGTGCCTGTAGCTGTCTAGACGAAATTTTCGCGACCCCGCGCTGACCTGCCCGCAACCCTGCTGACCCGCCCGACCGATGATGTTTCATACCGCCGCTTCTCTTCTTGCCGCCTCACCGCTAGACACCGTCGTCAAGTTCTTCAAAAGCGGTGGCTGGTTCATGATTCCGCTCGCGTTGTGCTCGTTCGTCGCTCTGACCATCGTACTCCTGCGCATCTTTGCCCTGCGGCGCGAAAGCGTGCTGCCCCGGGTGGTCGAAAACGAGATCGAACGCTTTCAACCCGGTGGCAGTGCCGAGCAACTGGCCCGCCTGGTCGGCGATGATCCGACGCCGCTCTCCGCCCTGACGCGGGTTGCCCTGGGACATCTGCGCGTGTCGCGGACAGAGAACACGGATGCGGTCCAGACCACCGCCCGCCGTGAGATCATGCGCTTGGAAGGTGGTCTCTCGGTGCTGGAACTCATCGTCGGCATCTCGCCGCTGCTCGGACTCCTGGGGGCTATTTCGGGCCTTGTGAACGTGTTTTCCAACTTGGGAGCAGGAAAGAACACGGCGGACACCGCCGGTGTGGCCGTTGGCATCGCCGAGGCGCTCAACACGACGATCTTCGGTCTGGCTATCGCCATCCCCACATTGATCGCGTACACATACTTTACCAAGCGGGTGGAGGTGATGTCCGTGGAAATGGAATCGCTGATGGCGGAGTTGCTCTCCAAATGCTACTACCAGCGCCCCGCGCGGGCAGCGGCGTTAGGCACGGAAACCCCTAGCCCAATTTCTGTTACTCCTGGTTACGCGCCGCAGGCCCGGCGGATCAGCGCCGCGCCTGTCTCCCAACCAATGATGGAAACGGACAATGAGTTGGGCTAGTCCGCGTCCGGCCACCATTTTCCGACCTAACGCCGCATGAAATTTTACACACGACGCCGGGTGTCTCCCGTCATCACCATCGTGTCACTCGTGGATATCCTGACGATGGTGCTGATGTTTTTCGTTTACACGACGACCTTCAAAACGAACCAGCCTCAGGTGGTAATCACGGTTCCAGAAGTGAAGACCGCGGGGGACAAACCGGCGGAAAACGCGACGGCGATTCTCTCCATCGACAAGACGGGCGGCGTTTTTCTGGGTGATAAGGCAATCACGTTGGAAGAATTGGGCAATGCCATCAAAGACCTCCAGGCCAAAGGTCAGCAAACTGCGATGAAAGCCGACGAGAACGCGCCGTTTGGCAAAATCATGGCAGTGCTCGACGTGCTCAAAGGTGCCGGGGTGCGGGACGTGCCCGCTTTTACCCGCGATAAATAACGGCGGGCTCTCCCGGAGAAGATCATGGTCTTGGAAATTGTGAAATACGGCGACCCCGTCCTGCGGGCGAAAGGCAGGCAGATTGATCAGGTGACCGAAGAAATCCACCGGTTCGCAGCCGACATGACGGAAACCATGTATGCTGCGCATGGTCTGGGCCTCGCGGCGCAGCAGGTCGGCGTAGCGCTCCAGATGACCGTGGTGGACGTGATGGCGGTGCAGGAAGAACGACCAAGCACGATGAGCGTGGCCGGGCAAAAGGTGAAGCTCGGCGACTGGATGCCGCTCGTGCTGCTCAATCCGCGCCTGGAACTCGGCGCGGATAAGGCGACCGGGAGCGAGGGCTGCCTGAGCTTTCCCGAAATTCACGGCGATGTGCCGCGCTCGGCGCAGATCAAGGTGTCTGCAAAGCGGCTCGACGGCAGCGAGGTAGAATTTGAAGCGACCGGGATGCTCGCCCGCGCCATCCAGCACGAAGTGGATCACCTCAACGGTGTTCTTTACATCGACCGGATGAACTCCGCGACCAAGGTGGGACTCAACGGGCGGCTCAAGCGGTTGCAAAAGGAAGGGGCCGCGAATCCCACCCACGGCAAACCGCGTCCCGTCAAGAAACAGACACCGCCCACGAAGTCGGCTTCCGTGGCGGCGGATGATGTCACCGAAGGCTGAACCCGCGTCCCGGCTTCAGCGGCCTTGCGTGTGCACGGTGCGCCGCACC
>CAXTVY010000310.1:0-2200 GCA_964247665.1 uncultured Chthoniobacterales bacterium | reverse complement strand
CGTCCGCTGTGCCCCCGTGCGGACGTTGCGGAAAACGAATTCGTACCACCCTGGCATCCGTTCCAGCACATAGCTTGCCCGCCCCATTTGGAGGGGCTTGTGCGCGATCACTCGGCGGATCACTTGCTCGTAAGCGGAACGCGGGAGGGAGCGTCCGCGTCGGCGGCCCCAATCGACGAGCCGCCCCACGTCGTTGTAGGATTCCGGGCGCTCCTCGAAGTCAAGCAGCGAACGCGCCTTGCCAGCGAAGACCTCGCGCAGATGAGTAAACGTCGCACGGTCGGCGTAGCGCCGGACGCTCGATGCAAACACGTCGAGCACTTCGGTGGCGATTTGCCGCATGCTGACCTGCCGTCCGTCCGCCAGACGCCACTCGGACGCCGTGGGATCGGCAGCGAACGGGTTGGCCGGGTAATCCCCGGCATGTGCGCGCCAGCCATTCCGCGAACTGTGCTTGCTGGGGCGAAACCCAGCGACCAGCGGCAACCCGTGCGAGGCAAACCGCTCCGGCAACAGTTCGGCGGCAGGCCACTTGGCCACTTCGCCGATGACGCCGGCCAGAAAGGCGAGCGTCGCGTTCGTGAGCGCGATGTCGGGGGTAAAATCGGCCGTGATTTCGATCCGGCCCGGCCTCGGACGCGCGCCGATGGCCGAGCTGCGGCGATTCGCCGCGAGTAGCATCGTGGGGATGGCGATAAGGTAAGGGAGGATCCGTGCGATCCGGTGCAGCCGCCGGACACCCGCCGCATCGGCAAACGGCAGCGAGAAATTATAGTGTGCACTGAACCCCCGCAGACAAATGCGTCGTCCGGTGGTCGTTTCCCAGTGGTCGAGCTGCTCGCGCACAAAGACGATCTGCTCCCACAGCGACCGGACAGCTCGGGCGCAGCCGCCGCGAGCCTCCAACTCGATCAACGCCGTGGCCACCTCGACGACGCCGGTGTCGAAATACAACGCGCCCCCGGACGGCAGGTGGCAGGAGCGGCCAGAACGCGGGATAATGCGGCCCGGGTGATGGCGTAGCAGGTTCAAAGGGCGGCCGAAGATTTTTTCGGGCGTCTCCTCTTGCCCATCCACGAGCAGGGTAAACTCGCCTTCCAGACCGACGACGGGTTGCCGCGGTGCGGGTCCGGCCTGCGCCGGAGCGGTCGTGAACTGGATACCGGAAGTCTTACGGGGAGGGTTCAAGCGGCGCTGGGGGAGGGCCGGATATGTACGCTCAACCCAGCCCGAGTTCAAATGTCGGCCGACTCGTCGCATCCGGGCGGAACGAGGCGCACGTAGCCGATGTCGATATGCAGATGGTCGTCGCACTCGCCGACGAGGTGGCCGTAGGGCAGCACATGGATCTCGGACGCCATTTCCCGGGCCAGGGCACCGTATTTTTCAATCGCGGATTGCGTGTTGAGGTAGGTGTCGCCAATCCGGTAGATATCGGCCGCGCAGGCCCATTGGTGCGGGTCGGCCGCGACCGACAAGGCGTGTGCGGGCGACCGGTAGCCGCCGTTAGCAGCGACGTAGACGGAAGCGCCTGACTTCACCCGGAAGTCTTCCAAGAACCGCGCCAGCAGTCCCACCGCGCAAGGGACGTAGTGCGGGAACTCATCCAACAGGCGGGGTGCCTCGCGGCAGTCCACCACCAGCAGCTCGCTCAGATGCAAGTGCGGAGTCAGGGGCATCTCTCTGGCCTGGGACCAACTGCGCACCTCGTGGAAAAACCGGGGCAACCGGTGAACGCGGCCCGCGCGGTCCACGATAGCTTCGTCGGGACGGAGCAACGCACGCACTTCCGCTGGAAGCTTCAAGCCATCGACGACAGGCAGATCACGCGCGGTGTTCATGGGGCAGGACGGCAGTATGCCAGTGGTTTGCCTCGTTGAGAAAGGCGTAAACCGCCGCGGAGAGGCTGGCGACGGCGCGGTTGCGCGACGCCGTGCCGCCGGGGGAGGGATACTCCGTCAGCACGACAAGGATGTACGGGGCGCGGCCAGGCAGGAAGACCATGCCCGCGTCGTGACAGACCGTGGAAATCTCGCCGGTCTTGTGAGCCACCCGGGCTCTGGCGGTTTCGGGCAGCCCGGCCGGGATCATGCTGTTGAAACGTTGTTGGAAGAGGATGTCGAAGAGGCGGTCACGGCTGTCGGGACGCAGGATCTTCGCCTCGTGCACCCGGCGAAAGAAGTTCACCAAAGCTTCCGCC
>CAXTVY010000309.1:2071-4636 GCA_964247665.1 uncultured Chthoniobacterales bacterium | reverse complement strand
GATCACGCGCACCATCAATCCCATGAACAGGCCGATCAGCGCCTCGTTTCCCGCGATCAGCATGAGCGGCACGGGATGTTCGGGCATGGCGGGGTGCGTCGGCACGAACGTCCCGGCCAGGTAGGCGAGGAACACGGCCAGCACCAGCCGCATCTGCACGGGCACGGGCTGCGCCGAGAACACGGGCAAGACGGACACGAGCGCGCCCGCGCGCAGCAGCGCCATCACCCAGGCATACAAGGAATCGACGTTATTGAGGATAGGCACGGTGAGAGCGGCTAAAGCCACCGTTGCGAGTTGCGCAGTACTTGGCGGCGCGTTGCGGGTTTTCAGCGGCCGTCGAATCGTTGGTTGTCACTGACCTTCCCCGCAACCCGCAGCGGCGCGTCGCGCGTCACTTCACCATTTCCGGCATCCGTTCGATGAAGGAAATTGTGAACTGCATCAACTGCCGCAGCATCCACGGCGCGGCGAACACGATCACGGCTGCCACGGCCAGCAGCTTCGGCACAAACGTCAGCGTCTGCTCCTGGATGCTGGTGACAGTCTGCACGAGGCTGACCACCAATCCGGCAGTGATCGCAACCGCGAGGATCGGCGCGATGATGAGAAGACACATTGTCACGAGCGAACGCAGCACATCGACGGCGAATAGGGGATTCATAGTTGGGTTTCTAACGTCGGGCTTGTTATATCAGGCCGAAACTCTGCACCAGCGAGCGGATGACGAGATGCCACCCGTCCACGAGCACGAAGAGGAGCAGCTTGAACGGTAGCGACACCACCGTCGGAGGCATCATCATCATGCCCATCGCCATCAGCGTGGACGCCACGAGGAAATCAATCACCATGAACGGGATGAACACGAGGAACCCCATCTGGAACGCCGTTCGTAATTCGCTCACGATGAAGGCCGGAATAACAACCGTCAGGGGTAGTTCATCGACGGCCGTCGGCCCGGAGCCGCTGAGCCCCAGGAAGAATTCCACCTCACCCGGCCGCGTTTGTTTGAGCATGAACTGCCGCAGCGGCACGCTCGCGCGCTGGCCGGCTTCCTCGAAGGTGATCTGCTTGGCCGAGTACGGCTGGAGTGCCTCCGTATTGATCCGGCTGGCCACGGGCGCCATGATGAACAGGGTTAAAAACAGCGACAGGCCGACGACGATCTGGTTGGACGGCGCGCTCTGCACGCCCAGCGCCGTGCGCACGAACCCGAGCACGATCACCACCCGCGTAAAGCTGGTCATCAGCATGACGATGGCGGGCGCGAGGCTCAACACTGTCATAAACAGCAGGATCTGGATCGCCGTGGACATCTCCGCCGGCTGGCCGCCGAGCGTCATGTTCAGGTTGATCGGCGCTCCCTGCGTCTGTGCCGCCGCCCTGCTCGCCAGTGCGAACGTGCCGCCCGCCACGGCGCACAAAACCAACCAGGGAAAGCGGGGGAGCCGCGCCGTCACGGGTGCATGCCTCCCGGAACGGGGAAAACCGCCGTCTCGTTGCCAGGTGCTCGCAACGGGCAGAGGTAATCAATTTTGCCGGGTGTCACGCCGAGCAGCATCCGCTCGTTCTCGTACTCGACGACCACGAGAAATTGCCGGTTCCCCAGCGAGCGCGATTCGCTCACGTTGAGCTTGCGTGTGCCGCCCTTTAATCCTGCCGTAAAACCCGGTTGCCGCCGCAGCAGGTAATACCCGCCCGCGCAGAAGCCCAAGAGCACGAGGAACGTCGTGGCGAGATTGGCGGTGGCGGCCGTTGGATTGCCCGGATGCGGGCTGGCGGTTCCCGGCAAACCCTGCGCGGGATAAATGAGCCGGGGCGCAGCCGCGGGAGTCACCACGGCTACGGGCGTCGGTCCGGGCGGCGTGGTTTCCGGCGTCGAGGCTGCCGTGGCCTCCGGCGTGGCGGCAGGCGCGGGCGTCGCCCCATCCTGCGCAACGGCACCGGTCGCGCAAAGCACGGCTGCCAGGATGGGCAGTCCCATCGTGCTAACGCGCTGGAATAAATGCAAAATCGACATGGCAGCGAGGCCGTGCGGGCCGCATTCAGTGCGCTTTGCCTTCGACCAGTTCGGTGATTTTGATGCCGAAATGATCCTCGATGACCACAACCTCGCCCCGCGCGATCAACGTGTCGTTGACGTACAGGCCCACGGGATCATTCGCTTGCTGGTCCAATTGCACGACCGTATCCGGGTGCAGTTCCAGGACCTCGCGCATGGGCAGGCGGCACGTGCCGAGCCGGACGGTGACTTCCACCTTCACGTCGAGCAGGACCGGCAGGTTTTTGGCGTCGATGGCTTCCACGGTGTCAGAGTAAAACGGGCATCTGATCCCTGATAGCTGCTACTGTGCCAACAGGGACGCAAACTGTCCCACCAGGCCGGTCGCCGCTTCGTCGGCGGCTGTTTCCGCCCGCCGGGTCAGCTTGACCGCCACGCGCCCATCCCGCACGCCCGCCGTGCCGACAAACAGCGGCTGGCCGGTAAGATTGATGCGCGTCTGGGTCAGCGTTTCCGCCGCCAACTCCAGCACGTCGCCCGCCCGCAGGCTCATCACGTCGCGG
>CAXTVY010000309.1:0-2061 GCA_964247665.1 uncultured Chthoniobacterales bacterium | reverse complement strand
CGGAGCGTCACGTCCGCCACCTTCCAATCCGCGTGGGCCGGGAGCGAAATCCCCGCCGCCGTGGCCCGCCGGGCGATGAGCGTGTGGTCGGGCAACGCGGTTGGCCGGGCGTCGCGCGGACGCGCGGGCTGGCCTTTCTTGATGCTGGCCTCCAGCGCCGTGTAGGGCATGGCGATCTGCAACGTGTACGTGCGCTCCCCCAGCGTGGCGTCGAGTGACACGACGAGCATCGTCGCGTCGTCCGGCGAGGTTTGCAGGAACTTGCCGTTTGTCTCGTAGCCAACGAGCAGCGGACGGGCGTCGGGCGGCTCCGGCCACTGGCGGCACCACTCCTCGGCAATCATGCGTACGAAATCCTCCAGCAGGCTGATCTCGATCTCCGTCAGGGCGCGCTCACCGCCGTCCGCCGCTGGCGCGCCCCGTCCGCCCAACATGCGGTTGGTGATGGCCAGGCCCAGGGCGGGCGGCAGGCTGATGATGCCAAGACCCGTCAATGGGTCCAGGCGGAACAGGGTGAGGTGCGCCGGATCGGGTAGTGCCTGGGTAAACCGCGCGTAGGGCACCGTCGCCATCCCCGCCAGCGCCAGCGCGAACTCCAGCCGCAGGAACGCCGACACCTTGGCCGCAAATTGCCGGGCAAACTCCGCCTGCTGGTTGCGCAGCCGCCGCAGGTCGCCCTCGGAGAGCAGCGCCGGACTGCGAAAGTCGCACGGCTGGATGCTGACCTTGAGCGGGTCCACCGTCCGGCGGCCCTTCGCGCCCACGACGACCGTGAGAGGGGCGGTGGCGGCCGGAGCCGTCGCGGTTTCGTCCATGTGGAGGGGGCCCGGGCGCCGGTTACTGGATCACGAACTCGGAGAAATAGATTTCCTCGACGATTTCCACTCCCAGCAATTGGTTGAACTTGGCCATCAGCTCCTCGCGGATGGCGTTCTTGGCCGTGGGGTTATCGAGGTCGTTGAGCGTGCGTGCCGACAGCACGGTGATCGTCACGTCGAGCAGCCGCTTCTGGTTGGCTTTGATCAACTCGGGCAGCCGCGCGTCGGAGCCGCTGGCGGTGAAGCTTGCCTTGAGGTATCGCGTGCCCAGCGCGCCGGACAAATTGACGATGACATCCTTGAACTCGTAATTATTCTCCGCTGCTTCCCCGCTGCTTTTCCTGGCGTCGCCTTCGGCTTTCTTCGGCGCGGCGGCTGTCTTTTCCATTTTGCCTTCCGTTTTGGACGCGCCCGGGGCTGGGCCGCCTTCCGCCGCGGCGGGCAGGGCCGCGCGCAGCTTCGGAATCAGCACGTACTGCGTCAGCCCGTAGGCCAGCGCGGGCATCAGGACAAAGACCGCCACCAGCGGCAGCAGGACGCCGGCCGACTTCTGCGCAGGAGCGTTCTCGGTGGCCGCCGGGGCAGCCGCGGTTTCGGTGGAAGCCATGTGAGCCGGAAGTTAGAAGAAACGTTAGTGCTTGAGGTTGACGATTTCTTCCAGCACGGAATCGGACACCGTCACGATGCGCGACGCTGCCTGGAAGGAGCGTTGCGTGGTGATCAGGTCGCTGAACTCCTTCGTCAGATCGACGTTGGACAATTCCAGCGAACCGGACTGCACGCCCCCGAGCCCGTTAGTGCCCGGCGTGTTGTTTGCGGCGGTCAGGCCGCTGCCGCCCAGCGGTCCCGCCGCGTCCATGCCGGTGTACAGGTTGCTGCCCTGGCGGATCAGCGCGTTCGGGTCGCGGAAGTTCTGGAGCATCACCTGGCCGGAGGCGAAGCTGTCGCCGTTGGAAAGATAGAGGTTGAGCGTGCCGTCCGTGCCGATGGCATAGGAGTCCAGGCGCGGTGCGCCGGCTGCGACCTGGGCGTCGGTGAACGCGCCGCCCGTGTCGTTGGTGATGCCGTTGCCGACCGTCGCATCGTAGTTGACATCCATGTCGCCCGTGGTGGTCGGTGCGGTCTTCGTCGCCGTGTAAACGAGTTGGCCGTTCACGTCCGTGGCCGAATACGAGATGCTGCCACCCGTGAGCCCTTGCAGGCGCATCCCGCCCTGCGTCACGATGTTGCCGCTGTCGTCCAG
>CAXTVY010000308.1:0-4756 GCA_964247665.1 uncultured Chthoniobacterales bacterium | reverse complement strand
ACGCTACACTATCGTCACCTACAGCGACGGAAAAGGGACGTTAAATTGGGCTCTCCAGAGGGGAAATGCTCCTGGGCACGGGCGCTGCTAAATGAGACGCAGAACTTACAACTGCGAGGCTATTACCTATGATGCTCCACAAGATTTTCCACATCAATCAGTCGGTCGAAGAAACCATGAACCGGTTGGGTGATGTGAGCAGCTACCGGCACCACCTCGAAGGTGTCGAGCGCGCGGATGTGGGCAGCGAGGGCACCTCGCAATGGCGCTTGCAGCTTCCCCTTGGCTTTCGCGCTGAGTTCACGCTTTCCGAAGCGGCGACCGATGCCAATACGGTGGTGTTCCGCAGCCTTGGCGGCGACCTGGAGATCGTCGGCATGGTCACCTTCAACCGCATCAAGTCCAATCTGACCGAAGTGGATTTGACGTTGAACTATGAGTCTAACTCCCCGCTCTTCAACATGCTCGACCGGATGCTCAACGTCGGCGACCAGTACCTCGTCAACCAGCTTCGCCGCGTGCGCGCCCACTTCGAGGGAATCGCGGCCCCGGCTCCCCGCTTAGCCGCCATTTACGGTTCGCAGTTCAAGACGGTCACGGCTTAAGTACCTTTTCAGTGTTTGTCTCTGTGGTGGGGCGGCCTTCGCAAAGGGCTGCCCCTCACTGTTTCCAGAGGAGACGCTTGCCCGGAAAGCAGGAAGTAATGGGGCCCGGCTCCCGGTGCGGGGAGAGGCGTTGCTCTGCCGGGCAGGCGGAGCACCCGCCCGACAAAGCCAAAGGTTAATCGCCCGGCGTCGAGCCCTATGGGTTTGCTGCTATCATCACCTCCGCCGCGGCAGGAGGCACCGCCGCATCTGGCTTGGCGGCGGCACTTGCCGCTGCCATCGCTGGCTTCGTGACCACCGGGGGCAGCGCCACAACCTTCCAGAACCTGCCCTGGAACTGCGCCCAATCCGCCAGCAGCTCCTTGGCTCGCGCGCTATCGGTCGCTTCCAGATGCTTGTAGATCATCGCTTTGAGCGCCTGTACGTCCTCATCGGCCGTGAGCCGTTCCAGCTTGATCAACTGCGGGTTGTAGAGCCCCTCAAAACGATTCTCCAGGTCGAGCACGTAGGCCGTGCCACCTGTCATGCCCGCGCCGAAGTTTCTTCCTGTCCTGCCCAGCACGACCACCGTGCCGTTGGTCATGTATTCGCAGCCGTGGTCCCCCAGTCCTTCGACCACCGCCGACGCGCCCGAGTTGCGCACCGCGAACCGTTCGCCCGCCAGTCCGCAGGCGTAGAACACGCCGCCCGTTGCCCCGTAGAGGCAGGTGTTGCCCGCGATCATCGACTCGTGCGCCACGAACTTGTGCTCCGCGCGCGGCTTCAGGATGATGGCCCCGCCGCTCATCGACTTGCCGACGTAATCGTTCGCCTCACCGCGTAGAACCAATCGCAAGCCCGGGCTCAGGAACGCGCCGAGGCTCTGCCCGGCGCTGCCCGTCAGATTGATTTCCAGCAAGCCTTCCGCCAGCCCCTTCTCGCCATGGTGATAGGCGATTTCGCCGCTGACCCGCGTGCCCACGGAGCGGTTTGTGTTTCGCACCTTGTACGAGAGCGACACCGGCTGACCGTGATTGATGGCTTCGTTGGCGTCCTGCAAAATAATGTCATCCAGCGAACGGTCCACGAACCCGTCGTTGCGCTCGCGCGTGTGGAAGCGCGGGGCGGACGGATCGTGCTTGCTCACGTCGGCGAGGATGCGCGACAGGTCGAGCGTGTTTGCCTTGGGATGGTTGACCGCCTTTTTCTGGCGCAGCAGGTCCACCCGGCCGATGAGTTCATTCATGGTCCGCGCACCCAGGCTGGCCATGATCTCGCGCACCTCGCCCGCCACGGCGTTGAAGAAATTGACGATGTTCTCGGGCTTGCCCTTGAACTTGGCGCGCAGCCGGTCATCCAGCGTCGCCACGCCTACGGGGCAGGTGTTCAGGTGACACTGGCGCACGTAGACGCAGCCGCTGGCGATCAGCGCCGCCGTGCCGAAGTTAAATTCCTCCGCGCCGATCAGCGCGGCCTGCACGATGTCCAGGCCGCTTTTCATCCCGCCGTCGGTCCGCAAAGTGACGCGGTTGCGCATCCCGTTGAGCATCAACACCTGGTGCGCCTCCGCCACGCCGAGTTCCCACGCGCTGCCCGCGTTCTTGATCGACGAGAACGCCGCCGCGCCCGTGCCGCCCTCGTGGCCGCTGATGAGGATGATGTCCGCGTGCGCCTTGGCGACGCCCGCCGCGATGGTCCCCACCCCAGCCTCGGCCACCAGCTTGACGCACACCCGCGCGCGGGGATTCACCTGCTTCAGGTCGAAAATCAACTGCGCCAGGTCCTCGATGGAATAGATGTCGTGGTGCGGCGGCGGCGAAATCAGCGCCACGCCCGGCGTCGCCTTGCGCAGGCGGCCGATGTACGCACTGACCTTGTGCCCGGGGAGTTGCCCGCCCTCGCCGGGCTTCGCGCCCTGCGCCATCTTGATCTCGATCTCCCGATCGCTGGCGCGGTACGTCGGATGAAGCCCGCACCGGCCGCTGGCAATCTGCTTGAGCGGGCGGTTGGCCAGGTCGCCGTTGGGCTTGCGGTGGAACCGCTCCGGGTCCTCGCCGCCCTCGCCGCTGTTGCTCTTGCCGCCGATGCGGTTCATGGCGATGGCGAGGCACTCGTGCGCCTCCGGGCTCAGCGCGCCTAGGGACATGCCCGCCGTCGTGAACCGGCGGCGGATTTCCTCGATGGGCTCGACCTCCTCCAACGGCACGGGGCCGCTCGCAGGCGGCACCAGTTCGAGCAGGTCGCGCAGGGAGATCGGGTTCGCGCTCAGGACCGTGTCCAGGTACTTCTTGTAGTCCTCCGGCTTGTTGGACTGCACGAAAGTGTGGAAATTCTTGATGACCGGCGGCGTCACCGCGTGCGACTCGCCCTGGTGCGAGCGGAAGCGGTAATACCCCGGGTTCTGCAACACGGTGGGCTTCTTCTCCAACCCATCGACGGGGGCCCCGTAGGCCATCGCGTGCCGCCGCAGGCTTTCCTCGGCGATCTCGCGGAACCCGACGCCCTCGACCTGCGTGGACGTGCCGGTGAAGCATCGCTCCACGAGGGCCGACGCGATGCCGACCGTCTCGAAAATCTGCGCGCCCCGGTAGCTGGCCAGCACGGAGATGCCCATCTTGGACATGATCTTGAGGAGACCGCTCTCCAGCGATGCCCGGTAATTCTTCAGCGCCGACCCGAGCGTGGGCCGCCCTTCGGACGGCATCTTCTCCAGGATCTCGCGGCAGGTGGCGAACGCGAGGAATGGCACGACGCTGCTCGCGCCGTAGCCGATGAGGCAGGCCATCTGGTGCACGTCGCGCGCCTCGCCCGTCTCGCAGATGATGCTGACCCGCATCCGCTTGCCCACCCGCGTGAGGTGGTGATGCACCGCGCCCGTGGCGAGGAGCATCGGCACGGGCACGTTGGCGTGGTCCACGGCGCGGTCGCTCAGGACCACGAGCCGGCAACCGTCGTCCACCGCCGCCTCGACTTCCCGGCAGGCGCGCTCGAGCGCGCTTTCCAGGCCGCCCGTCCCCTCGCCCAGCGGCCACGTCACACCCACGGTGGCCAGCTTCGTCTCCGGATTTTCGTGCGCTGCCAGGGCGGCCAGTTCGTGCTCGAACAGGATCGGCCCCTCCGCCGACACGAGCCGCGCGTGTTCGGGCGTCTCACCGAACAGGTTGCGCCGCCAGCCCATGATCGTGTTGAGCGACATGACCAGCTTTTCGCGCAGGGGGTCGATGGGCGGGTTGGTCACCTGCGCGAACAACTGCGAGAAATACGTGTACAGCAGCCGGGGCTGGAGCGAGAGCACCGCCAGCGCCGTGTCGTCGCCCATGGACCCATAAGGCTCCGCGCCTTCCTTGAGCATGGGCTTGAGGATCAGGTCGAGTTCCTCGCTCGTGTAGCCGAAGGCCACCTGCCGCTCGGTCAGCGTCACGATATCCAGGTCTTCCGATGGTTCGGGCAGCGCATCCTTGGATACGAGGCTCGACAGGCGGATGACGTTCTCGTCCAGCCACCGCTGGTACGGCTGGAGCCTGGCGAGCCGCCCCTTGATGTCGGTGTCGCGCAGGAGCGTGCCCGTCGCCGTATCCACGGCAATCATCTCGCCCGGCCCGAGGCGGCCCTTTTCAATGACGTGCGCGTCGTCGAGTTCCACCGTGCCGACCTCTGAACCCAACACGAGCAGGCCATCGTCCGTCAGCTTGTAGCGCGCCGGGCGCAACCCGTTGCGGTCCAGGCAGGCGCCGACGGTCCTGCCATCGCTGAACACGAGCGCCGCCGGGCCGTCCCACGGCTCGTTGAAGCACGCGTGGTACTCGTAGAACGCCGCCATCTCGGGCGACACGGCCGCGTTGCCGCGCCACGCGGGCGGCACCAGCATCGACATGGCGTGCAGGATGTCGCGCCCGCTCATCACGAGGGCTTCGAGCGCGTTGTCCAAGCTGGCGGAATCCGAGCCGCCGGGCTGGATGATGGGCTTGAGCAGGTCAATGTCCTCGCCCCAGAACTCCGCCGAAAGCTCCGCCTCGCGGGCGTGCATCCAGTTGCGGTTGCCGCGCACGGTGTTGATCTCGCCGTTGTGCCCCAACATGCGGAAGGGCTGCCCCAGCGGCCACGTCGGGAACGTGTTCGTGCTGTAGCGCTGGTGGAAGATGCACAGCGCGGAATCGTAGGCCGGGTTGGAC
>CAXTVY010000307.1:0-4815 GCA_964247665.1 uncultured Chthoniobacterales bacterium | reverse complement strand
GTGTGAGCGTCAGCGCCCACGTCAGCGGCTTGCCACGGGTGCGGTCGTAAAGCTTGGCCTTGTCCCAGATTTGCACGAACACGTCCTGGAGTACGTCTTCGGCCTCCGCCTGATCGTTGAGCACCTGATAGGCCGTCGAAAACAGGACACCGGAATACCGCTCGTAGAGCAGCCGGAAGCTAGCGCGGTCCCCGCGGCCAACGTTTTCCAGAAGTTCCGTTTCCTGAGCCTCATCACGGGAAAGTGGAGTTTTAAGCATACGAATTACGGCCTGATCTCCGCTGCCACAACGGAACATTGCTTATTCGTCCGAAGCTTGGGCGAGGATGCAAAAATCTCGCCTGGCACGTCAGATAAAAAGGATGGGTGACGCGCCAGGGTTGTGGCTATCGTGCTGCCTGCGGACCCTGCGAAAACCCGTCATGAAAATCGTTTACTTCGTCATGAAGTATCCCACGCCCTCGCAGACGTTCATCGAGCGCGAGATGCTGGGCGTCGCGGCGAACGGGCTCGCGGTGGAGGTTCATCCTTGCCTGGATTTTCGTTCGGTGGCCGACCTGCTGCCCCCGCCCGCCGGGCTGGTGACCGTGCGCGCCGGGCCGTGGTGGCGGTTGCTGGCCGCGATGGCGGCCGGGACGGGGTACGAACTCGCCCGCCGCCCGGCGCTGCTGGTCAAGGGGCTGCGTGTGCTCCGGCGAAACTGGCCCCGGCACGCGGAAGGCTGGTTCATGACGGTGTGGGGCACGCTTTTTGCCTTGGCGCGGGCGCGGGAGTTCCGGCGGCAGGATGTTTCCTGGTTCCACGGGGCGTGGGCGACGGCTCCGGCGACGGTCGCGGCGGTGCTGGGCGAACTTTGCGGGCGGCCATTCTCATTTGGGGGACACGCCTACGACATCCACCGCCACGGCGGCGACCCGCTGCTCCCCGCCAAACTGGCAGCGGCGCGGTTTGTCCACACTACCACCGAAGCCAACGTGCGTTCCCTGCGCGAGCGATTCCCCGGCGCGCGGGCGGAGATCGTGCTGGCGCGGCGGGGACTTTCCGCGATGCCGCCGCTGCCGGTTCCGCAAGACGAGCTCCCGGGGCGCGAGGTGCGGCTCTTATCCGTGGGCCGGTTGGTGGAAAAGAAGGGTCAGTGGCTCCAGGTGGACGCCTGCCGCGAACTCGCCCGCCGGGGACGGTCGTTCCGGCTGCGGATCATCGGCGAGGGCCCGCTGCGTGCGGCGCTGGCAGCGCAGATCGCGGCGGCCGGACTGGGCAGCAGCGTGGAATTGATGGGCGAGCGGCTTTCGGCGGAAGTGGACGCCTCCTACAACTGGGCGGATGTATTCTGGCACACCGGCATCGTGGACTCCCAGGGCGACCGCGACGGCCTGCCCAACGTGATCCCAGAGGCGATGGCGCGGGGCCTGCCGGTCATTTCCAGCGCGGCGGGTGGAGCCGCCGAGGCGGTGCTGGACGGCCAGACCGGCATCATCGTCGATCCCAAAGATGCCGGTGCGCTCGCGGATGCCGTCGAGCGGCTGGCGAAAGATGCCGCTCTGCGCCAGCGGCTCGGAGAGAACGGGCGCGCTTGGGTGCAGGAGAATTTCTTGGCCGAGGTCAACACGCGGCGGCTCGTCCGGGCGTTCACTGGGGCGGCGTGAACCTCAGCACAGCTTCCCCAGCAGCCGGTCCACCTCGACGTACTGCTCGATCAACGACTGGATCTTGTCGATCTTCTCGGTGTCGCCGGGCAGCGTCTTGACGGTCATCGAATGGATGCTGCTCGCAACCGTGAAACTATCTAACGGCGATGCCATCACAGGCACGTCCGAGCCCCGGATCAATTCCATGATGCTGTTGTGCGGGCGCAGGTTGCCCGAGAGCACGATCCCGACGACCATCGACCGTTTCGCCGGGTCGCTGCTGTAGTGCTCGGTGGATGACGGCGCAGGCGTGTGCGGCGAATGGCTGGAAAGCGCCGCCAGGATGATGTCCTCCCGGTCCCCGGGCGTGATCAGCAGCGTGCCGGGCCGGAACTCTTCGACGGCGTTCCCGGAACTCATCGCCCCGATCATGATGTGCTGCACCCGCAGCCGCAGATCGCCCGGCGCGTGGAGGAACTCGCCGTCAATGATCTCGCTGATCTGCGTCAACTCGGGTGCGGCGAGCATCCGTTCGTCGGGCACCGTGCCGAGCAGGTCGATGCCCAGGCGGGCCAGGCCGCGCCGGGCAAAGTCCTCGACGTAAGCGCGCTTGGCAGGCAGCACCTTGTTGAGGATCACTCCCGCGATTTCGACGCCTTCCTGGTCGAAGAGTGCCTTGTTGAGCGCGAGTTCGTCGATGGGTTTGCCGATGCCGCCGCCACTGACGATGACCACCTTCGCCCCGAGCAGCTTGGCCACCCTCGCGTTGGACAGGTCGAACACGCTGCCCACGCCCGCGTAGCCCGAACCCACGATGATAACGAAATCTTTCTCCCAGGCCGTGCGGTCGAAGGAGTTACGCAGCCGCTTGACGAGAAAGTCGTTGTTGGCGTGCTCGATGTAGCGGCGGGTGAACTCGGGTTCGATGGCAATGGGACTCATGTCCGCCAAGGGCACTTGCACCTGGAATGTGTTTTCCATGAGCATCGTGTCCTCATCGATTTGCAAGCCCTCAACCTCCACGAATCGTTGGCCGACCGGCTTGATGTAGCCGATGCGCCCCAACCGCTTCTTGACCGCCGCGAACAACCCGAGCGAGGTCGTCGTCTTCCCATCATTCTGGCGGGTGGCGGCGACGAAGACGCGCGGGGTTTCGGAGTTCATCGAAGGCGGGAGGCGGGAGTGGGAAATGCCTGACGTTGAGAAGCAAACAGAGCAACATGAGGGGATGGCTGGCGGTGCCAGCTTGGCGGCATCCAGTTCCTAGACTTGCGCCTTCCGCCTTCCCATGTCCGCCTTCGCCTCAGGGTTTCACCGGTGGCTCCGTCACAGGCAGCGGCGCGCTGGGATCGGCTGGCGGTGCCGATGGCTTGAGCGATGCGGGCGGTGCAGGCGGTTGGAACGCAGGCGGCATCGGCGGCAGGGGATGCGCCTTCAACTGCGTTTCCATCTTTTCGACGGCAGCGGCCAACTTTACCAGCACGTCCTGCTGCTTCGTCAGGACGACGATCAACTCGCGCTTGCTCTCCTCAAGCTGCTGAATGACTTCCTTGTCGCGTGCTTCAACTTCCTTCTTCGCCTCCTTGGCGTCGCGGAGGAGTTCGTCCTGCTTTTCGACCATCTGGCGGAGCTGCGGTTCGATCTCACGCGTCTTGCGCGCTTCCTTCTGGAGCTTGTCGGCCCCTTTCTTCAGCACGTCGAAAATGTCCGGCTGATCCGCAGGCGTGGCTGCCGGCGAGGACGCGGGCAGCGGGGTCGGCGGGGCGGATTGTTGTGCGTGCGCCAATGGCGCGACGGCGAAGATGGAGGCGGTGGCAACCGCGGCGGCGGCCAGGATGGTCGCCTCTCGGGCGAGATGGTGTGTTTTCATAGACGGATGATGGACGTTCAACCTTAATATCGAAGGTCACCGCGATGCAGGTTGGCCGGATCTCCGCGTCCGCCGCGCCCTGCATGTCTACAGGTCCCGGTACACCGTGTGGTACTCGATGGCCTGCAAGCCGATGATCGCAGCCACGCCCAGGATGCTCTCGGCCGTGGCCCCGCGCGACATGTCGGCGGCGGGCTTGGAAAGACCAAGCAGGATCTGCCCGTAGGAACGCGCGTTGGCGAGGTGCTGCACCAATTTCTGCGAGATGTTGCCGCTGTTCAGGTCCGGGAAGATGAGCACGTTCGCCTGCCCCGCCACCAGGCTGTTGGGGGCCTTGCGCCGGGCGAGGTCCGGGTCGATGGCGGTGTCGGCCTGGAGTTCACCGTCGATCTCCAGGTCCAGTGTCCCGAAAGCGCTTCCCGTCCCGGAACGTTCCTCGATCTTCTGCCGGGCCAGTGCCGCGGCGGCGGCCACGCGCTGGGCTGCGGGCGAGTTGGAACTGCCCTTCGTGGAGAAGCTGAGCATCCCGACGCGCGCCCGGCCCGTGCACAGGCGGCAATACAGTTCGCCCGTGTGCATGGCGATGGTGGCGAGCTGTTCGACGGTCGGCTCGGGGATCACCGCGCCATCGGCGAAGAACAACACGCCGTCGTCGCCCACCGCGCGGTCGGGCAATTCCATGATCATGCAGCCGAAGACGGTCCGCACTTCGGGCAGCGGCTTGAGTAGTTGCAGCAGGGGACGCAGCAGACCGCTGGAATATTCGCCCGCTCCGCCCACGAGTCCGTCGCCGAGTCCGTACTGGATCATCATGGCCGCGAAGTAGTTCGGGTTGATCATGATGCGGCGTGAATCATCGACGCCGAAGTGCTTGTAACGGTCCAGACGTTCGAGCCGCTCGCAGAAGGCGGGCAGCTCGGACGAACTGGCCGGGTCGATCAGCGCGATCTTGGGGCCGCCGTGCAGTCGGATGCCCTCGCCCTTGGCGACGCTCTCGATGGTGTCGCGATTGCCCAGCAGGATGGGCACGCCCAGCTTGCGCTTGGCAAACTCGGCGGCGGCATGGAGCGTGCGCGGCTCCGCGCCTTCGGGGAAGACGATGCGCTTGGGATTGCGGGCGAGCCTTTCGAAAACGGAGTCGATGAACTTCATGGCCGGGCTTCAGTCAGGCCAAGGCTAAGCCAAAATCGGGAAACGAAAACCAGAAAAGTCGGAAGGTGGAAAGCGGAAGGATGCAGATGGCAATCGGAGCAAGACCTTTCCTTTAGAAGCTGTGTGGCTAAAAGGATTGTCGTCGGGCGGCTGATGCTGGCAGGC
>CAXTVY010000306.1:0-4888 GCA_964247665.1 uncultured Chthoniobacterales bacterium | reverse complement strand
GATGGTTTCACCAAGGTGGTGGACATGGGTGAATGGTGGAAGAACAAGACGGGGCTGCCGCTGCCGCTGGGCGGTAACATCGTCCGCAAGGATCTGCCGCCGGAGGTGCGCAGGGAACTCTCCGACCTGATGCGCGAGAGCATCGAGTACGGCCTCAGCCATCGCGCGGAGGGTGTGGCGCATTCGATGCCGCTGGCGCGGGGGCTCGACGTGCCGCTGGCCGACAAATTCATCGGGATGTACGTCAACGACTACACCCGCGACTACGGCGACATCGGGCGGCAGGCGATCCGGGAATTCCTCAAGGCCGCCAGCGACGGCGGAATCATCCCGGCCCCGGTGGAACTGGAATTCGTGGAATGAACCCCCGCCGCAGCGCACGGATGAATCCGCCGGTGAAACAGAGGTTGCCAGAGGAAAGGTTCCGGTAAAGATTTGGTCTGGCGATAAACCGTGCTGGCACGTAAGCTGTACATAACCTCTGGAACAATCAGGAATTGCCCGGAGAAGAACCCAACCAATCGCGCATCGCTTTTCTTGATCGATGAACGGCTTGTCGCAGGGTGTGCATCTGGCCAATGCACCAGAGGATCGGTGCGTTGATACCCAGCCCCCAGCCAACCGCCTTCATGCCTGCTCTTCTGATCGCGTCCGTCGCGCTGCCGCCGATCCTGGCGGCAACCGGGTTCTTTTGGTGGACCCTGCGGTTGCGCGCGCGTTTGCGCGCTTTGGCAGCCCGCGAAACGGCCCGGCAGTGCGCTGGTCCCTCGCCTGAAGTGGAGCAATGGCGATTGGCCGCGAAAGCGGCAAACGAACAGATGGAGCAATTGCGCCTGCAGTTGCGCGAAACCCAACGGGAACTCGCCTCGCTTAGCTACTCGATCTCTCACGATATGCGCGCGCCCCTACGCGGCATCGACGGTTTCTCGCAGGCGTTGGCGGAGGATTACGGCGATTGCCTTGACGTGACGGCACACGATTATCTGCGGCGGGTGCGCTCCGGGGCCACGCAGTTAAACCTGCTCATCGAAGACCTTCTTTCGCTTTCGCGGATCGTCCGTGCCCCGTTCCGGCCCGAGCGCGTGGACCTCAGCGGGCTCGTTGCCACCGCCGCGAGTGAACTGTCCGCCGCCGAACCGATGCGCCAAACGCTCTGGGACGTGCAACCCGGCATTTTGGCGGTCGGTGATCGGGCACTGCTGGACGTGGCGTTGCGTCACCTGCTCGTGAACGCCTGGAAATTCACGGCGGGACGGATCGCCGCGCGCATCAGCTTCCGCGTTCTCGACCAGCCGGGAACAGACTGGCCGGTCGGTGTGCCGGTCTATGAGGTGCGCGACAACGGCGCCGGGTTCGACATGCAGTATGCGGGCAAACTCTTCGGAGCGTTCCAGAAGATGCATGTGCCCGAGGACTTTCCCGGCGGGCGCGGCATCGGGCTGGCGACGGTCCAGCGGATCGTCGCCCGTCACGGAGGCGCTGTCCGGGCGGACGCCACGCCGCAGGAAGGGGCGGCGTTTACCTTTACACTCACCGGCACGGTGCCCGGCGGTGCCGTGCTCGAAACGGGGGTGTATTCCCCTGCCGGTGGAGTGCCGGTCACGGGGCCGGGAATGACGGTGCCGCGGCATCCCACCAATGCCCACTGAATTTCTCCACATGAGCGCGCTGGATTCTGCCCCGACGGTACAGGATAAATTGATCCTGCTCATCGAGGATAATCCCGATGATGAAATGCTGACCTTGCGCGCTCTGTCGCGCAACGGCGTCCGGCACCGGATCGAAGTCGTGCGCGATGGGGTGGAAGCCCTCGATTTCCTCTTTGCGCGCGGGCTCTACGCAGGCCGTGTTGGGCAGACCTTGCCCACGGTGACCCTGCTCGACTTGAAGCTGCCACGGATCAATGGGCTGGAGGTGCTTCGCCAGATTCGTGACGATGAGCACACGCACAATTTGCCTGTCGTCGTGCTGACCAGTTCCCGGGAAGACGAGGATCTGATCCAGAGCTACGGGCTCGGAGCAAACAGCTATATCCGCAAGCCCGTGGATTTTGTTCAATTCATGGATGCGGTCCGCCAGGTCGGCACCTATTGGCTGCTCCTCAACGAAGATCCACCCAGCCACGCACGATGAGCAGCTTGAACTCATTCGTTGGAAGGAGAGAACTCGCCGGGCGGCCCACCGACATTCCCGCGGCCGGAAGTCAGCCGTTGCGTGTTCTGCTGGTCGAAGACAACGACGACGACGTGCAGATCATCCTGCGCCTCCTGCACCGCGGCGGCTACGAGCCGGACTGGGTCCAGGTCCAGACCGCCGAGGCGCTGGAAGACGCGCTCGCGCACGGCCACTGGGACATCGTGCTCTCCGATTACACGATGCCGCAATTCGATGCTTTGCGTGCTCTGCACAAGCTGCGGGAGCAGTCCGCCCACCTGCCGTTCATCGTGGTGTCCGGCTCCATCGGCGAAGAAACGGCGGTGGCCGCCATGCGGGCCGGGGCCAGCGACTACCTGATGAAAGCCAACCTGACCCGGTTGGTGCCCGCCATCGAACGCGAACTGCGTGAGGCCTCCGAGCGGCAGGAGCGGACCCGCACGAAGAAGGCGCTGCTGGATCTGCAGGAGAAATTCGAGGTTGTCTTTCGGGAATACCTGGATGTGATGCTCGTGCTGGATGCGCGCGACGGACGCATCCTGCACGCCAACGAAGCGGTGTCACGCGTGCTCGGCTACGAGGAAAGATGGCTGGCGGGACAACCGTTCGACAGGCTGTGGCCAGAGGGTGTACAGGCGGCGGTGGCACCGTTGTTGCAGACCGTGCGCCGGGAAGGCTGCGGATTTTACTCCGGGGTTTTTGTGCGTCCTGACGGCACATCGCTGCCGATGGATTTGCAGGCCAGCCGCGCTTCCTGGGGGCGCATCGAAGCAATCATCGTGACCTTGCGCGACGTGAGCGAACGCCTGCGGGCCGAACAGCGTCTCGCACAGGAAAAGGAGCAGCTCGCGGTGACCTTGCGCTCTATTGGTGAGGGAGTAATTACCACGGACATGCAGGGGCGGGTTTCATTGCTCAACGGCGTGGCCGAACAACTCACCGGCTGGAGCCAGAGCGAAGCCGTCGGCTGTCCGGTCAGTGACGTGCTGCGGATCTTCTGCGAGCCCGGCGAGAATCCCTGTGCCGGGCAAATCAAGGAGGTGCTCAGCACGGGCGAAATCCTGGAGTTGACCCGGCACGTCAGCCTGCGTTCCCGCGACGACCGCAATGCTGCGGTCACGCTAACGGCCGCGCCTATCCGTGGCTACGACGGTCGGATCACGGGCGTGGTGACCATCGTCCGCGACATCACGAGTGAGCAAAAACTTGAAGAGGAACTACAGAAAGCGTCCAAGCTCGAGAGCGTAGCGCTGATGGCAGGCGGGATCGCACATGATTTCAACAACATCCTGACCGCCATCATGGGCCACCTCTCGCTCGCCCGTAGCAACGCGGCGCGCGCCCCGCAGGCCCTGGCAACCATCCAGCAGGCGTGCGTCTACGCCACCGACCTGACGCGCCAACTGCTGACATTTTCCAAGGGCAGCACGCCAAAGCGCCGGGTCGAGGCGCTGGCGGCCCTGGTGCGCGAGAGCGTCGAGTTCGCGCTGCACGGCTCGAACCTGCGCTGCCAGTTCCAACTGGCACACGATCTGTGGCCAACGGAGTTGGACCGTGGACAGATCAATCAGGTCATCAACAACCTGGTCATCAACGCCGTGCAAGCCTCGGCGGAAGGCGGTGTGCTCCATGTCAGCGCGTCCAACGTGCTCATCAGCCGGGAGCGGCCCGTGGCCACGCTGGAGCCGGGCGAATACGTGCGGGTGTCCGTCCGCGATCATGGCTCCGGCATCGCACCCGAGAACCTCGTGCGAATCTTCGACCCCTACTTCACCACGAAGTCCGCCGGGAGCGGGCTCGGGTTGGCGACCGTGTATTCCATCATCCGAAAACACGATGGCCTGATCCAGGCCGAGAGCGAGCCGGGAATGGGGACGGTGTTTCACATCTACCTGCCTGCCGTGGTGGCGCGTCCACCGGCGGTCGTGCCGGCAATGAGCGTACCAACTGATAAGCTAAACGGCACGGAGCGGGCCGTCCGTCCCGGTTCGCTCGGCCGCATCCTGTTCATGGATGACGAGGCGGTGCTGCAAGAACTGGTCGGTGCGATGCTTGAATATCTTGGCTACGAAGTGACCTGCACCGCGGACGGCGAAGAAGCGTTGCGGCAGTTCGAGATGGCGCGCCAGGAAGGCAATCCTTACAGCGCCGTGATCCTCGATTTGACCGTGCCCGGCGGCATGGGCGGGTACGAGACGCTCCAACGGCTGCATATCTTGGACCCGGAGGTCCGATCCATTGTTTCCAGCGGATATTCCAACGACCCGATCATTGCCAACTTTCGCGGGCACGGGTTCACCGGAGCCATCGCCAAACCCTACCAGATGGCCGAGCTTTCCGAAGTGGTCCAACAGGTGCTCGGTTAAGCAGGAGCAGCCGGTTGTCCCGGGCTACTCGCTGATCTCGCGTGCATACACGTTGAGGGTTCCGTCGTCCGTTTGTCGAACATCGGTGATCTGGTAAGGCCGTTGTTCATCCCGGCTGACCTCGGAGCCTTCGGCGGGAAGCGGGCGCTCCGCCGGATATTGCACGATGACCCGCACATTGCTCTGTGCGCCAGAGCGAAGCACGGCATTCTTGATCCCGTTGGACTTGTTCTCGCCCACTGCCCGGACGACAAACTGCCCCGTCAGGTAAACCGGCTCACCTTCCAGGCTGCCGCGCTGGCTCAATTCGCGGATTTCGCTGATCCGGATGCTCTTGCGGGGCGCCACTTGACCGGGGGGGGGGGGCC
>CAXTVY010000305.1:0-4928 GCA_964247665.1 uncultured Chthoniobacterales bacterium | reverse complement strand
GCGCAGCGGGTGTGAGTCCAGGTCCGGAACGACGGACAGCAGCACATTGGAGGTCGGGCAGACGTCGAGGCAGATGTCTTCGGCAGCCAGCCGCTCGACCAGGGCCGGATCTTCGATGGCGCGGACTCCGTGCTGAATCCGGTTGGCACCGAGCACGTCGATGGCTCCTCGCACGCTCTCGGGTCCGGCCAGCTCGCCTGCATGCGGCGTACTGAGCAGGCCCGCTTCGCGGGCGATCGCGAAGGCCTCCACGAACGGCTCCGGCGGCCAAGGCGCCTCATCGTTGGCCAGCCCCAACGCCACGACCCCGGGGCCGGCGTCGTTGGCGGCGATCAGCGCCTGCTCGATGGCCCCTTCCTGGCGGCGCAGCAAACCGACCACGATTACCTGCTGCAACTGGAGCCGGACCGCCTGCTCGCGTGGTTCCGCCGGGAGGCCGGTCTGCCCCCGAAGGCGGCGGTCTACCCCGGATGGGAAAGCCTGGGCATCGCCGGACATTCGCTCGGGCACTATCTCAGCGCGCTCGCCACCATGTGGCAGGCCACGGGTGACGAACGTCTGCGGGCGCGGGTCGGCTACATCGTGGACGAACTCGCCGTCTGCCAGCAAGCCAACGGTAACGGCTACGTCTCCGCT
This sequence comes from uncultured Chthoniobacterales bacterium, assembly GCA_964247665.1. Classification (GTDB taxonomy): domain Bacteria; phylum Verrucomicrobiota; class Verrucomicrobiia; order Chthoniobacterales; family SZAS-18; genus CAHJWO01. Next base: position 4,292 of record CAXTVY010000305.1, on the reverse strand, counting down.
ATCCCGCACGGCCGGGAAATCTTCGCGCAGGTCGCCCGGGGCGAGTTGAACAACCAGAGCGCGTTCAACTTCAACAACGCCTGGGTGCCGTGGTACACCATGCACAAAATCTTTGCGGGCCTGATCGACGCCTACGAACGCACCGGCAACGAGCGGGCGCGCACCGTGGTCGTCGCGCTGGCCGACTGGTGCGGCACGGTCGTGGACGGGCTCGACGACACGCTGATGCAGCGGATGCTGGCCGTCGAGCACGGCGGCATGGCCGAATCGCTCGCGGAGATCGGCGCGATCACCGGCGAGGCGAAATACCTGCGGCTGGCCGAGAAGTTCCGGCACGCTGCCGTGTTCGACCCCCTGGCGCGCGGCGAGGACCCGCTGACCGGTCTGCACGCCAACACCCAGATTCCCAAGATGATCGGCTACGACCGCATCTATCGGCTCACCGGGGACGAGTCCTACGGCCGGGTCGCACGCAACTTCTGGAACTTCGTCGTCCACAACCGCTCCTTCGCCACGGGCGGCCACGGCACGCACGAGAGCTTCTTCAATCCGGCCAGATTCCGCGAGAACATGCTCTCGCCCATCGGGCCGGAAACGTGCAACACCTACAACATGCTCAAGCTGACGGAGCGTCTGTTCGTGGAGCAACCGGCGGGTGAGTTGATGGATTATTACGAACGCGCCCTCTACAACCACATCCTCGGTTCCCAGGTGCCCGGCCGACCCGGCGAGTTCTCCTACTACACGTCGATGCGCCCGGGCGCATACCGGACTTTCTCCAAGCCGTTCGACAACTTCTGGTGCTGCGTGGATACCGGCATGGAAAACCACGCGCGCTACGGCGACATCATCTATGCCCACGAGGGCGCGGACAAACTGCTGGTCAACCTCTTCCTGCCCTCGGAACTGCGATGGCAGGGGATGACGTTGCGCCAGGAAACAGGCTACCCCGCCGATGGGCAAATCCGGCTGACCTTCGCCGCGCTGCCGCAGCCCGCGACGCTGACCGTGGCCGTGCGTTATCCCGGCTGGGCTGCGCCGGGCGGGCTGCAACTCCGGGTCAACGGCGAACCCGTTGCCGCCGCACCGGCTGCCCCCGGCCAGTACGCCGAGGTGCGGCGCGAGTGGCGGCAGGGCGATGTGCTCACGGCAGAGATTCCCCTGCAAATCCGCACGGAGCCGCTGCCGGACACCGAAGGGTTCGCGGCTGTCTTTTACGGGCCTGTGCTGCTCGCGGGCGACCTGGGGCGCGACGGCCTCAAGGACGAGGACTTTCTCAGCCAGACCGTGAACGAACGCAAGGAACTCTCTGCCGCGCACGTCCCGGTGCTCCTGGCGTCGGCGGCCGAGATCCCCGGCCACCTGACGCCGGTGGCCGGCGAGCCGCTCACGTTCCTGCTGCGGGGCATCGTCGCGCCGCCCGCAGAGGTGACTTTGCGCCCCGCCTATGCGCTGAACGACCAGCGTTACGTCTTTTACTGGCGTCTGACCACCCCCGAAAAACGCGCCGAGGAAGCCCGCGCCCTGGAGGCAGCGGAACATCACCAACGCGAACTCGCCGCCCGGTCGTATGACCGCGTCATCCCCGGTGAACAGCAACTCGACGTGGACCACAACCTCCAGATGGAGAAGTCCTTCGCGGGCATGGCCCACGAGCGGAGCTACCGCGACGGCCGGGATGGCGGCTGGTTCTCCTACGAGATGAAGGTCCCGCCGGATCAGCCGGTGAAGCTGCTCTGCACCTATTGGGGCGGCGAGGGCAACCCGCGGCAATTCGATCTCCTGGTCGATGATCAGAAGATAGCCTCGCAACACCTGCACGACGACCGGCCCGGCGAGTTCTTCGACGTGGAATATCCGGTGGCGGCGGAACTCACGCGCGGGAAGAGCCGTGTCACGGTGAAGTTCCAGGCCGAACCGCACGGCACGGCGGGCGGCGTGTTTGACTGCCGCGTCGTCCGGTGAGGCCGCCCGGAAGGAAGTTCTACGGCAGAAGTGAGGCTGCGGCCGGTCCCGGGTTGACCCACTCGGGCTTCGGAAATTTTGCTGGAATCGCAAGTCTGGCATGAGAGAATCCACCACCCGTCACTCGACTTATGCCACATTGCTCCCCCCTCCCCAACGCGGCCGGATGTCCGGCCGGCAAACGCGCTCTACCCGCCTTTCCGCCGCGCGCACGAACCGCACTTTGGCTCCTGGCAATCCTGCCCGTCGTTTTTTCTGCCGTGCTTTTGCGGGCCAAGGAACCGGTGGACTACGTCAACCCCTTCATCGGTGCGGGCAGCACGAGCCCCACCAAGGAGGAGGCCGTCCGGCTGGCGGCGGCAGGGATGACGCTGGACCCGAACTTCGAGGGATTCCACGGCAAGCTTTTTCCCGGAGCCTGCACGCCCGACGGAATGGTGCAGTTGAGCCCGGACACGATCACCGGCGGCGACAATGGCGCGGGTTACTCCTATCCGCACACCACCATCCAGGGCTTCAGCATGATGCACCTGAGCGGCGTGGGCGCGTACGGCGATTTCGGCAACTTCCTGGTCACGCCCACGACCGGGCCGCTCCAGACCTGGTACGGCGAGACCGACAAACCTGGCACGGGATACCTCTCGGCCTACTCCAAAAACACCGAAACGGCGCAGGCGGGTTACTATGCCGTGACGCTGGACGACTACAAGGTGCGCGCCGAGATGACCGCCGCCCCGCACAGTGGCATTCTGCGCTTCACGTTCCCGAAGAATCCGCAGTCACGCATCCAGGTGGACCTGGCGCGCCGCATCGGCGGCACGTCGCTGCATCAGACGGTGAAAGTGACGGACGACCACACGATTGAAGGCGAGATGGAGTGCAGCCGCGAGGGCGGCGGCTGGTTGCACGGGAAGGTCAGCTACACGGTCTACTACCACGCGGAGTTCAGCCGCCCGCTGAAAAACGTCGGCGTTTGGAGCGCCACGCTGCCGCCCGGGCCGTATACCAACATCATCGCCAAGCCGGAGTTCGCCGCTGCCTGCCGGGCAGCCGTCCAACTTCCCGGCTGCCGCGAGAAGGAAGGCCAGCATCTCGGATTCTACGCGGAATTCCCCACCGAGGATCAAGAGGCGATCCTGCTCAAAACCGGCATCTCGTTCGTCAGCCTCGCCGGCGCGCGTGCCAATCTGGCGGCGGAGATTCCCGGCTGGGATTTTGACGGCACCCGGCGTCAGGCGCGCGAGGCCTGGGCAACCGCGTTGAACCGGATGGCCGTGGAAGGCGGCACGGAGGATCAGAAAACGATCTTCTACACCGCCCTCTACCACGCGCTCATCGATCCGCGCACGGTCGCCGACGTGAACGGCGACTACCCCGGCGCGGATGGCAAGATCCATCAGGCGAAAGGTTTTGTGAAGCGCACGGTCTTCAGCGGCTGGGATGTCTATCGCAGCCAATATCCCCTGCTCACTCTCGTGGCCCCGGACATCGTCAACGATCAGATTAACAGCGCCGTCGAATTGGCGGAACAAAACGGCACGCATTACTACGACCGCTGGGAACTGATGAACTCCTACACCGGCTGCATGAACGGCAACCCGGAAGTGACCGTGCTCAACGACGCCTACCAGAAAGGCATCCGCAACTACGATGTCGCCACCGCCTACGCCGATGCCGCGAACACCTGCGAGCACTTCGGCAACGGGCCGCAGGGATACTCGACCGGGGGCCACGGCCTGGCCAATACCCTCGAAAATGCCTACGCTGACTGGAACCTTTCCCGGTTGGCCACTTCCCTCGGCCGGGAAGACGCGAAGAAGTATGCCGCGCGCGGCCAGGCGTTTCGCGCCGTCTTCGATCCGGCGGCTCCCTGGACGTATGACAAGACCGGTAAGGACGCCCGGCCGGAGTGGCAAGGGTGGTTCCGCAACAAGGAAACGGATGGCAGTTGGACGGTCTGGGATGGGCTGACCTCCGGGCACGGCGGCGAGGAGTCCACGGTGTACGAAACGGGCTGGTTCGTCCCGCACGACGTTCCCGCTCTGATCAATCTGCTCGGTGGCAAGGACGCCTTCGTCGCCAAGCTGAGCGACTTCTTCGAGCGCACGCCCAAGCTGAACAAATGGAACGCCTACGCGAACCAGGCCAACGAGCCCAGCCACCTGATCCCGTTCCTGTTCAACCGCGCCGGAGCGCCGTGGCTCACCCAAAAATGGATACGACGGTTGGTGACCGAGACGTATGGAGCCAAGCCCAACGGTTTGTGCGGCGACGATGACGAGGGGCAGGAATCCGCCTGGTTCATCCTGGCGGCGGGCGGCTTGCAC
>CAXTVY010000304.1:3594-4951 GCA_964247665.1 uncultured Chthoniobacterales bacterium | reverse complement strand
TCTTTACCTCGTCGGTGGCAGCGATTGCCGGGGTCAACATGGGGCCAGCGGCGGCTTCGGCAAAAAACGAGCACGCTCTGCGGCTCGGCACGGTCATGGGAGGGTTCGCCAAAAGAATCGTGACGATTGCCTGGTTGTTCTGCGGACTGCTGGCGCTCGCCATCTTTCCGCACGGCAACGGTTTGTCAGACACGCAGGACACCTGGGGCGCCATGGCCAAGACCCTCCTTGTGCCCGGTTTGATGGGATTGATGATTTCCGGGATGATCCTCGGTCACATGCCCGCCGTGGGGGTTGCCTCCGTCAATCTCGCGGCGCTATTCACGCGCAACATGTATGCGATGGTTTTCCGCCATCGTTCCGATGAACACTACCTGATGGTCTCCAAGCTTTGCATCCCGCTCGTCCTGATCCTGAGCATCCCGGCCAGCCTGCTGCTGACCGACTTCATCGCCATTCTCTCGTTTCTGATCACCTTCGGCGCGTTCATGGGCACTGCGGGTTTCATGCTCTATTTCTGGCGCAAACTCACCGCGCCAGCGATTATGATCGGGATGGTCGTGTGGCTGATCCTCATGAGCATCGTCCCTTGGGTGCTGCCGCAATGGCCCGCGTTTGCCCGTCAGCCCGGCCTGCTCCAGGTAGGCCGAGCGCAGACGTTAGAGGTGGCGGTCCCGGCTTCTGCCAGCGATGTCGCGGCGGGACTGGCGACAAAGCAGGGCCAGATTTTGCACAAGAAAGAAGTGGTGCCCGCCCCGCCCCTCTTCTTCGACTCGATTGTCCGCTCACACCCGAACGATCCCAACGCTGCCCTTGAAGGGCGGGGGCGTTTCAACGTGGAAAGTTACCTGCTGAGCCGGTTCGGCTTGCCGGTGCGGGCTTGCAGCGCCGCCGATCTGTACACCTGCCGCTGGCTCTTCGACGGCCTGTTCCCCGCCCTTCTGCTCGTCGTCCTCAGTTATCTGCCTCTCGGCCGGTTAGTTGCGACGCGCGAACGCTGGCTGGCCACACAGGCAGCCCAGAAGCAACGGGACGACCGTTTCTTTGTCAAAATGAAAACCAAGGTTGACTCCGATTGGGAAGCCGACCAACGCGAGTTGGCGGCGCGGTACGCCGCACCGGCATCTCTTGACCACCTCAAGCTTTTTCCAAAATCGAACTGGGAATTTACGAAATGGACGTGGGACGAGTCACTGGGATTCGGTGTGTGCTGGGTGGTTGCTTTCGCCATTCTCGGCTTGCTCTATGCGGCCGTGACGATTGGTGCGTAACCCGTGCGAACCTTTGCGTTTGAGCTTGCGGAGCACGGTTGATTTTGGCTTGATGGCAGCTTCTGGGAAGCTGTGCAACCACCTAT
>CAXTVY010000304.1:0-3584 GCA_964247665.1 uncultured Chthoniobacterales bacterium | reverse complement strand
GCAAGGCATTCGTCATGTCAGTCAACGCTGGGGATGAGGAAGAATATGAACGCCGGCACCAGCCAATCTGGCCCGAGTTAGAGTCCGTGTTGCGCGAACACGGCGTCCACAACTATTCGATTTTCCTGCATCAGGAAACCCGGCAGCTTTTTGGCTACGCGGAGATTGAGGACGAACAAAAATGGTTGGCCATTGCGCAAACGCCAGTTTGCCGAAAGTGGTGGACACACATGCAGGAGATAATGCCTTCCAACTCCGATCACAGCCCGGTTTCGGTCGGGCTAAAGGAAGTTTTTCATCTGGATTAAAGACCCTTTGCTTGTCCAGCTTGCCCTGTTGCTGGGACCGGCATCTAGACTGCCAGATGCACCCGGGTTCCTCGGAGTGTATTCTTACCGGGTTGCATGTGCAGCTTCCAACCCTCCATCCAGGATGTAACACCGCCGTGTCATGCGAGCTTTTGCGGCGAGGCTCCCTCGACGAACGATGCGCCGACCGTGCCGATGCCGCAGAGATCGCCGCGAATCGGAACTCAACTCCTCCCACCATGCCCCGTTCTTTCTTCCGTCTGATCATTTCGTTTACCATCGTCGCATTGTTCGGAGTCAGCGCTCTTCCCGCAGAACCGGTCGCTTATCCCGATGCCTTGGCGGCTGCCGCGGTTTTGGAAGACAAGATCGCGGACATCCGCACCCAGGCTCTGGTCGTCGGCAACGGCGAGACGAACGCGCTCGTCTATTCCGTCGGCAACGATCTGCATCTTCGAATCAGTAAAAACGATTGCTGGGACATGCGGGTGGTCACGCAGGACGATCCGCCTTTGCCCGTGGTCGATGTCGCCACAGGCACGGTCACGGGCCACGGAGACGCGGGCAGTTGGAAGCATCCCTACCCGACGGCACTACCGGTCGCGGAGCTGGTGCTGGGTGCCGAGGGCCAGACAGCCGTGACCGGAGCCACGCTGGATCTCGCCCGGGCCGCCGCCACGATCAAGACCGCGGAAGAAACGGCCGAGGTGCGCGTGCTGGCGCAGAGCAACGTCATCTTGATCCGCTCCAGGCGGCCCGTTTCCTTCATCGGCGACCAGGACCTTTTGCGGGACAAAAAACCGAAGCCGAACAGCTTTCCAGTCGAAACCTGGGTTAGCCAGGCGGAAGAAGGCGAGCAAGGTGGTTGCCGCTACCTCCACCAGAACATCCCGGGCGACGAAGACGCGAGCGGCATGGATCTCTACGTGGTCGCCGGAAGGAAGGGTGATCTACAAGCGGTCGCCGTCACGACCTCGCGCGATTCGCAGCATCCGCTGCCGGACGCGATTGCCCTGATCGCCGCCACGCTCGGCGACGCCAGCGCCGTCGCCAAACACGAAGCCCTCTGGCGGGATTTCTGGTCGCGGAGCGGCGTGGAACTCGGGGACCGCCAGTTGCAAAACTGGTGGTACCGGATGCTCTACTTCAACCGCACTTTCGCGCGTGCAAACGGCAACGCGGTAGGCTTGGCTGCCTGTTTCCCGGGCCTCGCGGGCTGGCATAACTCCCTCAAGCTCAACTACAACATCCAACAGACGTACCTGGGTGCCGCGCCGCTCAACCACCCGGAGTTGGTAGAGCCCTTCATCGATACGCTCAACCGCAACCTGCCGCGCGGGGAGTGGTTCGCCCGGACGAGTTTCGTCGGGGCGGAAGGCGCGTTTTTCCACAGCGACCTGTGGCCCTTTGAACCCGACCCAGCTGCGTGTAAGACACCGTACAAGCATCAGCAGACTTACATGCCTTATGGCTATTCGTGGGGTATGGACGGACAAACGGCGGTCGTGCTTTGGGATTATTACAAGTCATCCCCGACTCCGGCGCACCTCGACCGCGTGTATGCGCTGATCAAGGATTTCGGCACGTTCTACTGTTCTCTGCTAGAGAAGTGCGCGCTGGTGGACGGCAAGCGCAAGATGGGCCCGAGCTACTTCCCGGAAGCAGGCCGCTATAATGAGTTCAACGTTTGCTACGACATCAGCTTCGTCACCGCCGGTTTGCGGATTGCCCGGGAAGCCGCCACGTTGAAGAAGGATGCCGCGCTGCTCAGGCGCATCGACGCGGTCATCGACCAGGTCCCGACGTACGGCGCGCAGGCCGATCCGGAGCAAAACGGGCAGACCGTGATCGAGCCGTGGCTGGGCGCGACGATCAAAGAAGGCGGGGACCGGCACGGCACGATGGTCCAGGGCATCTTCCCGGCGGGGATCATCAACTGGTTCTCCAGCCCCGAACTGAAAGGTCTGGCCATCCGCACCATCAATCGCGTGGAGAAATCGACCACGCACGCCAACTCTAATGTCACCATCAACGTCTGCCGGGCGCAGCTCGGTCTGACCAATGAAGCCATCGCCAATGCGAAGATGTGCTTCTCCGCAGACAGCAAATATTCACGCGAACTGCCGAACGGCCTCTTCTTCTGGGCCGGACACGGTGTTTACATCACAGAGCAGGTGGCCGTCGCCCGCTTCGTCAACGAACTGCTGCTGCAAAGTGTCGCCGGTGTCATCCGCATCTTTCCCGCCTGGCCGGCTGAGACGGACGCCCACTTCACCCGACTGCTCGCCTATGGTGGCTTTGAAGTCTCAGCCGATCAGGCGGGCGGAAAGATCGCGGATGTTAGGATCACTTCCACCGTGGGCGGCCCGGCCAAGCTGGTGAGTCCGTGGGGAAAGACGTTCCGCGTCGTCGCGCAAGCGGACGGAGCAAATATCCCCGTCGCAACAACCGATGGCATTTCGTCCTTCGCTACCGCCGCGGGTCAGACCTATCTGCTCAAACCAGTGGATTGAGCCGCGCGGCGGCTTCGAGCACAGACCACGTCCTCTCTTGGTTCCCACGGTGCAGCCCTTCACTTGCCAGGATTGTTGTAGCACTCGAACCGGACCTTCGGAGCTTCGCTTCCGATGAGAGCGGAAGCCAACCGGAAAGTGACCAGCTTGCGTTCTCCGGGCACCAGCGAGAAATAGCCGTCGCTCGGATGAACCGGCAAGATTTGCGCGCCGGTGCTGGGTTTGACGAGCATCGGACGAATGGCAAAAGCAACCGATTGCGAAGTGGCAGGGTTCATGACCACAGCGGTAACGACCGTCTCACCATTCTCTTGGGAAAGACGCGAATTTACATCGAGATCGACCTTCTTGAGCGTATCAAGAGCCGCAAAATTGAGGTGCTCGGTGCCTCGCCAGTAGAAATTTTCCGAGACGAGCTTTCCCGCTTGGTCCGTCAACCGTAGACGGATAAAATGCGTAGGTGACAGATCGCTCGGGTAGGTCAGTGTGAAACAATCGGCTACCGCGTCGGGTTTGGAACTGAACGGACTGCTTTTGTGCGCGAACTTCTGCGAGCCATCCAGGTTATAAATGGTCGCTTCGGCCACCAGGCCATCAACATCTTTCCCCGACGTGTTGACCACCCGGATGCGATCATCGCTCTCGTTCCAATATACGTGCACGGGTTCGCAAGCAGTCTTGGCTCCCCAATACGCGCCGTTTAGATCATAGTAATAATCGAAGGTTTGCCACACGAGCGAGGGATATGCCGACTGGCTCATCC